>JAPOJV010000130.1 GCA_029978085.1 bacterium
CGCTCGCTCGATGGCGGCTGCGCTCTCGGCATCCTGCCTTCGCTTGCCGCCACACGCCGGCGACGGGGCAGTGGGCAGCCCCTCACGGCGTATTGCCGGCAACAAAGGTGAGCGGGAGGCGAGGGGGTCGGTGCAAGCTCGAGGAGCATTTGGACCGAGTCTTCGAGGTCCCGCGACGATCTGAAAGACCGCGCAGCGGCGACTTGTACCGCCCCCGAGCCGGCTTCACACGCAGGACGACGAACCCGCACCCTACGCGCCGCCAACCAGGGGCTCGATGCGGGGGCCGGGTGTGCCGCGGTGCCAGCTCAGGTGGCTCTTCCAGCGGGGATCAGCGTCCGGGAAATCGGCGCGGAAGTGGACGCCGCGGGTCTCCTGACGCTCGAGAGCCGAGCGGATCATGAGGCGGGCCACCTCGAGCATGTTCTGGAGCTGCCAGCCCTCCGGCGCAGCGAACTGCCGCGGGAGCACGTAGCGGCACCAGCCTTCGACGAGGTCGAGGGCCTCGGTGAGCGACTCGCCAGAGCGTTCCACGCCCACGTGCCGCCACATGAGCGCCTGGAGCGAATTGCGGATGTCGCCGAGGTCGAGGGCTGCGGCTGCCTCGCCGTTGGCCTCGGGCTGCCGCGGATGAGCGAGGGGCGGGATGCGGAAGTCGTCGCCTCCTGCCGCGAGCACCTCAGCGGCCGCCGCCTCACCGGCACGGGCGCCGTACACGAGCCCCTCGAGCAGGCTGTTGCTCGCCAGACGATTGGCGCCGTGGAGTCCGCTCGACGTGACCTCGCCGGCCGCGAACAGGCCGGGCACGCTCGTGCGACCGTCCGCGTCGACCGTCACACCGCCGATCATGTAGTGGGCGCCGGGCCGCACCGGGATGCGATCGCGGGCGAGATCGAGCCCGAATTTCGCGCACAGTTCGGCCATGCCCGGGAACCGCTCACGCACCATTGCCGGGTCGAGGTGCGAGAGATCGAGGTAGACACTCGCATGGTGCGTGCGGTGCATCACGACCGTGATCGCCCGCGACACGACGTCCCGCGGCGCGAGCTCCGCCCGCGGATCGAACTCGGGCATGAAGCGTCGGCCGTCACGATCGACGAGGTGGGCGCCGGCGCCACGCACCGCTTCCGTGATCAGGCTTCGCGCGCCGCCGGCGATGTAGAGCACGGTCGGATGGAACTGCATGAACTCCATGTCACGCAGCTCCGCCCCGGCCCGCCAGGCCACCGCCATGCCGTCGCCGCTCGCGCCGGGAGGATTCGTCGATTCCCGATAGAGCTGCCCCGCGCCGCCGGTCGCCAGGATCGTGCGGCGAGCCCAGACGATCGTCTTGCCGTGCGCCGGGTTCCACACGATCGCGCCGCGGCAGCCGCCGGCGTCGGTCACGAGATCGATCGTGAACGTGTCGGGCCAGACGGAGAGGTTCTCGAGCCGCCTCGTCTGCTCGATCACAGCCCGCATCACCTCGCGGCCGGTCGCGTCGCCGAGCGCATGCACGATCCGGTGATGACTATGGCCTCCTTCCCGGCCGAGTTCGAGCGCACCGTTACGGGCGTCGAACCGCGTGCCCCAGGCGATGAGTTCGGCGATCCGCGTCGGCGCCTCGCGCACGACCGCATCGACGACGTCCTCGTGACAGAGCCCGCCGCCGGCGACGAGCGTGTCGGCCACGTGGTTGTCGAACCGATCCTCGGGATCGACCACGCCCGCGATGCCCCCCTGGGCCCACTGGCTCGACGAGCTGCGGAGGTCGTCCTTCGTCACGACCGTCACCGAGAGCCGGGGATCGACGGCCAACGCCGCCCGTAGGCCGGCGAGACCGCCCCCGAGGATGAGCACATCGGTGAAGCAGTGCGGCACCCGCTTCGGCCCGAACGAGACGAGATACCGCGGTCCTTCGAAGGCCTCGCTCATTCGGCGCCGTTCCCCACGCTCGTGCCCCCCACGCTCGTACCCTGGAGAAACGCCCGGAACTGGTCGCGGTAGTCGGCCGGTGGCCGGCTCCGCCGCCCCTCTACCTGGCCCCCCTTGGCATCCGCGGGCACGTCGCGGGAGCTCCTGACGCCGTCGGGACGGAGGCCCAGGCTCTGGAGCGTCCGCTCGAACCGCCCCTTCGCGGTCGCGTCGCCCGTGTCGGCCTGCCGCCGCATCGCCTCCCAACGCTCGAGGAACGCCCGTGCCTGCTCCGGCGTCCAGCCGAGCGCGTCGAGCACATCCCGCTTCCCGCCGTTCACCGCGTCGCGCAGATGCTCGAGCGCGAGGTCGGCGGCATTGCGGGCGTGGGCCAGATCCTGGTCGGTCCATTCCATCTTCTTGCGCTGGGACGCTGCCTCTGGGCTGTCGGCCTGAGCCCCCTGATCACCGCCTCCCTTGCCACCAGCTCCCACGGCGTTGCCAGGTGGCATCTCCTTGCCACCCGCCTGAGCGCCTCCCGCATCGCCAGGCTGGCCGGAGGCCCCCTCTTTCTGCCCTGCGGCCTTGGCGTTTTGGGACTGCTTTTGGCCAGCCGCACCACCTTCCGCGGCACCGCCATTCCCGCTCGCGCCGCTCTGCCCCTGTGCCGCTCCACCCTTGCACGATGCACAGCCCTGCTTTCCGCACGGCTTGCCGTCGGCGTTCCGACAGTCGGCATGCTCATGCTGATCGGACTGACCGTCTGGCTTGTTCGATTCACTGTCCTGCGGCTTCTGCTTTTGCCCACCCTTCTGCGGTGAGTTCTCGCCCTGCTGCTGTCCCTGCTGTCCCTGCTGTCCCTGCTGTCCCTGCTGCTCAGCAGGCTGCTTTTGCTGGCCACCGTCCCTCTGCTCGCCACGCTCCTGCCGGCGATGGTCGAGCAGTCGCTCCAGCGCTTCACCGTCGTTGGTGCCGTCGTGGGCGACGGTGTTCTTCTCCTGCTGCTGGCCCCGCTTGCCACCGCCAGCCTGCGGCTGCTCCGCCGGTCGCTGCTTCTCGCCGCCGCCCTTGCCTTGCTCGCCCTTCTGCTCACCCTTCCCTTGCTCGTTGCCTCGCTCGTTCTTTCCCTGGTCACCTTTGCCCTGCGAACCCTGACCGTTCGGGCCCTGCGGCTTTTCCGACTGCTGCCGATCACCGCCAGCACCTTGCGGCGCCGCCTGATTCCCCTTCTCTTGATTCCCCTTCTCTTGTTGCGATCCCGACTGCCCCCCCTGGGCTCCCTGCTGCCCCGGCTGCTGGCCGCCCTGATTGCTGCCCTGTTGGCCCTCTTTCTGGCCGCCACCCGACTGCTGATCAGGCCGCTTGCCATTCGGCTGCTCGTTCGGCTTCTGCTGCTCCGGCTTCTGCTGGTCCGGCTTGCCGCCGTTCTGTTGCTGCTGGTTCTCACGCTGCTGCTGGGAAGGGTCGGGACGTGGGGCGGGGGGCGGAGGAGCATCCGGGTCGATCTCGAGCGACCGCCACTCCGTCCGCGCGACGTTCGGCGACTCCGGCCGGTTGTCCACAGCCACGGCCCGATACTCGAGCACGCTCCCCGGACCGGCTCCCTGCTCGGCCGGCACGACCGCCGCATCGATCTTTAGCACGCCCGACTTCTCGCCGCGAAACACCTGGATCTCAGGCTGGCTTTCGCCCCCCTTCAGCCGCGTCTCGATCGCCACACGGGTGAGTGCGAAATCGGGGTCGAGCGCCCGCACCCGCACCGTGACCGCCGCGTCGGGGGGCACCCGCAGCATCTGCTGCCGCGGCTCCTCGATCGTCACCTCGGGGGCCAGGTCGGGCGTCACTTCGATCCGATGCTCGAGCTTCTCGAGCACCACTTCCTCACGGTCGCTCGCCCCCGAGCCGCGCGGCACGAAGCCGAGCCGATACGAACTCGCAGCCGGCCCCGTACGATCGGCATTGAGCCGTAGCGAAAAGCTCCCCGTCGCCCGCGCAAGGTCGTGCTGACTGATCCGGAGCGGCACATCCTTCTTCCCGTCGCAGCCGAGGTCGATCCAGGCGGCGTCGAGCGGCCGGTTGCCCTCCGCGATGATCGTCACGCGTGTGCCTTCCACGCCGCGTAGATCCCCCTGCCACGCGAGCGTCTCCGACGGCCGTCGCGTGTAGCCGGGGTAGTCGTACTTCACCTCGCGGACGAGCAGCGCCGGCGTGTCGACCACGGCCACCCGCAGCCGGTCGCTGGTCGCATCACCTGCCGTGATCACGAACTCGAGGCCATGATCGAGGCCCCGCGACGCATCGGGCAGGACCGCCACCTGCCGCCCCTCGGCGTCGGCCGCCATGGCCACCCGCCAGGGAGGCGTCGCCGTGTCGGGGGCACCGTCGTCGCGGATGCGGGTCACGACCACGTCGGCCCGCTCATCACGATCGAGTCCGCGCACCCGGCTCGTCACCACCAGCTGCCGGCCGCGCACCACCGTGACCGTGCCACCGATCGCATCGAGCGGATGCGCCGGCCCGCCCACATCTGCCGCGGCGTTGGGATGCCGCCAGGCGAGTTGCGGCGGATCGATTCGCACCCGCGCCGGCGGCGCGACCCCGGCCCACGGCGCGATGAGCCGCGCCGCCGACACGAGCAGGCTCTTCGGCGCCGCGAGTTCGTAGATGCAGGCGACGACCACGAGGCCTGCCAGCGCCACGGCGAGCTTGAGCGCGAGCCCCCGATCGATGACCCCTTCGGCGGGCACGGCCGAGAGCCGCTTGGCCGCCCGACGCTCGAGCGTCCGCACCACCGCATGCGCGTTGGCATCGGCGTGAGCCTTCACGAGCACGGCGTTCACGAGGTCGTTGTGCAGGTCGGGATGATCGGCCTCGATGGCCCGCGCTGCGTACACGAGATTCACGCGGTAGCGCAGCAGGGGCACGACCCAGCGGCCCACGGCGGCGGCGAGTGCAACCGCGGCCACGCCGAGCCAGCTCCAGCGAAACCAGCCTGGCAGCCCCCCCGGCACCACCCAGTGCTCGAGGACGATCCCGAGCAGTAGCCAGAGCATGCCGGCCACGCTCGCCGCCAGCAGGAACGTGAGCACGGCCACGCTCTTGTAGTCGGCGGCGGCAGCGGCGAGCCGCCGGGCGAGATAGCGATCCGACTTCGAGCCCTCGGGTCCGGGAGCGGACCAGGAGCCCACGGCCAACGACTCGCTGCTCGGGGATACCGTGGCCATCGTTGTGCCTAAGGGTGACTCTCGAATTATATCGGCATTCAGGGGCGACGGCCTCGCGAAACCACTGGTATCGTGAGGGCCTTCAGTCCCCCAGACCGACGCCTGCGGCCCGCTCCATGTCGTTCCTGCCCGACGCCGACACGTTCAAACGCCTGATCGACGGCTCCATGCGGGGCCCGGGCCCCGCAGCCCTGCGTGCGGTGCTCGCCGCCATTTCCGTGCCGTATCGCGGGGCAGTGGCGATCCGAAATACAGCCTACGATCGCCGCCTCGCGAGTGTTCATCACGGCCCCGTTCCCGTGATTTCGGTCGGCAACCTCACGCTCGGCGGCACCGGCAAGACGCCGCTCGTCGCCTGGATGGCCCGCACGCTCCAGGCCGCGGGGCACCGGCCGGCGATCGTGAGCCGCGGCTACGGCGCCCGCCCCGGCGAGGTGAGCGATGAGGCGGCCGAGTTGGCGATCGTCGTGCCGGGCGTTCCCCATATCGCTGACCGCGATCGCGTAGCAGCCGTGCACGCGGCAGCCGCGCAGGCCGCCACCGCGGTCGTGCTCGACGACGGCTTCCAGCACCGCCGACTCGCCCGTGACCTCGACATCGTGGCCATCGACGCCACCGATCCATTCGGCTGCGGCCGATTGTTTCCGCGCGGTCTGCTCCGCGAGCCGGCCACCTCGCTCCGGCGGGCCCACGCCGTCGTGCTCACCCGCGCATCATCGGTGTCGGCCGAGCGACGCGCGGAGATCAGGCAGGCCGTGATCGCAGCCCGCGGCGGCCAGCCCCCCACAGTCTGGGCAGAGGCGACCCATAGGCCGATCGCGCTCCGGGATCACTCCGGCGACCTACAGGACCTCGAGCGACTCCGCGGCCGTCGCATCGCCGCCTTCGCCGGGATCGGCAATCCGGCAGCCTTCCGCGCGACACTCACGGATATCGGCGCCGACGTCGCGGCATTCACGCCCTTCGCCGATCACCACGCCTATCGCGATGGGGAGATCGCTTCACTGGCCCAAACGTGCCGCCAGCACGGGGCAAGGCTCGCCGTCACGACGCTCAAGGACCTCGTGAAGATCCGCTCGCTCGACCTCGATGGCATCCCTCTCGTCGCCCTCGAGATCGCCGCCACATTCAGCACAGGCGAGGAGTTGCTGCGAGCCGCGGTCATCGAAGCCGCACGCCCCGCGCCGTAGTGCAAGTAGCCCGGTCACGCCGTGACCGGATCAGAATCAGCAAGTCACGGCGTGATTTGGCCACTGGGAGTGACGAGCCTACGAGAAGCGGTCGGGCGAGGCCCGAAACTACTTCTTCTTCTCGTTGTGCACGGTGTGCTTCCGCAGCCGCGGCGAATACTTCTTGATCTTCAGCTTCTCACCCCCCGACTTCTTGCGGATGGTGTAGTTCTGATCGCCGGTCTCCTCGCAGACGAGGTGCACCACTTCGAGTTTTTTCTTGCCCTTGGCCATGTGCGACGTGTTCCGCGTGCTCCCCTCCCGGGCGTGGCACCGGAGGCGGCCACTCGGCCGCCCGACGCACGGGCTCGGCCCGCCGGAAGGAACGGAGACTCTACCCGGGAAAAACCAGTCTGGCCAGCGCTCACCTTCGGCCCCGGAATTGGATAGTATTGTGAAGGTGGATCGGCCGTTCGGCCGACTGCGCTGATATGAGGATCTGCCCGGCGGCCAGCCGGGCTGCGTTGGCACGGGGAGTCACATCATGGCGAGCCAAATCGATCCCGATCCCAAGCAGAAGGCGACGGCCAAGCCTGCGGCTCCGCCTGCCAAGCCGGCAACGGCCGGAAAGCCAGCCTCAGCGCCGGCCAAGCCTGCTGCTCCCGCCAAGGCCCCGGCTGCCGCGAAGCCGGCTGCCCCTGCCAAACCAGCCGCTCCACCAGCTGCGGCTGAGCCCGCTGCGGCCAGCAACGCCCCGCCCGTGGTTGCCGAACGCCGTGGCGGCGGCGCGATGGGGCAATTGATCGCCTGCGCGATCAGCATGCTCGTCCACATCGTGGCCCTGCTCTCGATGGCGCTCGTGGTCACGGCGACGCCCGAGAAGGAGAAGCCGCGGGAGATCGTGTCGACGGCTGCCGAAGCCGTCGAGGAGTTCGAGGAGCTCACCGAGCAGCCGGTCGACCAGCCGGTCAGCGATGCCCCGCAGTCGAACGACGTCGTCGTGCCCACGACCGACGTCTCTGTGGTGCCCGACGTGCAGGTCGTATCGACTGCCGATGCCATCGAGGCCGCGCCGCTCGCCGTCGAGCTCACCGACATCGGCTCCGAAACCGCGCCTGCGACCGACCTCGCATCTTCGCTCGGCGCCATCGGGGGCAAAGGCACCGGCGGCGGCTTCGGTGCCCGCGGCGCGAATGCCGGCAAGATCGCAGCCGCCAGCGGTGGCGGCGCCGACACGGAGCAGGCCGTCGATCGGGCCCTCAAATGGATCGCGATCCATCAGATGCCGGACGGTGGCTGGAGCTTCGACCTCAAGCAATGCCCGAGCTGCCAGGGGCAGTGCTCGCACAGTGGCGAAAGCTTTGCGAAGGACCGGTGTGGCGCTACGGCGATGGCTCTGCTGCCATTTCTCGGCCGCGGCTATACACACCGCGAAGGGCCATACAAGCCGCAGATCGAGCAGGGCATCGCCTTCCTCGCCGGGCTGTCGATCAAGGGGAAGGGGAACGTGTACCAGCCCGGGGGCGGCGGCAACCTCTATTCGCAAGGTCTGGCCGGCATCGCCCTCTCCGAGTGCTATGCGATGACGCAAGACCCGCGGCTCCAGGTGCCGACCCAGCTCGCGCTCAACTTCATCATGGATGCCCAGGACCCCCGCGGCGGCGGCTGGAGGTATACGCCCAAGCAGCCCGGTGACACGTCGGCCGTGGGCTGGCAGTTGATGGCGCTCAAGAGCGGAAACATGGCCTACCTGCAGGTCAATCCGCTCGTGATCAAGAAGGCCGTCGAGTTCCTCGACTCAGTGCAGGCGGAAGACGGCGCGTTCTACGGCTACGCAGACCCAGGAAAGAATAATCAAGCGTGTACCGCCGTCGGCCTCCTCTGCCGGATGTACCTCGGCTGGAAGAAGGACCATCCGGCGTTGCAGAAGGGCGTGGCCCATATCGCGAAGCTCGGGCCGTCGAAGGATCTCTACTTCAACTATTACGCGACCCAGATCATGCACCACTTCGAGGGTGACATGTGGATCGCCTGGAACAACAAGATGAAGGGCATGCTGCTCAAGGCGCAGTCGCGCGAGGGGCACGAGGCCGGCAGCTTCCACGCCGGCGTCGACGGCGGCCATGGGGCCCACGCAGCGGGCCGCCTCTACTGCACCGCGCTCTCGACGATGATCCTGGAGGTCTACTACCGCCACCTCCCGATCTACAAGAACCAGAGCGTGGACGAGGAGTTCAAGGAATAGCGGTCGCCGGGCCATTCATTCGTCCGCCTCCGCTTGCGCCGTAGTCCACATGCTCCGCATGTGGCCCACGGTCGATACACCGTAGGCCCGAGCTATTCCCGTGCAGGTTCGCGAGCGTCCACACGAGTAGCCCGGCCCCTCGGTCTTCATTCCTCCAACCGCACACGGAGTGTGCGGACTACGGGCGGAGTGTGCGGACCACGCAACCCGGCGAGCCGGCCTCCAGCCGACGATGCGGCACAGCCGATGACTCGGGAAGGCCGACGAGGCGGCTACGTGCGCCGTTGCCCGACCCGAAAAGTCCCCCCGCTCCGTAGTGTCCCCGGCATCCGCACGGTCGCCCATATGCCCGCCGCACCGTCAGCCAGGCCGTGGATCGAGCGACTGATCGCCAGCCCGGCGGTGCGGGCGGGCTA
>JAPOJV010000034.1 GCA_029978085.1 bacterium
CGAGCCCGGACGACGGCTGGCCATCATGGGGCCGAGCGGCTCGGGCAAGAGCACGCTCCTCGCGATCATCGGCGCCCTCGAGCCGCCGACGAGTGGGACGGTGCGACTCGATGGCGTCGATCCCTTCGCGACCGATGCCCGCCACCGCGCCGCCTTTCGCAACGAGCGGATCGGCTTCGTGTTCCAGGATCATCATCTGCTGGCGGGCTGCACGGCGCTCGACAACGTCCTCGTGCCCGCGATCGCGCGAGGCACGGTTCCGGAGGCTGTGGTCGAGCGGGCGGCTGAGCTGCTCGCCCGCGTCGGACTGGCCGACCGTGCCGGCCACCTACCGGCCGAACTGTCGGGGGGCGAGCGGCAACGCGTGGCGGTGGCCCGGGCGCTCCTGTCGAGTCCACGACTCGTGCTCGCCGACGAGCCGACGGGCCAGCTCGACTCGCGATCGGCCGCCGCGGTCACCGAGTTGTTGATCGAGCTGACGGCGGAGGCCGGTGGCATGCTCGTGGTCGTGACACACGATGCCGAGGTCGCCGGCCGGATGGGCACCGTGCGCCGGCTGGTGGACGGCCGGCTCGACGCATGAGCAGACCAGCCGCATCTCCGGTGGCGACGCGCGGCCTGCGTACCGCCGTCGGCCTCGCCTGGAAACTCGCCCGCCAGTGGTGGCAGCAGGTCGCAGCGCTGGCGGCCGCGTGCGGCATCGTCACGGCGACGATCGTCGGCGCAATCGGAGTGGGCGACGGCGTGCAACGCGGACTGGCCGACCTGGCGGTCGACCGGCTCGGCGACATCCAGGCGGCCGTGCTCGGAGACGACCTGTTCACCGACCGAATCGCCGCCCAGGTCGCGACCGCGCTGCGCGACCGCGCCGGTGCCACCGTTGTGCCGGCGGTCGTGCTCGAGGTGACGGTCGAGGCCGGCAGAGGTGGCCCACCGATGCGGGCAACGCTCCTGGCGTGCGATGAGGTGGCGGCACTCGGCTTTGCCACTGCGCCCGCCGCCCAGCCGCAGAGCCCAGCCGCCGCGTCGATCAATCAGCCACTCGCGAGTGCGCTCGCGGTGCGGGCCGGTGATCCCGTCGTGCTGCGGATTCCACGCCGCTCCGAGGTGCCTGCCGACAGCCCGCTGGGCCGTCGCGATGCCGGCGCTGATGGCCGCCGGCTGGCGGTGGCGGCGATTCTGCCCGACGCCGGGATCGGTCGCTTCTCCCTGCGGCCGGTGCAGGAGACCGCGCCGCTCGTGGTCTGCTCGCTGGCCACGGCCCGCGGCATCCTGCGGGCCGACTCCGTCGCCAACGCGGTGTTCATCTGCGGGCCGGAGGCGGCGGACGTTGACGGTTTGTCGTCACAGCTGCGGCCGACACTCGCCGACTACGGCCTCGCGCTCGCCGCAGAACCGCCGGGAGGCCCGAGTGTGCGGCTCACCAGCCGGCAGCTCATCCTCTCGCCCGAGGTCGACCGCGCGGCGGCACACGTGCTCGCGCCCGTCGGTGGCCGACGATCGCTCGCGTTCCTGGCCGTGTCGCTCGCGGCCGGCGCTGCGGCCGCCGAACCGCCTGCCGCATCCGTTCCCTACTCGACCGTGCTCGGCATCGACGACGCGTCGCTGCCTGTCGGTGCACTCGTGGATGCAGCCGGCACTCCCCTGCCCGCTCCACTGCGGGGCGAGATCATCGTCAACCAGTGGCTCGCCGACGATCTCGCCGCCCAGGGACGGCCGCTCGCCGTCGGTGACGCGATCGACGTCCGCTGCTTCCTCCCCGAAACACTGCATGGCCGCGTCGAGGAGACGACGGCGACGTTTCGTGTGTCCGGCATCGCGGCGATGCGCGGGGCAGCCGTGGCGCGGGAGCTTGTGCCCGAGGTGGCGGGCGTCACCGACGAGGACTCGATCGCCGACTGGGATCCGCCGTTTCCGTTCGATTCCACCCGTGTCCGCACGACGCCGCCGCACGACGAGGATGACCGGTATTGGAAGGAGTATCGCGCCACCCCCAAGGCCTTCGTGTCGCTGGCCGATGCCGAGCGGCTGGCCGGAAGCCGCTTCGGCCGCTCGACCGCCTGGCATGTGCCGAGCGGCGCAGACACCACCACGGAGGCGTTGAAAGACCGCCTGGAGGCGGCACTGCGGCCAGAGTCACTCGGCATCCGCGTGGTCCCGCTTCGTGCCGAGGCGTTGGCCGCGGCCGGCGGCTCGACGCCGTTCGGCGGGCTGTTTCTCGCGCTGTCGAGCTTCGTCATCGCCGCCGGGCTCGTGCTCGTGTGGCTGCTCTTTCGCCTGCTCATCGCCGCCCGCCGTCACGACCTCGGACTGCTTGCCGCGGTGGGCTGGCCGCCCGGCCGGCTCACGCTGCTCCTCGTGGGCGTCGGCGCCATCGCGGCCGTGCTCGGCACGGGCCTCGGGCTCGTCGTGGGACCAGCCTGGGCGGCCGCCCTTCGCACGTCGCTCGCGCAGGCCTGGACGGCCGACGTGGCATCGGGCGCCGGGGCGGTCTTCACCTCGCGGTCGGCATCCCTGCGACCACTGCTCGCTGGCGCGGCGGCGGCACTCGTCGTGTCGCTGGCAGCACTCGCCGCGGCCGCCTGGCGGACGGCGCGGCTCCCGCCGCTCGTGGTGCTGCGCGGCGGCGATACTGCCGCGTCGACATCACCGTCGGCAGGCAGCCGCAGACCCATGTCGCGATGGCTCGTGATCGGCTCCAGCATCGCGAGCCTCGCCATCGCCGCGGCCGGCCTCCGCGCGGAGGCGACCGTCGCCACGGCCGCATTCTTCGCTGCGGGCGTAGCCGCGCTCACGGGCATGCTGGCGGCGGTGCGGCTCTGGCTGGCCGGCCCGGGCCGCCGTCCGCCAGTGCGGACGCTGATGCAGCTCGCGCGACGCGGACTCGCCCATCGTCCCGCGCGGGCCATCGCCGTGGCGACGATCGTCGGCGTCGCGCAGTTCCTGATCGTGGCGGTGTCGGCCTTCGGGCTGCGGCCTCCAGCCAATCCGGCTGATCGCCGCTCCCCCACCGGCGGCTGGACGACGATCGCCACGTTCGGCGTACCGACCGCCATCGATCCATCTGCTCCCGAGATGCGAGACCGGCTCGGGCTATCACCCGCTGCGACCGCAGCCGTTGCCGGCAGTGAGATCGAGCTCGTGCGGAGCAGCGGCGGCGACGACGCGAGCTGCACGAATCTCTATGCGGCCACCAGGCCGACGGTCGTCGGCGTGGGCCCCGGGTTCATCGCCCGAGGCGGCTTCCGGTTTCTGGCGCACACGCGGGCCGACGCCGACGCCACGACGCGGAACCCGTGGCTGCTGCTCGAACGGCCGCTGCCGTCGGGCGCCGTTCCCGCGGTGCTCGACCAGGCCACGGCCCAATGGGCGCTCAAGGTCGGTGGTGTGGGCAGCCAGTTCACCGTGACCGGCGACGATGGGACTACGATTCCCTGCGAGGTCGTGGGCCTGATCGACGGCGGCATCCTCCAGGGATTCGTGATCGTCTCCGAGCGCAGCTTCGGCCGAATGTTTCCCACGCGGTCGGGCTATGGGCTCGCGGTCATCGATGAGGGCGGCGTCGAGCCGCCACTCCGCGCGGAGGTCGGGCCCGCGCTCACCACGGCCTGGGCCGATGCCTGCACGACGCTGGTTCCGGCCGGCGAGCGGCTGCGTCGCTTGCAGGCGGTGCAGAACACGTTCCTCGCTGGCTTCCAGGCGCTGGCGGCCCTGGGGCTGCTGCTCGGCACGGTGGGCGTCGCGGCCGTGCAGGCTCAGGGACTGCTCGAACGCCGCAATGCGTTGGCCGTGCTCGAGGCCATCGGCTTCGCTCCCGTGACCGTGCGTCAGCTGATCGTCGGCGAAACACTCGTGACGGTGGGACTGGGGCTGGTGGCGGGCAGCCTCGCGGGATGCCTGGCGATCGCGCCGCTGCTGCTGTCCGGCCTGGGCCGGGTGCCGCTCGGATGGATGACGCTGGCCGGAGTCCTCACGCTGGCGAGTGCCGGTCTGGCCGGACTCGTCACGTCGTCGTGGCAGGCCATTCCCGCACGGCCGCAGTCCGAGTGACTAGAAGGCGCAGCTCAGCTCGGTAGGAGGCCGCCGCGGATCTGCCGCCACACGGCATCCGGCGTGATCGCGTCGAGGCACTCATAGGCGGGCCCGTCGGTCCGCTCGCACGTGTTCCGTTCGCAGGGCCAGCAGGAGATCGACGTCGAGATCACCTGCACGCGACCGGGCCCCAGCGGCCGCGTGTGCCGCGGGTTGCCGGCGCCCCAGATCACCTGCACGGGTGAACCGCACAGAGAAGCCACGTGCGCCAGTCCGGAGTCGTTGGCGACCGTAAACACCGCGCGAGCGAAGAGACGGCGCAGGACCGGAATCGGGCCGCGGGCCGTGCAGTCGACGAGGCCGAGCTGCGGATCGACGCAGAGCGTCTGCGCGAGCGGTGCGTCGCTGTCTCCGCCGACGATGACGCCCCGCAATCCCGTGTCCCCGATGATCCGTCGCGCGAGCTCGACGAACCGCTCCACCGGCCAGCGGCGCGAGTCGGCGACCGAGCCAGGCGCCAGGATCCAGAACGGTTCCTCCGGTGTGGGCAGCACGGGGAAGCCACCCCATGCCTCGTCGACCGGAAAGCGGCGAGCCTCCCCGGCGACGGGCTGCCAGAAGTCGGCGGCTGGCGTGCCAGGCCGAAGGTGCTCGGGCAGGATCTGCATGAACGTGTCGGATCGGTGCCGCGTCTGGCCGTCATTCGCCACCTGCCGCGTGAGCAGCCACCGGCGGCCGTCGCCCGCATACCCCCACCGTTCACCGGCGCCCGACCGGAAGATCTGCCAGGCTGCCGTGAGCGAGTTGGGCAGCGAGATGGCGATGTCCCATGGCCCCCGCATCCGAGCCACGTGGCCCGCAGCCTCGAGTGACGTCCACTTCTCCCACAGGCCGCGGTGCAGCGGCACCGGCAGTGCGATCACCTCATCGACGAGGTTACGAAACTGGATGTGCTCGACCCACGGCACGCAGAAGGCCGCGACGTGGGCATCGGGAAACACCTCACGCAGCCGATGAAAGAATGGATAGGCCATCACCTGGTCCCCGATCCAGTTCGGGGTGCGGACCAGGATTCGGCGGCGGGCGGGTGAGGGACTGGCCATCGCATTCCTGCGGCAAAGCCGGGGCGAAACCCACAGCGTGAGCCGCAACGGTACCCGTGCGCCGCAGGACCGACAACCGCCCCGCGTTCCCACCACCGTGGTATCATCCGCCGCCTCGCATGGCAGAGGCCCTGGTTCCCGGGAGGCGTGGCGATGGTGCAGTTCGTTGGAATGCTGGCCGCGATCGGCCTGACGGCCCTCTGCTGGGGGGCGTACGGCCCGGTCCTCCATTTTGGCCGCGAGTCGATGCACTCGAGCCTGCGGCCGTTCGTCTGCGTGGGCGCCGCCTACTTCGTGATCGCCGTGCTCGTGCCGCTGCTCCTCCTGGCCAGGGGGGGCGAACGCGGCACGTGGACGTCGAAGGGCGTGCTCTGGAGCCTGCTCGCCGGAACGGCGGGGGCACTCGGGGCGCTCGGCGTGATCCTCGCGCTGGGATTCGGCGGCAAGCCGATCTACGTGATGCCGCTCGTGTTCGGCGGCGCGCCGGTCGTGAACACGCTCCTTTCCGCGGCCCTGGGCAGGTCGTTCAACCAGTTGCGGGCGCCGTTCCTGGCCGGTCTCATCCTCGTGATCCTCGGCGCCGTCACGGTGCTCGTCTTCAAGCCGCAGCCGACCGCTCCGGTGGCCGCCACGGCCGTTGCAGCTGCCGACGCGCCGGCCCCCCAGGCGCCCCGCGGAGCCGAGCGAGTCGTCGAGGTGCTGCTGTCGGTCGCGCTGGCACTCGTGTCGTGGGGCAGCTACGGCCCTGTGCTTCACCGCGGCCAGGCCGCGATGGGAGGCAGTCGCCTGAGGCCGCTCGTCTGCGTCGGGGCCGCCTACTTCGTGATCGCGGTCATCGTGCCGTTGCTGCTCCTCGCGCCACTCGGCGACACCGGCCAGTGGACCGTGCAGGGCACGCTCTGGAGCCTGGCCGCCGGGTCGCTCGGCGCCCTCGGGGCCCTCGGCACGATCCTCGCGTTCGCCTGCGGCGGCAAGCCGTTCACGGTGATGCCCGTCGTGTTTGGGTGCGCTCCGGTGATCAACACGCTCGTCACGCTCGCGCTGGCGCACACACCGACAGGTGCAGTGAGCCCGTTCTTTCTCGCCGGCATGCTCGTCGTGGCAGCGGGCGCCGCCACCGTGCTGGCCTTCGGTCCGCGGGGCCATGCGCCGGCACCGAAACCGGCCTGAGACGGGACCGCTGCGGTGGCGCCGGTCACGTGCCGCGGGCGTGGCCGAACCAATCGATGTGATGCCGCGGGGCCAACCGAAACCCGTGGTCGCGGCAGGCCGACTCGAGCCAGGCGACAGTGCTGCCGAGTTCGGCAGCCGACCGTCCCTGCGGCATCATGAACACGCTCCTGCGGTCGCTCCGTTCCACCCCGAGCGCCGCGATCCAGTCCACGGCCTCGGCGAGGTCGGCCCGGGAATCGATGACGAACTTGAGCTGCCAGCGGCCTGGTCGCATGAGCGACCGCACCACGTCGTCGCGGCGCCGCGCGGCCTCATGTCGCGCTGCCCAGCTGCCCGCTTCAGCGGCTGCCGGCGTGGACGAGGCGAGCTTCGGGCTGATAGACATCAGATCAGCCTCCACATCGCCGACGCCGGGCAGCACGGTGCCCGCCGTCTCGATTGTCACATGGACGCCCGCGGCCCGCAGCAGTCCGCACAGTTCGACCGTCTCGCCAAAGAGCAGCGGCTCGCCGCCGGTGACCACCGCATGCCGCACACCAGCGGCCATGACGCGATCGATGATCCGCGGTACCGCCCAGTCCTCCCCCTCGGGCGTCCACGACGTGAACGGCGTGTCACACCAGGTGCAGCGGAGGTTGCAGCCGCTGGTGCGCACGAACACGCTCGGCGTGCCGGCGAGCAGGCCCTCTCCCTGGAGCGATGCGAAGATCTCGGCGATGCGCACGCGCGGCCTGCCTTCGTCAGTGCCAGCGGCCGGGATCGACCCGCGGATCGGCCGCTTCAGCATCGCGGAAGCCCGCGGCGCGGATGCGGCAGGAGTCGCACTCGCCGCACGGCCGCCCGCCTGGCAGCGGGTCGTAGCAGCTCGTCGTGAGGCCGTAGTCGATGCCGTAGCTGATGCCCGCGCGGATGATGTCGGCCTTCGACATCGTGATCAAGGGCGCGAGAATCTCGATCGGCCGCCCCTCAACCCCTGCCTTCGTCGCCAGGCCGGCCAGCCGGGCAAAGGCCTCGATGAACTCGGGCCGGCAGTCAGGGTAGCCGCTGTAGTCGACCGCATTCACGCCGAGCACGATCGCGTCGGCCCCCGACGCCTCGGCCATCCCGAGGGCGAGCGAGAGAAACACGGTGTTCCGGGCGGGCACGTAGGTCACAGGGATGCCCGCGGCCATCGCCGCCTCGGACCGGCCCTTCGGCACGGCGGCGGTCGTGTCGACCAGGGCGCTGCCGCCGAATGCGGCGAGGTCGAGCGGCACGACGACGTGGCGGTCGATGCCCAAGGCCCGGGCCACGTCGCGGGCCGCATCCAGCTCCACGCGGTGCCGCTGCCCGTAGTCGACCGACAGGGCCGCCAGCCGGAAGCCCTGCGCCAGCGCCCAGCCGGCGGCAGTGGCCGAATCGAGACCGCCGGAGAGAAGCACCACGGCCGTGCGGCCCACAGCAGCGCCCTGCCCGGGGCCGCGGGCCGCGCCTATCGTGGAAGCGGTTTTCATGCCACACTTTCCCGCATCATGACACCATCACCTGCACCATCCCGCGACCAGCTCGAAACCTTCGCCAACCAGTTTCCGAGCCGCGACTACACGATCGAAATCGTCTGCCCCGAGTTCACGTCGGTCTGTCCCAAGACCGGGCAGCCCGACTTCGGCACGCTCACCTTCCGGTACGTTCCCGACCGGCTCTGCGTGGAGCTCAAGAGCCTGAAATTGTACCTGCAGGCATTTCGCAACGCCGGCATCTTCTACGAGAACGTCACCAACAGGATTCTCGACGACCTCGTCGCCGTGGTCCAGCCGCGCCGCATGACGCTCGTCGCCCAGTTCACGCCGCGGGGCGGCATCAGCTCCCGGATCGCCGTGTCGCATCCGACCAACGACCATCTGCCGCCCACTCCCTGACCTTCCCGCTGCCCTGACCTTCCCGCTGCCCCGACCTTCCCGTTGCCCTGGGCGACTGCCGCCTGCGGCAGCCTCCTCCGCCACATCCGCGAGACCGCTTCATGCCCCAGCCCCGCGTGCTTCTCTCCGCCCTGGCCGACGAGTCGGCCTTCCACCTCACGGCCGTGGAGCAATTCTCGGCGTTGGCGGCGCTCGGACTCGAGTATTACAGCCTGCGGTTCATCGACGTGGGCAAGGGCGTGAAGAACGTGATGAAGCTCACGCTCGGCGAGATCCAGAAGATCCGGCACCTCGAGGATGAGTACGGCCTCAACGTGGCCTCGATCGCCTCGCCCATCGGCAAGATCAAGCTGGTCGACGAGCCGGACGGCACGAAGAACGCCTACGTGCCCTTCAAGCAGTACCTGGCGAAGGACGTGGCCAAGGCCTGCGAACTGGCTCATGCCTTTGAGACGAAGCTCATTCGCGGCTTCTCATTTTATCCGCCGCGCAACGCGAAGCCGGAAGACCATCTGGAGGAGGCGGTCGAGCGGATCGGACGGATCGCGGAGGCCTGCCATCGATCCGACCTGACGTTCGGCCTGGAGGTGGAGGCCAACCTCGTGGGCCGGACGGGCCAGCTCCTCGCCGAGATCCACCGCCGCGTCAACCATCCGGGGCTCGTGCTCGTGTTCGATGCGGCCAATCTCATCGTGCAGGGCTTCTCCACGGCCGAGGTCTGGAAGCAGTGGGAGGCGATGAAGCCCGGCCTCGGCTGGGTGCACATCAAGGACTACCGCAAGGTGTCGGGCAAGGCCCGCGGCCGGCACGTTGAGGAAGACCACCTTGCCAACTTCGTCCCGGCAGACATCGGCGCGGGGGGCCACGAGCGGATCCTCACCGACCTTCGCGGCATGCTGCCCACGCTCTCCAAGAAGCTGGAACGCCGCGGCATTCCCGGCGTGTTCGTGGACCTGGAGCCGCACGTCCGCGGCGGCGGGCAGTTCGGCGGCACGAGCGGCCCCGACGGCATGGGCGTGGCCCTGCGGGCGCTGTGCCGTGTGCTCGATGCGACGAAGGTGGCCTACCACCTGCGTGACTTCGACGACCTGCTCGCGGCCCGCGGCCTATGACCACCGCCACCGAGCCCGGCAGCTATTTCGTCGCCAACTATCCGCCGTTCGCACGGTGGCACGCCGGGGCGGTGGCCGATGTCGAGCGGGCGTTGGATGCGCCGCCTGCGGAGGCACCGCTCGGCCTCTACGTGCACGTGCCGTTCTGCCGCAAACGGTGCAAGTTCTGCTACTTCCGCGTCTACACCGACGTGACCGCCGCCGATGTCGACCGCTACGCGCAGGCGGTCGCCACCGAGGCCGCGCTCCTGGCCGCGCGACGGGCGATCGCGGGGCGCGAACTGCGGTATGTCTACTTCGGCGGCGGCACGCCGTCGTTCCTGAGCGTACGGCAGTTGGAACGGCTCGTGGACGGCCTGCACCGGAGCTTCGGCTGGGATCATGCCGAGGAGGTGACGTTCGAGTGCGAGCCCGGCACGCTGTCGGAGCCGAAGGTGCAGGCGCTCAAGGCCCTCGGCATGACCCGGATCTCGCTCGGCGTCGAGAACTTCGACGACGCGATCCTGGAGGCCAACGGCCGGGCCCACCTCTCCGCCGAAATCATCCGGGCCTGGGACTGGATCCGCGCGGCCGACTTCCCGAACACCAACATCGACCTGATCGCCGGCATGGTGGGCGAGACGTCGGACTCATGGCGGCGCACGGTCGACCGCACGCTCGCGCTCGAGCCCGACAGCGTGACGATCTATCAGATGGAGCTGCCTTTCAACACGGTGTTCGTGAAGGACGCGAAGGGCGAGGGAACGAACGTGCCCGTGGCCGACTGGGAGACGAAACGGGCCTGGGTCGACGAAGCGTTCGACCGGTTTATCGCCCGCGGCTATGCGATCTCCAGCGGCTACACGCTCGTCCGCGATCCGGCCCGGGTGCACTTCCGCTACCGCGACATGCTCTGGGAGGGCAGCGACTTGGCCGCACTCGGCGTGGCGAGCTTCGGCCACATCGGCGGCGTGCACTACCAGAATGCACCGCACCAGGACGACTACCTGCGCGCCGTGGAAGCCGGCCGCCTCCCGCTCGCCCGCGGCCTCACCCCCACGCCCCGCGAACTGCTCATCCGGCAGTTGGTACTCGGGCTGAAGCGGGGCCGTCTCGATACCACTCGGCTCGCCCGCGTGTTCGGTGTCGATCCGCTCGTGGCCTGGGCGCCGCAGTGGCGGTCTCTGGTCGAGGCGGGATTCGTCGAGTCGCTCGGGCCCCCAGTCGTCCTCACGCGGCGGGGGCTATTGCAGGTGGATGCCCTGCTCCCGCGGTTCTTCGAGCCGCCGATGGACGGCGATTCCTCGGCCTCGTTAGCATCGGGCGGCTTGTCCGGTTGATCACCTAGGCGTCGGAAAGCCCCGTCCCCCAGTGAACACTCCCGCACCTCACATGATGTCGTCCACGCTTGCTGCGCATCAGGCACATTCGAGCTCGGATGTGCATGCCTGCCCCTCGAGCAAACAGGTGCGCGAGCGGCTCCGGGCGATGGCGGCCGATTTGGTCGCCTCGTGGCGGGCAGAGGGCCTGCCGGCTGGAGTCAAATCGTCGCCGGGACTCCGGCAGCAGGCCGAATCGCTCGTGGCCCGCGCCGGAGCCGGCCCCGAGCACGCGGGCTGGACGATGGTCACGATCGTGTCGGAATTCTGGCGCGACCGGCTCGCCGCGGCGTCCAATGGCCGCCGTCTGTTGCTCCTGCCCGACTGCCCCGTGGCGGTGCGTGCCGGAGGCAGCCCGGAGACTCCCGTGCCTCACGTCTGCGGCGCGAGCTGCGGACTGGCGACGATCTGGTCGGCGGCCCGCGACAGTGGCTGGGTCGTCGAATCGACTCGACAGGCCGTGGGGGCGATCGGGTCGCTGCTCACGGGACAGTATGATGGCGTGCTCGGGGTCGCGAAGCTCTCCGATCTGGAGAAGGCGTTTGCGATGCTGCCCGCCTTCGCACTGCCAGTCGCTGCCGTGCCCTGCGAGTCGGCTGCGGACATCGCCCAGTCGACGGACCCTGCCTCGTGCGCCGAGGGGCTTGCCGCAGCGGCGATCGACGTCGATTGGGTGCTGGGTCTGCTCGGTGTCGCGGGTGGCTCGGGAGCCCCCGTCGGCGACTACCTGCCCCTCCTCCGCGAAGCTGCCGAAAGCTTCACGCCCGACGGCCTCCAGACACTCGCAGGCCGGCTCGGGAGCGACGACGCGTTCGGCCTCGAGGTGCCATCCGTGGTGCAGCTCGCGCCGCTCGAGGCGACGGCGGCCGTCGCTGGTGAATTCGTGTCGCGGGGCGGCAAGTTCCTCCGGCCATTCATCTCGCTTGCGGCCTTCGACGCCGTTCGCGGCGACCTGCGGGACGTGTCCGTGGCACGCGAGGTCGGCTACGCGGTCGATGATGCGATCGTGCGGGATGCCGTGAAGGCCGCTGCCGTGGCGATCGAGGTGTTCCACAAGGCATCGCTCGTGCACGACGACATCGAGGACGCAGACCGCGTGCGGTATGGCCGGCCCACGGTGCACGAGGAACACGGCGTGGCGTCGGCGATCAACATCGGCGACTATCTGCTCGGCGTCGGCTATCGGATCGTCGCGGGCCTGCCCGGCATCGATCCGGCCACGGCCCGCGACCTGACGCGAATCCTGGCTTCGGCGCATGTGCGGCTCGCCCGTGGACAGGGGGCCGAACTCTGGTGGCGGGATGCAGCCGACAAGCGGCTCGCTCCCGCTGAGTCGCTCGAGATGTACGCTCTCAAAACCTCGCCCGCCTTCGAGGCGGCCGTCGCGCTGGGGATTCGGCTGGCGGGGGTAGCGCCGGCCGAGGTCGTCGATGTGGCGCGGTATGCACGGCATGTCGGCACGGGCTTCCAGGTACTCAACGATCTCAAGGACTGGGCCGGGGATCTGGAGAACAATCGCCAGGCAGCCGGCGACCTGCTCGGTGGCCGGCCGACCCTGATGTGGGCACTGGCGCACGATTCCCTCTCCCCCGCTGGGATCGCCAGTCTTCGGGATGCCGCAGCGCGGGCTGCGACGAGCGGGGCAAGCGAGCGCACGATCAGCGACTGCGTGGCCGAGGTCCGCGGTCTCTACGATCAGGCCCGTGTGTTCACCCGCGCGGCCGAGATCGTGGCAGCGGAACGCGGTGCGGCCGCGAAGGCGCTGGCCTCGTGCCGTCTGCCGAGGCTGCGGGAGGTGCTCGAGTTCCTGCTCGATCTCGCCGTACCGGAGGGGGCGGCCTCTCAGTTCTGCGTTCAGCCGTCATGATCCCGTCGCCTGATGCGACCGCTCGGGCTGCGGGGCTGGTGGAATTGTTCAGCACGCCGGAGGCGTTCGGCACGATCCGTGCCGTCGAGGCCTCCGAGGTGCCGGAACCCCATCGCGGCCTGCTCGATCATCCCAGCCACATGACCGTGGCGATGGAGCGGTTTCACGGCGGGCCCGTGGCGCTCGAGGTCGTGGCGACGCGGCCACCGTCGGAGACGGATCGCGGCTACGCCCGGGAAATCCTCCTGCTCGATCAGCGTGGTCGGCGAATCCAATACGGCATCGTGCGGATCGATCTCGACATGGTGCCGCCCGCCGTGGCTGAACGGATCCGCGCCGCCGATACGCCGCTCGGTCGCGTGCTCATCGACGCCGGCTGCCTGTGCGACGTGCAGCAGGTGCGGCTGCTGGAAGTGCTGCCCGGGCCCCACCTGGCGGCGGTCGTCGGCCCGGATCGCACGTTCGGCCGCGTGGCCACGATCGTCGTCGGCGGCCGGCCCGCGGTGGACCTGCTCGAAGTGGTCGCCGGCTGCGACGTGTCGCTCGCTCCGCTGTCGTGAAGCGGGGTGGCATGCGGCACTGCGGCCAATGGCGGCCTTTCGCCACTTTTGGCAACATCGCCGAACTGCTTGCGACACAACACGTTGTGGCGAGCGAGGCGATATTGACGTGCCGCGCGGCATCCCGGTAGAGTTGGGTTGTCAGGCAAGGATGGCAAGCACGGAAGCGGTCACAGGAAACGGAGTCCTGGTCCCCCCCGCCCCGGGCCCTGCTCTCTGGCCCTGACAAGCCACGTCGGGATGGTGTGCGACGTGATTGGCGAGCGATGTGACAGCCAGGTTGAGTGATAGCGACCAGGTTGAGTGATAGCAGCAAGGAGGCCTAGGCGTTCGGGGCTGATTCACCGTAGAGGAAGCCTTGGGCGCCGTTTTGACTAGCTGGACCACGGCTAGCGAGAGGGTGGGAAACAATGCAAAAGACCGTGTATACGACCGGCGAAGCTGCGAAGATCTGCAAGGTCAGCCAGCAGACGATCATCCGCTGCTTCGATTCCGGACAGCTCAAGGGGTTTCGCGTGCCGGGCAGCCGGTTCCGGCGGATTCCCCGCGACCAGCTGTTCCTGTTCATGCGCGATAACGGCATCCCGACCGATGCCCTGGAAAGCGGCCGCCGCAAGATTCTCGTCGTGGACGACGACCAGGATCTCGTCGAGCTGATCACCGACGTGCTCGAGCGGGACGGCCGCTTCGAGACCCGCAGCGTCAACAACGGATTTGACGCCGGCATGATGGTGAAGGACTACCGTCCCGACCTCATCGTGCTCGACGTCATGCTGCCCGACATCAATGGCAAGGAAGTCTGCCAGCGTGTCCGCAGCGACTCGACGATGGACGAGGTGCGGATCATCTGCATCTCGGGCATGTGCGAGCCCGACAAGATCGAGGATCTCAAGGCGTCCGGCGCCAACGAGTTCCTCCAGAAGCCCTTCGAGGCCGAGGTGCTCGTCGATCGGATCTGCAGCCTGCTCGACATCGAGTCGGGCGTGGCGGGTTCGTGATCGGCCTGCACTCGCCTCCAGTGATGAACCAGGGCCGCCCGCGTTCCCGAGGGGACGCGGGCGGCTCGCTTTAATGGGATCGCACATGGCCGAGCAGGTCGATGCCGCCGTGGCCGTCGCCCGACTGGAGGCGCTCAGGGAGTTCGCCTACGGCGCGGGCCACGAGATCAACAATCCCCTGGCCAACATCGCCGCGCGGGCCCAGGCGCTGCTCGTCGACGAAGTCGATCCGGAGCGGAGACGACGCCTGGCGACGATCGTGGATCAGGCGTTCCGGGCGCGAGACATGATCGGTGGCTTGATGGTGTTCGCCCGCCCCCCGAAGCCGATACCGGCGCGGGTCGCGATCGACGAGATCCTGGCATCGATTCTCGACGCCGTCCGGCCGGCGGCGGATCTGAAGGCCGTCAGGCTCGAATACAGCCCGCCCCCGGCGAGCTGCGTCGTCAACGTCGATGCCTCCCAGATCACCGAATCGATCCGGCTGCTCACCGTCAACGCGGTCGAGGCCGCAGCCGGCCGCGTGGCGCTGCACGTGACGGTGGCGGGCATGAGCGAGCGGGCGGTCTGTGTGGTCACGGTGACGGACGACGGCCCGGGGATGACTGGCGAGGTGTTGAACCGGGCGTTTGATCCGTTCTTCAGCGGCCGCGAGGCCGGCCGTGGCATCGGCCTGGGCCTGCCCAAGGCCTGGCGACTCGTGGAGATCAACGGCGGCACGCTCGAGATCGACTCGCGACCGGGCCGTGGCACACGCGTCTTGGTATCGCTGCCCGCGGTGCCGGCGAAGGACGGGCCGGAGGCGTTACAGCCTTCCCAGTCTCGCTGAACTCCACCGGCGCGGTCCCTCTGGGCCGGACGACGGGCCGTCCACGGACTTGTCGCCCTCCGCGCCGTTCTCTATTCTCCGCTGACTTCCTGCTCTCCGGGCGAAGGATCGCCCCGTGCGACGTGCAACAGGGATGGATGCATGAACCTCATCGCGGTGCAGACGGATCCCGACGACACGGCTCTGGCTGGGTGTGCGGCCGCCGAACCGGGCGACCATCGGACGTCGTGGCGGCGGGCACCGACGGCCGGCCGTCCAGGGCGTGGCGATGCCGCGGCTGACGACGATCTGCCCGCCGAACGGATCGATCGAACCGTCGCCTGGCTCGAGGATCGACAGGCGCCCGATGGACATTGGCGGGCCCCGCTCGAGGGAGACACGATTCTCGAGAGTGAATACCTGCTCCTGCTGGCCTGGGCTGACCGACTCGACGGAGACCATGTGGCGGGCTGTGCCCGCAGGATCGTGCGGCAGCAGCTGCCGGAGGGGGGCTGGGCGATCTACCCCGGTGGCCCGATCGACGTGAGTGCGAGCGTGAAGGCCTACCTCGCGCTCAAGCTCACCGGACACGACCCGGCCAGCGCCGACATGTGTCGCGCCCGCCAGGCGATTGCGCGGGCCGGTGGCCCCTGGGCCGTCAACAGTTTCACGAAGTTCTATCTCGCGCTGCTCGGCCAGCTGCCGTACGCGGCCTGCCCCGCCGTTCCGCCGGAGGCGGTGCTGCTGCCCGACTGGTTCCCGGTCAACCTCTACCGTGTGTCGGCCTGGTCCCGCACGATGATCGTGCCGCTGTCGCTGATGTGGGCGTTCAAGCCGCTGCGGAGCGTGCCGGCCGACCGTGGCATCGCCGAGTTGTTCGCCGCGGCCGATCGATCAGCCGCTCCCCCGATCGACAACGGCGGCTGGGCGAGATTCTTCCGCGGCGTCGATCGGTTCATGAAGGGCTGTGAGGCGATCGGCTTTACACCGTTGCGAGCCCGGGCCGTGCAGGCGTGCCGCCGCTGGATGCTCGCGCGGTTCCACGACAGCGACGGCCTGGGGGCGATCTTTCCGCCGATCGTATGGAGCTACATCGGCCTGCGGGCCATGGGCTGCCCTGACGATGCGCCGGAGGTGCGTGAATGCTGGGAACAGCTCGACCGGCTGGTCGAGCACGAGCCCGACGGCACACGCCGGCTCGAGCCCTGCCGTTCGCCCGTCTGGGATACCGCGATTTCACTGATCGCCGTCGTGGAAGGACGGACGGGCGATCAGCGGCCCGGCAGCAGGCCGCAGGTGGCAGGCGATGCCCGCGTAGCCTCCGCCGGGCGGGCCGTCGACTGGCTGCTCGATCACGAAATCCGTGCAGCCGGCGATTGGGCACGCCGCGTGGCGGCCCAGCCAGCCGGCTGGTGCTTCGAGTATGCGAATCGCTTTTATCCCGACGTGGACGACACGGCGATGGTGGTGATCGCGCTGGCCACCTGGCGGGACCGCGTCGGCCGGCCCATGAACGATCCACGGATCTCACGCGTCGGTGATTCGATCGCCCGCGCCTGCCGCTGGCTGCAGGCCATGCAAAACAGCGATGGCGGCTGGGGCGCCTTCGATCGCGACAACAATGTCGAGTTCCTGTGCAAGGTGCCCTTCGCCGATCACAACGCGATGATCGACCCCAGTTCGCCCGATCTCGCGGGCCGCGTGCTGGAGGCCTTCGGCAAGACGGGCCTGCGGCGTGGCCACCCATGCATCGACCGTGCCATCGACTACCTCCGGCGGACGCAGGAAGCCGACGGTGCCTGGTATGGCCGCTGGGGCGTGAACTACATCTACGGCACCTGGCAGGCGCTCGTCGGCCTGCAGGCGGTCGGACTGCCCGCCGATGATCCCATGGTGACGTCGGCCGCCGCCTGGCTGCTCATGCACCAGCAGCCTGACGGTGGCTGGGGCGAAACACCCGACAGCTACGCCGACAAGTCGTTGGCTGGCGTCGGCTCTCCGACGCCGTCACAAACGGCCTGGGCCATCTGTGGCCTGATCGCGGCTGGCCGTGGCGACTCCAGGGCGGTTCGGCGCGGCGCGCAGTGGCTCGCCGCCCAGCAGCAGCCGGATGGCACATGGCAACAGCGGGAGTTCACGGGCACCGGATTCCCGAAGGTGTTCTACCTGCACTACCACTGGTATTCGATCTACTTCCCGCTGATCGCGCTCGCGCGGGCCGGCGGGTGCGCGGCCGCGGAGGACGAGGCATGAGTGTTCCGGTCGGCCAGATGCTCGCGGTGCTCCGGCATGTGGCCATTCAGCGGCTCCGGGGCAACGACCGGTATCCGCTCGTGCTCATGCTCGAGCCGCTCTTCCGCTGCAACCTCGCGTGTGGCGGCTGCGGCAAGATCCAGCATCCCACCGAGATCCTGCGGTCGCACCTGACCCCCGAGCAGTGCTTCCAGGCGGTGGACGAGTGTGGGGCCCCGATCGTGTCGATTCCGGGCGGCGAGCCGCTTTTGCATCCGCAGATCGAGGAGATCGTGGCGGGAATCGTGGCCCGCAAGCGGTATCTCTATCTCTGCACCAATGCGATCAAGCTCGAGGAGATGCTGCCGCGATTCCGGCCGTCCCCCTACCTCGCCTTCTCCGTGCATCTCGACGGGCCGCGTGAGGAACACGACCACGCCGTCTGCCGCGAGGGCATCTACGACATGGCCGTATCGGCCATCCGCGTGGCCCGCAAAGCCGGCTTCCGCGTGACGACCAATTCGACGCTCTTCACCGACGCCGATCCGATCCGCTACCGGCGGTTCTTCGACGACGTCATGGCTCTCGGCGTCGAGGGGATGATGGTGTCGCCGGGCTATTCCTACGCCAAGGCGCCCGACCAGGAGCACTTCCTGCCACGCCAGCGAAGCCAGACACTGTTCCGCAGCCTGCTCGCCGACGCGCCGCGGCGATGGCGGTTCAACCAGTCGCCCGTGTTCCTGGAGTTCCTCAAGGGGGCGTGGGATCTCGAATGCCGCCCGTGGGGCACGCCCACCTACAACCTGTTCGGCTGGCAGCGGCCCTGCTACCTGCTCGACGAGGGCTACGCGAAGACGTTCCGCGAGCTCATGGAAGAGACCGACTGGGAGGCCTACGGCCGGGCCAGCGGCAATCCGAAGTGCCAAGACTGCATGGTGCACTGTGGCTATGAACCGGCCGCCGTCGAGGCCACATTCGGGTCGCTGCGTGGCCTCCTCGGTACGGCGAGGCTGATGATCTTCGGCCCGCCGCGCGGCCAGAGCGGCCCCTCTGATCAGGGCTCGGCCCCCGCCGCAAAGCCGCGTCTTCAGCCAAACGGCCTCCCCGCTCTGCCGATCCTGCAGTGACCCGCTTCCGGCCGAAATACATCGCCGGCTCGGGGGCGGTACAAGTCTCGTCGCGGTGGACCTCGAGGACTCGGTCCACATGCTCCTCGAGCTTGCACCGCCCCCTTGCCTGACCGCGTGGGCTTCCGTTCCAAGGGTGATGCAACGGACTTTACAGCGACTGCTCGCGGACGAGCCGGGCGGCGTCGAGCGCGGCGCCGCGGGCGCCGGCGGAGTCGCCGGCGGGCATCACGTGAATCGGGAGGTCGGCCTGTTCCTCACGTTGCGTGGGCATGCCCGCACGGATCTCGTCGATGAACCAGCGACGGAAGTCGGCCGACGTCTCCACGGCGCCGCCCCCGACGACGAGCGCATCGGGATCGAACACGTTCACCATCTCGTCGAAAAACAGTCCCAGTGCCTGGGCCTGCACCCGGAAGATGTCGCGGCAGAGTGGGTCGCCCTGCTCGGCCATGCCGCGCACCAGCTTGGCGGCGGTGGCGATGTCAGCATGGGCGGCGAGGGGATGATCGGGCTGACGTCCGAGAAAGTGTGGCAGCAGCGTGCGGCGGATCGCCGTGAGCGAACAGAGCGACTCGAGATCGCCGGTGCGGCCGCAGTTGCAGGTAGGCACAAGGCCGTCGATGCCGGGGATCGACTGGAACGGAATGAGCACGTGACCGAGTTCACCGCCGAAGCCGTTGCGACCGGTGACGACCCGCCCGCCCGTCACGACGCCGCCACCGAGACCGGTACCGATGATCGCCGACACGCTCGTGGCCTCGTTCTCCGAGCCGAAGATCGACACATGCCCCCACAAGGCGGCCGCGTTGCCGTCGTTGAGGTAGGTGACGGGCAGGCCGAGCGCGGCCTCGAGTCCGCCCCGCATGTCGAAGCCCGCCCAGGCGGGATGCCCGAAGTTCGTCGAGCCCCGCCGGCTGAGCACGCCGGCGCTGCTCGCGGGCCCCGGCGTGTCGAGCCCCACCGCGACGAGCTTGCGGAGATCGACGCCTGCCCGTTCGGCTGCGATGGTGAGTCCGGCAGCGATCTGGGCCAGGCAGACGTCGGGCCCCTCCACGCTCCGCGCCGGGTGCTCGCACAGTCCGTCGATGAGGAACTGCCCGCGCTCGTCGAGAAACGTGTAATTGATCGCGGTGCCGCCCAGGTCGATCCCGGCGACGATCTTTTCAGCTGGTGACACGGGCGGGGCTCCTTGCTCCCGATGAACGGCTGCCTGTCAACGAACGCCGGCTCACGAGCCGGCCGCGGCGCACTGGGCGAAGCCCCGCTTGACGCGGGCCACGATCGCCCGCAGGCCACGGGCACGCATCATGCCCAGGATGTCGATGAGGCCCATGCGATCGAGGAAGTCGTCGGAGAGCGTGGCCACGTCGCCGATCGGCCGGCCATTCACCGCCTCGGCCAGGATGGCGACGAACCCCTTCACCGTGGGCGCCTCGGGAGCGACCTCCGCCGTGAGCTTCGCCCGACCATCCTCGACCTCGGTCCAGAGAAACACCGGCGTCTGGCACTCGTGCACGCGGCGATCCTCGGCTGCCTTGCGGGCCTCATACTCCTGCGACAGCGGCGGCAGCCCATTGGCGAAGTCGACGAGCAACTCCAGCTTCTCGCGGCCGTCGAGGTCCGCGAACTCGCCAACGATGGCGTCGAGCCTGTCCTGAACGCTATTCACGCGTGACCTATGATCCCAGCGTCATGGAACCCAGCGTCATGCATGGGCGGCCGCGGGGGCGGCCTTCGCACCACCGGGCTCGGCCCCCTTCGCGATCGGCACCCGCACGCAATTACCCCACTCGAGCCAGGAGCCGTCGTAGTTCTTCACGTTGCCGAAGCCGAGCAGGTAGGTGAGCACGAACCACGTGAGGCTCGACCGCTCGCCGATGCGGCAGTAGGCGATCGTGGGCGACCGCCGCTTCATCTTCAGTTCCTTGATGTAGAGCTTCTCCAGCTCCTTGGCCGATTTGAACGTGCCGTCGTCGTTGCAGTTCATGGGCCAGGGCACGTTGAGGGCGCCGGGGACATGTCCGCCGCGGACGGCGCCCTCGTTGGGATAGTCGGGCATGTGCATCCGCTCACCGCGGTATTCCTCGGGGCTGCGGACGTCGAGCAGCTGTTTGCCGGCCTTGCAGTGCTTGAGCACCTCGTCTCGGAGGGCGCGGATCGACCCGTCCTGCTCCTGAGCCGCGTAGGAGGCATGCGGATACGACACCCGCTCGTTCGACCAGGCCCGGCCGTCCAGCTCCCATCGCTTTCGGCCGCCGTTCATGATCCGGCAGTCCTTGTGGCCATAGAGCTTGAAGACCCAAAAGGCGTAGCAGGCCCACCAGTTGTTCTTGTCGCCGTAGAACACGACGGTCGTGTCGTTGGAGATGCCCCGCTCGGCACAGAGCTTTTCGAACGCCGCCCGGTCGATGTAGTCGCGCTCGACGGGACACTGCAGATCGACCGCCCAGTCGATCTCCACGGCGCCGGGAACGTGCCCCTGCGTGTACAGGGCCCGATCCTCGTCGGATTCGACGATCCGCACGTTCGGATCGGAGAGGTGTCCGGCGACCCACTCGGTCGACACCAGGACGTCAGGATGCACGTAGTCGGGCATGGCGAAAACTCCTCGCAAACGGCGGCGAATCAGGGCCGTACAACCGCGGGAATCCTAGACCATCCCCCCTGCCCCTGCAACGAGCCAGCGCCCGTGGGCCTCGTTCGCCGAGGTGTCGTCCGGTACGATTCGTCGGACTCGTTCTCGACCGACACACCGCACGGAGCAGCTTTCGCCACGATGGGCGCCGCCTTCATTTTCCAGATCTCCGACCTCAACAAGAAGTTCGGCCAGCGCGAGCTGCTCAAGAACGTCAACCTCGCCTTCTACCCCGGCGCGAAGATCGGCCTCCTGGGCCGCAACGGCGCGGGCAAGAGCACGCTCATGAAGATCATGGCGGGCATCGCCGGGGAGTAGGGGGGCGGGCCCCGACTCGCCGACGGCTACACCGTCGGCTACCTCGAGCAGGAGCCGAAGCTCGACCAGGCGAAGACAGTCTTCGAAAACGTGATGGATGCCGTCGATCACTCCCGGGCCGTGCTGCGGCGGTTCGAGGAAATCAACGCGAAGCTCGGCGAGCCGCTCGAGCCCGACGAGATGGAGAAGCTGCTGGCCGAGCAGGCGACGGTGCAGGACGAGATCGACGCCAAGAACCTCTGGGATCTCGACCGCCAGGTGGAAATCGCGATGGACGCGATGAACCTGCCGCCGGGCGACTGGGGCGTGACGAACCTTTCCGGCGGCGAGCGGCGCCGCGTCGCGCTCTGCAAGCTGCTCCTCGAGAAGCCCGACCTTCTCCTGCTCGACGAGCCGACGAATCACCTCGACGCCGAGAGCGTGAACTGGCTCGAACGACACCTCGCGGAATACACAGGCACCGTGGTGGCCGTGACGCACGACCGCTACTTCCTCGACAACGTCGCCAAGTGGATCCTGGAAGTGGATCACGGCCGTGGCATTCCGTTCGAAGGCAACTATTCGTCGTGGCTCCAGCAGAAGAAGGCCCGACTCGAACTCGAGGAAAAGCAGGCCAGCGCCCGGCAGAAGACGCTCGACAAGGAGCTCGAATGGGTGCGGATGTCGCCCAAGGCCCGACAGGCCAAGAGCAAGGCCCGCATGGCGGCCTATGAGAAGCTGGCCGCGGAACAGGCGGCCGTGCGGGATCAGGACATCGAGATCTTCATCCCGGCGAGCCGACCGCTCGGCGACCAGGTGATCGATGTCGAGAACATCTCGAAGGGCTTCGGCGACAAGCTGCTCTTCGAGAACCTATCGTTCCGGCTGCCGCCGGGCGGCATCGTGGGCATCATCGGCCCCAACGGCGCCGGCAAGACGACCCTCTTCCGGATGCTCGTGGGCGCGGAGAAGCCCGACTCGGGCACGATCAAGGTGGGTGCGACCGTGGATATCGGCTACGTCGACCAGAACCGCGACGCCCTCGACCCGCAGAAATCCGTGTTCGAGGAGATCTCCGGCGGCCACGACACGATCGAACTGGGCAAGCGGACGGTGAATGCCCGCAGCTACGTAGCCAAGTTCAACTTCATGGGGCCCGACCAGCAGAAGAAGGTGGGCACGCTGTCGGGGGGCGAGCGGAACCGCGTGCACCTGGCCAAGCTGCTCCGCGGCGGCTCCAACCTGCTCCTGCTCGACGAGCCGACGAACGACCTCGACGTCGACACGCTGCGGTCGCTCGAGGAGGGCATCACGCACTTCGCCGGCTCAGTTGTGGTGATCACCCACGACCGCTGGTTCCTCGACCGGCTGGCGACCCACATCATCGCCTTCGAGGGGGACGGCTACGTGCACGTGTGCGAGGGCAACTTCGAGGTCTACGAGCGGAGCCGCAAGGAACGGCTCGGCCTCGAGGCCGACGAGCCACATCGCTTCCGCTACAAGAAGCTGCAGCACTAGACGGAGCACCCGCCGAGCCATCCGTGGCCGCGGCGGGCGCGCGTCACGCGAGGGCGTCGATGGGACTGCGCACGGTGAGTCCGGGACGATTCATCACGTGGACGTAGATCATCGTCGTGCTCACATCCTTGTGCCCCAGCAAGTCCTGGACGGTACGGATGTCGGCACCGCCTTCGAGAAGGTGCGTGGCAAAGCTGTGCCGCAGCGAATGCGGGACTGCGTGTTTCGTGATCCCGGCAAGCCGCATCGCCCGCTTGAACGCACCGCCAAAAAACTGTTCAGACACGTGATGACGCCGAACGCGTCCCGAGCGAGGGTCGCGAGCCAATTGCAGTGACGGAAACAGCCACTGCCAGCCGAACTCGTGACACGCCTGCGGGTACTTCCGCTCGAGGGCGTGCGGCAGAAACACCCCGCCGCAGCCGTCTCCGAGATCGTCCGCATGCAGCCGCCTAACGAACTCTACCTGCGTAGACAGCATGTCTCGCGCTCGTCCCGGCAGCACCGTAATCCGGTCCTTGTCGCCCTTGCCGCTGCGCACGATGACGTGCCCTTCATCGACGCACACGTCCTTGATCCGCAACCGCCGGCACTCCTGATGCCGCAAGCCGCTGCCGTACATGAACGTGAACATGAGCCGCCGCGGGCCCTGGAAGTGCGGCAGCAGGCGGTCAATTTCACCGCGACTCAAGACGACCGGCAGGCGAGGGCTCTTCGTCGCCCGAGCGACATCGAGAAACTCGAGTTCGCGGCCGAGCACCGTGCCGTAGAGAAACAACAGAGCGCACTTCGCTTGATTCTGTGTTCCGGCGGTTACGTTGCCACGGACCGCGAGATCGGTCAGGAATGCCTTGATTTCCGGCTCCCCAAACCTCGCCAGATTTGGGTCGCCGCAATGCCGAATGAACCGGTGCAGCCAGCCCACGTAGGCCCGTTCGGTCGGCAGTGCCTTGTGTCGCAGTCGCAGTTCCCGCCGCACCTGCTGAATGACGAGTGGCTCGGACGAATCAATCAGCCCAACGAGGTGCCGTTCGTCTCGAACGCCGGAGCCTTCAATGGCCGCACCGGACGCTTTCTCCTGCTCGGCGAGCCGACCCAACGCCAGATGAATCCGACGCAACTCCGCCGCATCTATCCCGTGCACGAGCGACTGGTAGGCCTCGATCGCTCTCACCGCCTGCAGCCGCTGCCAGGCGGGCGTGCCGTGATCGCGGAGCGATCGCAGGAACTCAACAACTTCTCGCTCGCTCACCGAAAGGCTGCCGCCCGAATCACCGCTCCTGGACGCATACCGGCGAATCCACCGGGGAAACCATTCCTTGTCGCCCTTTGGGAGCTTCGTACCTGGCAGAATCGCACAAAACCGAGCCACGCTCATAGCCTTCACCCTGCACGCCATGGCCGCACGAAGAACACACGCCGGCACAGATGGTGGCATTTTGTACATTATTCCAACAAAATCAAGCAGGGTGGCGACCTCCCCCCCCCTCCAGTGTAAGCTCACGGTCGTTCGGCGGCCCATCGCAATAACGCTTTATCCCTCAACCCCGATCTGATAATTAGATTGTTCGCTCAAGTAAAAAGGTAAAAGTGCGCTCATTCACGCCGATCTCGCTGGACGACTACATCGCCAGGCATCTTGCTGCAAATCCAGGTGATGATCGTGCCGAGCTAATCGCCAATCTCACGACCGCCCTCGCGGCCTTCAAAGCGGGAGCGACGTGCTCATGCGGCGAGCCGATATGGGTCATTGGATCTGCCTTTGCTGGCCTCGCTTGCTTCACTTGCATTTCCGGTGAAGCTGATCCCAGTCAAGACTTTGAGATCGCCGAGGCTTGTCACGGGGAATGAGCGAACAACGCAATGCAGCGGACTCGCGATAAAATCGGGCGGTGTGGTTCGCGCAAGATCGCGAGCCGCTGATTGCTACCGTTATGGCCCATTGCGTGCTTCGATAATTTGAAGCAGCGTCCGTGGTGATGCGACGGGCGGGCGTGGCTGGTTCGGCGACGTCGGCCGCGAAGCGAAAGTCGCTTGGTGCGCAGCCGCGATGCCGGATGATGGCGTCCTGTGGCGATTCAGAAAAAATGCTTGAATCTCACGGCCTGCGTCGGTGCAGATCGTGTCCGGCATCGCAGCATCCATCGAGATAGGCGCGCCCTGGCGTCTCGCGAAGCGGATAGAAATGGTGCGGGAGAATGCCGTCGATGGGCGGGCTTGCCGTTGTCGCTGGAAAGTGCACGCGGTAAAGTTCGCCATGGCGCGAACATCCAGCGGAATGGATCGAGTGCCATAACAAAGCCTTACAGCAGACTCGCGATGGCATCCCGCGGAATGGAGAGCCTTCTGGCCGCGAGCTGCTGAAGGCTACCGTTCGGCCATAGGATGCACTGGTGGAAGAGCGTTGCGGTCGACTGATCCTTGCTGGGGGTGCCTCGGGATTGGCGTCCGCCATTCTTGCCATCTTTTTCCTCG
>JAPOJV010000256.1 GCA_029978085.1 bacterium
CGCCCCGTCGCCGGACGCTCGCTACGGCATCCATGCCTTCGCTCGCTCGATGCTGACTGCGCTCCGGCATCCTGCCTGCGCTGGTCAGCAACGCCGGCTCCCGGGGCATGGGCACCCCCTCACGTGTCGATCGCGGGGCATGGGCAGCCCCGAACCCACGCTCGACGGCGCCTGCTCAACGCGAACGCGAGCCCGCTTTACAACGGGCTTTCAGCACCACGCCGGAGGGTCACGAAGCCGTCGGCGGTGCGGCGGGCGTGGATGCCGCCGGGGAGGTCGATCGCTGGCGGTGAGTCGTCGCGGAGCAGCGTGGCGAGCGAGGCGTAGTGCCGCGCCGTCATGTCGCGCTGGGGCCAGCCCTCGCGCTGCCAGAGGGCGGCGAAGAGTTCGGCGGCCAGATGAGGATCGACCGCGGTCAGGCTCTGGGTGCGCACGACGACGCTGCCGTCGGCATGGCGACTGGTGTGGGTGCCGAGGATGAGATCGGCGGCGCTGCGAATCGCGGCGGATGCCGTGGCGGCCTGGGCGGCCAGCCTGGTGATCGCTGCCGATGCGTCGGGGTACGGGCCGGCCTCGCAGCGGGTGAGGATCTCATGGCGGAGGAAGTTGCGGGCGTAGTCACGATTGAGATTCGACTCATCTTCGCGCCAGGCCTGCCCGGCTCGCGAGAGAAAGTCACGAATGACACTCCGGCGCATGCCGAGCAGCGGCCGCAGGAGCGACACACCGGGGGCGAGTTCGCGGGCCGCCCGCATGCCGGCCAGGCCGTTCAACCCTGTGCCGCGGAGCAGTCGATGCAACACCGTCTCCGCCTGATCGTCGGCCGTGTGCCCGACGACCACGTGCCGCGCCCCGCGTAAGCGGGCCACATCCATCAGAAAGTCGTATCGGAGCCGTCGCGCCACCGCCTCGATGCCTTCGCCCTGATCCTCGGCATCGCGCACGAAGAGCCGGCGACACTCGACGTCGAGCCCCAGATCGGCTGCCAGCCGCACGACGAACGCCCGGTCGTCGGCCGCGGCGTCCCGCAGGTCGTGCTCGGCATGGGCCACGACGAGCCGATGCCGGGCCTCCGCGGGCGCGATCGCGCGCAGGCCGAGCAGCAGCCCCACGCTGTCAGCCCCACCCGAGACTGCCACCACGGCCGGCATCGCCCAGAAACTCGGCGGCACCGCCGCGGCCAGTCCGGCGATGAGCGGATCGTGATCTGCAATTCCAGTGAGCGGAGTTGATCGCAACACGATGCGCGTCCCGTTGAGTGAGGCGAGGGGGTCGGTGCAAGCTCGAGGAGCATTGGACCGAGTCTTCGAGGTCCCCGCGACGATCCGAAGGACCGCGCAGCGGCGACTTGTACCGCCCCCGAGCCGGCAAGTCACATTGAGGCAGACTGTAGTCTTGCACAGCCGAAACCTCACGAAAACAGGCCCTCCCAAGCGGCATTGAGCGGCCCCCGGGCGGCCGCTACCCTCCCGGCCCCGTTCGGCCCCCGTCCCCCAAGGACCGTGCCATGACTCTGCGGACGCCCCGCCGACTCTGCCTCGCCGTGCTCGCCGTGCTGCCTCTGCTCGGCGGCTGCTCGACCCTGCTC
>JAPOJV010000169.1 GCA_029978085.1 bacterium
CGCGATGCGGGGGCCACCCCGGCCGGTGCGCTCGTCTTCACCTGCAACGGCCGGGGCAGCCGGCTGTTCGACGAGCCCCACCACGACGCCACCTGCGTTCAGGAATGCCTCGGCCCGCTGCCTACAGCCGGATTTTTCGCCCAGGGCGAGATTGGCCCGATCGGCCGTCACAACTGCCTCCACGGCTTCACCGCCTCCATCGCCCTCTTCGAGTAGACGCGTTTCTTGTGGGCAAGTCACGCCGTGACTTGTTCCGGGGTGGGCAAGTCACGCCGTGACTTGTTCCGGTCACGGCGTGACCGGGCTACGGTGACTGGGCTACCCGCTTTTGCCCTTTCGCCGGGCGGCTCGCTTCCGTACCGTCCGGTGCACCAGGGCGAAGCCATCGGAGACAAGACCGCATGATGCGATCGTTGGTGGCGGCCGGCCTCTGCATGGCCGGCCTGATCGGTTGCGCCCACAACAAGGCCAATCAGTATTCCTATGCGCCCCCGCTGGCGCCTCCTGTCTATCCGCAGCCCCAAATGGCCCAGCCGGTGGGCATGGCCGCACCAGCCGGAGCCCTGCCTCCCGGTGCGGTGGTCGCGCCTGGAGCCGTGATGCCGGGCGGCGTCATGCCCGCCCCGCAGATGGGCGCGGCCGTCGTGCCGACCGGGGGCATCGATCCCTGCTGCCAGCAGATGGGAGGTACGATCGTGGGCCAGCCGGTCGTCTACGAGGAAGGCCAGACGCCTCCCTGCCCACCGATGTAGGAGCCCCAGGTGCCGGAGCGAGTTGGTGATTCTTTGTCTCACAGGCCCCGCCGCGTCGCGATCGAGCGGGTGAGTCCCGATGTCGATGGCGGGCGGTTCGCGGCCAAGCGGCTCCGCGGCGAGCAGGTGGTGGTCGAGGCCGACATCATCTGCGACGGCCACGAGGAACTCGACTGCCGGCTGCTCTGGCGGCACGGCGAGGCCGGCCAGTGGAACGACAACCCGCTGACCTGCCTCGGCAACGACCGCTGGCAGGGCTCGTTCGCCGCCGACCAGCTCGGCCTCTGGCAGTTCGTCGTGACGGGCCGCGTCGATGCGTTCGGCACCTGGCTCCGCGATCTCGGCCGCCGCGCGGAGGCGGGCGACGACCTGGCCGTCGATCTCGCTGCCGGCGCACAGATCGTGGCCGCGGCGGCCCACGCGGCGCCCGCGGCCATCGCCGGTGAGATCGAACGGTTCGCCCTGCGTCTCAAGGGGGCCGATGGCCCCCAGGTGGCCCGCGAGCCACGGCTGCGCGAGCTGATGACGCAGTACGCCGATCGCCGCGATGAGACGCGGCTGGAGCCGGTGCGCACGGTGTGGGTCGATCGCGGCCGGGCCGGCACGAGCGCCTGGTACGAGGTGTTTCCGCGGTCATGGGGAGCGGTGCCGGGCGAACACGGTACGCTCGCCGACCTCGCAGACAGGCTCGACTACATCCGCGACCTCGGCTTCGACGTGCTCTACCTCACGCCGATCCATCCAATCGGTGTCTCGCATCGCAAGGGCCGCAACAATTCGCTCGCGGCGACCGCCACCGATGTCGGCAGTCCGTGGGCGATCGGGTCGGCCGAGGGGGGCCACACCGCCATCCATCCGCAGCTCGGCACGTTCGCTGATTTCGAGCGGCTCCGCAGCCGGGCCGAGTCGCTGGGCATGGAGCTGGCGCTCGACCTCGCGATCCAGTGCGCCCCGGATCATCCCTGGGTCCGCGAGCACCCCGAGTGGTTTCGGCACCGGGCCGATGGCACGATCCAATACGCGGAGAACCCGCCCAAGAAGTACCAGGACATCGTCCCCTTCGACTTCCAGTGCGAGCAGTGGCGGATGCTCTGGGAGGCGATCGCCAGCGTGGTGCGGTTCTGGGTGGAGAAGGGGGTGCGAATCTTCCGCGTCGACAATCCCCACACCAAGCCGTTCGCCTTCTGGGAGTGGCTGATCGCCGAGATCCACCGAACGCATCCGGGCGTGCTCTTTCTCTCCGAGGCCTTCACTCGGCCGAAGACGATGTATCGCTTGGCGAAGCTCGGCTTCACGCAGTCCTACACGTACTTCACCTGGCGAACCGAGAAGCAGGAGACGGCCGACTATCTCGTCGAGGTGACGACGCCGCCGATCTCCGATTTCTTCCGGCCCAACTTCTGGCCCAACACGCCCGACATCCTCCACGAGACGCTCCAGACCGGCGGCCGGCCGATGTTCATGGTGCGGCTCGCGCTGGCTGCGCTCTCCGTCGGCAACTGGGGTATCTATGGGCCGGCGATGGAGCTTCTGGAGGCCACGCCCCGCGAGCCGGGGAGCGAGGAGTATCTCGACTCCGAGAAGTACGAGATCAAGAAGTGGAACCTCGACGCGCCGGAGAGCCTCGCCCCCTTCATCCGCTGCCTCAACACCATCCGCCGGAAAGAGGTGGCACTGGCCCGCAACCGGCGGCCGATTCCGCAGGTCATCGATGACCCACACCTGCTGGCCTGGACGCGGTTCGATGCGGCCAGCGGCAGCCGTGTGCTCGTGGTCGTGAACCTCGAGGCCGCTGAAGCTCGCAGTGGCTTGCTGGAGATCGAGCCTGACACCGTCGGCCTCGAAGACGTGGAGCAGGTGATCGCCCACGACCTGCTCACGGGTTCGACGCATGCCTGGGATCTCACGGGCATCACGATCGAGTGCACGCCCGACGAGCCCGTCCGCGTCTTCAGGCTCGTGCCCGCATGACGTCGCCTCCACCCGACCCGCCTGTCGCCGCGATCGCCGAACGGCTTCCGCAGACGAGGTGGTTCGCCGGTAAAGGGCAGGGCATCGAGGCGGTCTCTCTCGTGGACGCGATTCCGCTGCCCGACGCGGCAACGCTCGCGCTCGTGGAGGTCGCGAGCGGCGGGGAATCGGCCCGCTACGTAGTGCCCGTCGATGCCAGTGCCGCCGATGTGGCGACGACACCGGCATTCGCCCGCTGGCTGATCGACACGGTGTGGGCCGGTGCAACGCACGGAGGCGGGCGGGGGCGAGTCGTCGGCCGTGCCGTGGGCCCGCTGCCGAAGCTGTCGGCAGGGAGCCCGGCTGTCGCGGTCATCGGCCCCGATGCGTCGAACACGTCGTGCCGTGTGACCGTCGGCACCGCGACGTTCGCGGTGAAGCTCGTGCGGCGGTGCCGCCCCGGCATCCAGCCGGAGGTGGAGGTAGGGGCGTTCGTGGCGGAGCAGACGTCGTGGCGAGGCACGCCCCGGCTCTGCGGCTGGCTCGACTATGAGCCTGCCGACGGCGGTCCGGCCACGACGCTTGCGACCATCCACGAGTTCGCCGCCGGCTGCGACGCCGCCTGGGACCGGCTGCTCGGCCTGGCGCGAGCCGACGGCAGCGCGAGCCCCAGAGTGCTGGCGATCATCGATAGCCTCGCCGGCGTGACGGCGGCGATGCACGCGGCGCTTGCATCACGGAATGACATCGCGGCATTCGCTCCGGTTTTCCCCTCTGCGGCCGATCGCCAGTCGCAGGCCCACGGCCTTGCAGCCAACGGCGACGCCGTCTGCCGACTCATCTCGGAGCTGGGGCCGAGTGTCGCTCCCGAGATCGCCGCCCGCCTGCGGGCCGTGGCCGCTCGTCGCGCGGACCTCGTTTCGCGTCTCGACTCCGTGGCCGAGCTCGACTCGGCTGTAGCGAACATCCGCGTGCATGGCGACTATCACCTCGGCCAGGTGCTCCTCACACCGGACGACCGGCCGCTCGTGATTGACTTCGAAGGCGAGCCGGGTCGGTCACTCGACGAGCGGCGGGCCAAGACGTCGGCCTGCAAGGACGTGGCCGGCATGTGCCGCTCGCTCGACTACCTGCTGCGGTGCGCCGCCCGCGACGGCGGCCCCACGTATGCCGCCGCCGACGCGGCGAACCTGCAGCAGCGGTACGTGGCCGGCTACGCCAGCCGCGTGTCGGGCCAGCCCTGGTGGCCGGCGCGGGAAGCAGACGCGGACGCTCTTTTGGCAGCCTATGTGCTCGACAAGGCGCTCTACGAACTGGCCTACGAGCTGCAGAACCGCCCCGACTGGGTCGAGGTGCCGCTGGCGGCAGTGGAGGCACTCTGATTGCCGGTCACGGCGTGACCGGCCCACGTAGCCCGGTCACGCCGTGACCGGAAAACCGGCTTCCATCACCCGCCGGCCTGCAGTCCGTCGAACGACCTCAGCGGCCGCCCCTCATACCGCGCCACGATCCGCCGGGCCTCGTCGGCGAGCCGCTCCCGCACGTCCTTCGGCTCGACCACCTCCGCAAAGCTGCCGAGCGCGAGCAGCTGCGGAATCAGTTCCTCATCCCAGGCCCGCTCGACGTCGAGCACCACGCCGCCATCGGCCAGCTTCCGCACCTTCTGCCGCGGGTGAAACGGCTTCTCGACGGCCCAGCGGGCCCGCTCCGCATCGACGCGAATCCGAAACCGACGCGGCTCCGCAGCCGAACGATAGATCGTGATGCTGTCGGCAAGGAGCGACTCGACCGGCACGTCGCGGCGATCGAACGGTCGTGACGTCACCTTCGCATCGCTCACCCGATCGAGCTTGAAGAACCGAATACCGTCATCGCCAGATCGGCCGCGGCCACTCCGCTGCGGGGCCCGATAGCCGGCAATGTAGATCGCCCCGTCGTAGATCACGAGCGACTCCGGCCGGATCGTCGCCTGCCGTGGCCGCTGGTCGGAGAGGCTCGTGTAGCGGATCACCAGCTCGTGTGCCCGCCGGATCGCCCGGTTCACGGCATTGAGCGTCTTGGAGCGATACTTCGCGGCCGGCGGCTTGGGATGGACGACAAGCCCATCTTTATGAGCGGCCGCGTAGTCGAGCAGCTGCGGTGTGGCCACCCGCTCGAGCCGGTCGAGCAATTGGCCGACGCCCCGCCAGTAGACCGTGCCGGCGAGCGGGGCCAGGAGGTCGCGGGCGGCGGCGAGCGAGAGCAGTTCGGGGAGCGTGACGGCGGGGGCGACCAGTTCCGCGGACCCGCGGCCCGCTTCGATCGACCAGGCGTGGCAGGTCGTGCCCCGCGGTGACTTTTTCGTCGTCTGCTTCAGGGCGTAGCCGAATTTTTCCAGGAAGTCGATGTCGCGGCGAATGTTCTTGTCCGACATGTCATCGATCACGCCCCGGTGCTGGAGGCGGTCTTTCAGTTCGGCCGTGGTGAGCGGCTGCCGGGCTCCGAACAGGATGTCGATGAGGTGAAAAACGCGGAGCAGCTGCTCGTGACGACTGATCGAATCCATGGGTGTGCGGCCAAATGGTGTGGGGACGGGAATCGGGGAAAACCCGCAGGAAGAGCCTACCTTCGGCGGGGCCATCCCGCCGTGGACCAAGGATGTCCCTCGGGGAATCTAGGGTGTGGACCGCTTCACCCCTCACCGCGAAATCGGGGAATCGCCCGTGGCTCACCGCCTCACCGTCGTCGATCTGCCGCTGCGCCTGCTTCCCTCGGGAGACGACCAGGCCTGCTATCGCCCCCTCGCCATCGGCCGAGCGGTGCTGAGCCAGTCGGTCCAGGGTGGCCCCTGGTGGGTGCAGGTGTCGCTCGACGGCACCCTGCGGCCGCGCGGTTCGAGGATGCCGTTGCCTGCCCGCTCGACATCACGAACCCGTGAGGCTGTCGTCCTGATCTCGCCGGAAGACATCCGCGGGCCGGTCCGCCGGCGTGCTGCCGGGACATCCCGGCACCGGGGCGGACTCGGGCAGCTGACCGGCTCCGGCATCTACGGCTGGTGCCTCATGTATCAGCCGCCCGGCATGCACGGCATCGCGATCATCGACGCCCACGAGAGCTGCGATGAGCTCCCGGCCTACTTCGAGCTGCCGCTCGAGCTGCTCGACCGGGCGGAGTTTCTCACCCGCCGGGGCATCCGCTCGCGGCCCCTGGCATTGCTCGCGCAGCCCGACGATTTCCTGGCGCCGCCGGAGGGAGGGCCGCTGCGAAACCGCTTCTTCCCTGGCGATCGACCTGACGATCCGCCTCATGACGGCAGCACGTGACGTGCCGTCAGGCCGAGCCGTCGGCGGTGAGCTGCTCCTGCAGGGCGAGCCAGCTTTCCTCGGCTGCGGCCAGCTTCGTCGTCACCTCGGTCAGCTCCGCATGCAGCTTGATCGCCGCCTC
>JAPOJV010000028.1 GCA_029978085.1 bacterium
CACGTGCTCGACATCGGCGCGCCAGCCGCACTGCTCGCCCGCTTCGGACTCAAGGCCGGAAGCTCGGCACGCGGCTAGCCGAGGACGTTCTCGAGCACTTCTTCCGACACGTAGATCGGGAGATTCGGCTCACAGGTCACCGCGACGGCGATCGCGTCGCTCGGCCGGGCGTCGATCTCGACCACCTCGCCGTCCTTGAGCACACGGATCATCGCGAAGTAGGTGTGCTCCTTGAGTTCGGAGATCACGACGTCCTGAAACTCGCCACCCATCAGCTCGACGGCCGCGACGAGCAGGTCGTGCGTGAGCGGTCGGGGCGACTGGTGATGCTTCACGCGGCGGTCGATGCTCGTGGCCTCAAAAAGACCGATCAGGATCGGGAACGTGCGGTCCCCTTCGACCTCTTTGAGATACACGACCTGCTGGTCGTTGATCTCGCTGATGATGATGCGGGAGAGCTCCATTTGGACGCTCATGTCGATGCTCCGAAAGTGTGCGGCGAAGCCTCCAGACTACCCCAAACCGAACCTCGCCGCAGGAACCGAGTTTATCGCTCCTGACGGGCCCGGAGTTCAGCGAGCGTGGCCCGGTCTTTCTCGAGACGGGCCTCGAGTTCGGCCAGCTGCTCCCGCTCCTTGGCGATCACCGCGGCGGGGGCCCGGGCCGTGAATTTCTCGTCGGACAGCTTCCGCCGCTTGGCCTCGATGAAGCCCACGGTCTTCTCGTTCTCCTTCGTGAGCCGGGCGATCTCGGCACCGACATCCACGAGGTCGGCGAGATCCACGAATACGTCACAGCCGGCCACCGTGGCCGTCGCCGCCAGTGGGCCCGACGTCACGTCCGGCCCGACGCCCGTCAGGTCACACGCCGCCATCGACGCCACCGCCGCGTGCAATGGCTCGAGCAGTGCGGCCTGTGCAGGACTCGTGCGGATCGCCACCTTCACCCGCGTCTTCGGTGGGACGTTCTGCCGGGCGCGGATCTCGCGGATCGCGCCGACGACGCTCAGGAACGTGCCGAAGCGGCTCTCCGTGTCGGGGTCGATCCACGCCTCTGGCGGCTCGGGCCAAGGGGCCGTCATGAGTGACGCCGCCAGTGGCTGCCCGGCATCGTCCCACGGCATCCGCCGCGAACCGGTCGCCTGGTGCAGATGCTGCCAGATCTCTTCGGTGACGAACGGCATGATCGGATGAAGCAGCCGCAGGATCGTGTCGAGGCCGAGAAGCAGCATCGACCGGGCCCGATCGCGATGCGCCGGATCGGCGAGCCGCGCCTTGCAGAGTTCGAGATACGCGCTGCAGAACTCGTCCCAGGCGAAGGCATAGAGGATTCGCGAAAGTTCGGCGAACCGATACTCGTCGATCGCCCGGGTGGCGTCGCGGGTCACGCTCGCCAGCCGGCTTGCCAGCCAGCGATCCTCGAGCGGAGCCGAACCGAGGTCGAGCGTGGTAAGCGGCGCACCTTGAAACCCGTCGAGGTTCATGAGCACGAACCGCGTGGCATTCCAGAGCTTGTTCGAGAAGTTCCGGCCGGCCTCGAACTTCTCGCTCACGGCCGGGCCGCGAGGCAGGGCGAGGTCGGCCTCGGCCGAGGCCCACTGCGTGCGAAACGGCTGGCCGCACTTCGGGCAGTCGATCCGCGGCTTCACGCGATTCTGCACCGTCTGCTCGACCAGCGCCGCACAGGCCGGGCACTGGAAGTCGACCGGCATCCGCACGTCCTGCGTCTCCGTGGCCATGCCGGCGAGGGCGAACCGCAGGGCATCGGCACCGAGCGAGTCGATCACGTCCACGGGATCCACGCCGTTCCCCTTGCTCTTGCTCATCGTCTCGCCGTAGCGATCGAGAATCTTGGGGTGGATGTAGACCTCACGGAACGGAATCTCGCCCGTATCGAACACCCCCATGATCACCATCCGCGCCACCCAGAGCGTGAGGATGTCGCGGCTGGTGACGAGCGTGCTCGTGGGGTAGAAGCAGGCCAGCTCAGGCGTGGCGGCCGGCCAGCCGAGCGTGGAATGGGGCCAGAGCGCCGATGAGAACCAGGTGTCGAGCACGTCGGGGTCGCGCACGAGCGGCTGGCCGGCGACGCTCTCGACGGGGAGCGTTTCGTCCGACGAGCAGACGAACCAGCCACCGGTGCCGTCGGCCGTCCAGGCCACCGTGTCACGGCTGCCGAAGGCCGCAGCAAGGTCGGCCTCCGTGACGCCTGCCACGTGCCAGATCGGAATCCGGTGGCCCCACCAGAGCTGCCGGCTCACCGGCCAGTCGCGCTTCTCGGACAGCCAGTCGAGGTAGCTCTTCGCATACCGCTCCGGCACGATCCGCACGCGGCCGTCGGCCACCGCGTCGAGCGCCGGCTGGGCAAGCTCGTCCATGCGGATGAACCACTGGTCGGCGAGATAGGGCTCGATCGGTGTCTTCGAGCGGTCGGAGTGGGCGAGCTCGATGACGCGATCCTCGACCTGCACGAGCTGGCCGGCAGCGTCCAGATCGGCCACGACTTTCTCACGGGCCTTGCGGATCGTGAGCCCCTCGTAGGGGCCGGCCTCCGCGTTGAGCGTGCCGCCGGGCCGGAGGATGTTGAGCATCGGCAGGCTCTGCCGGCGGCCGACGTCGTAGTCGTTGGGGTCGTGGGCAGGCGTGATCTTCACGCAGCCGGAGCCCATCTCGGGCTTGGCCCACTCGTCGGCCACGAGCGGGATCTCTCGACCGAGCAGCGGCAGCCGCACGTTCCGGCCCGCCCGGGCCATGGCGGCGAGCGTGTCGAGCGTCGGCAGCAGATCGCGGCGGCGGGCCGCAAGCTCGTCGAGCTGCGCGTCGATCGCGGCATGCTCCTTCGCCGGGGCCTCGCTGCGCTTCTGCCGCAATACCTGCTCCGCGGCCTCGAGGGCCGCCGCTGGTGCGGGATGCACGGCCACGGCCGTGTCGCCCAGGAGTGTCTCGGGCCGTGTCGTGGCCACCGTCACGCTCGTCGGCTCACCGGGCTGCGGGTTCACGACGTCGTAGCGGATGTGCCAGAAGTGTCCCTTCACCTGCTCGTGAAACACCTCGTCGTCGCTGACGGCCGTCTGCAGGAACGTGTCCCAGTTGACGAGCCGCTTGCCGCGGCGGACGAGGCCCTTCTGAAACAGACGGAAGAAGGCCTCGCGGACTGCCTGCGCACATTGCTCGTCGAGCGTGAAGCGGGTGCGGTCCCAGTCGCAGCTCGCGCCGAGGTCGCGAAGCTGGCCGAGGATCCGCTTCTCGTACTGCGCCTTCCAGGCCCAGATCCGCTCCACGAGCTTGTCGCGGCCGAGATCGTGGCGGGAGAGCTTTTCTTCTTCGAGCAGCCGTCGCTCCACCACCGCCTGCGTGGCGATGCCGGCATGGTCGGTGCCGGGCATCCAGAGCGTGAGAAAGCCCTGCATCCGCCGGGTGCGGACGAGGACGTCCTGCAGGGTGTTGTTGAGCGCGTGGCCGAGGTGGAGGGCGCCGGTCACGTTGGGGGGCGGAATGACGATCGAAAACGTGCGGCGGCCCGGGACCGGCTCGGCGTGCCAGTCGCGGCGGGCGTCCCAGAGCGTGCGGCAGCGGGCCTGGGCGGCCCGGTGGTCATAGTGCTTCGGCAGTTCGTGCATGCATGGCCTCGAAAAGCCCGGAATGTACCGGAAACGGTGGCAGTCGTTCCATCATCTCGCGAAACTCCGGCGGCGTTTCTCTTGCCGGCGGATCACCAGACTGCGTGTGATTGAAGGGCCTCGACGAACGCCTTTGCCGGCAGCACATCGATCCCGTCTTCCGTCCGTTGAGGCCGCATGCCCTCGTACACGACGATTCGCCGCTTGAGTCCCGAGAGGTCGGCGATCGGCCGGAGCCCGAACAGGAAAAAACTCCGGTCCCGCGGAACCCCCAGCAGGCGACGGTACGACGGATCCGATACCAGGCCGTCGTTCATACCGGAAAAATGACGGCACGCACGTCAGCCGGCTTTTCCGCCCCAGCGCCGTCGGATCGCGTTCACAGTGCTCCGCCCTACCGCTGGCCGAGGAAGTGGTGGAACGAATCGGCGAGGGCGAGCCAGCTGGCTTCGATCACGTTTTCGCTCACGCCCACCGTGCCCCACATCCGCTCGCCGTCGGTGCTCTCGATCGACACGCGGACCTTCGCGGCCGTGCCCTCCTGGGCGTTGATCACCCGCACCTTGTAGTCGAGCAGGTGCATCCGTTCGACGGCCGGATACGAGGCCACGAGCGCCTTGCGGAGCGCCGCGTCGAGGGCGTTGACGGGCCCGTCTCCCTCCGCAACCTCGTGCCGCAGCCCGTTGGCCACGTGCAGCTTCACGGTGGCCAGCGTGCGGATGTCCCCTTCGCCGCGGCTTTCGACATCGACGTTGTAGCTGTCGCGGACGAACGCGGGCTTGAAGGTGCCGGCGATCCGGTCCACGAGCAGGTCGAACGACGCCCCGGCAGCCTCGAACTGCCAGCCTTCGTTCTCGAGGCGGCAGACCTCGGCGAGCACGGCGTCGAGCAGTACGCGGTCGTTCTTGACGTCGGGCCGCGTGACCATCGCGGCGATGTTTGACCGGCCCGACAATTCGCTCACGAGGATCCGCCGTGAGTTGCCGACCGCCTCGGGCGGGATGTGCTCGTACGACTCCGTGGCCTTGGCGACGGCATGCACGTGCATGCCCCCCTTGTGGGCGAACGCGCTCGAGCCCACGAACGGCTGGCCGGGGCGGTAGCCCATGTTGGCCGTCTCGTAGACGAACCGCGAAAGTTCGGTGAGATGGGCCGCGCCCGAGCCGGTGGCGGCACCGCCCACCAGCACGCGGTAGCCGGGCAGCTTGAGCGCCAGGTTCGCAACCACCGAGATCAGATCGGCATTGCCACATCGCTCACCGATGCCGTTGATCGTGCCCTGCACCTGCACGGCGCCGGCCGCCACGGCTGCGAGCGAGTTGGCGACGGCGAGGTCGCAGTCGTTGTGGCAATGGATCGCCAGCGGCCGCTCGCAGCCGGCCGCCTTCAGGGCCGCAGCCGCCTCGCCGAGGATGCGGGCGATCTCGTCGGGGAGCGTGCCGCCGTTCGTGTCGCAGCAGACGATCCGCGTCGCGCCCGCCTGCGCGGCGGCGACGATCGTGGCCGCCGAGTAGTCGCGGTCGAGCTTCCAGCCATCGAAGAAGTGCTCGGCATCATAAAACACCTCGCGGCCGGCCTGCGTGAGATACGCCACGGTGTCGGCGATCATGGCGAGGTTTTCGTCATGCGACACGCCAAGCACTTCCGTCACGTGGAAGGCCGATGTCTTGCCCACGATCGTGACGACGCTCGTGCCGGCGTCGAGGAGGGCCTTCATGCCGGGGTCGGCGGCCGCCTCCATGCCGCGGCGGCGGGTCATGCCGAAGGCGCAGACCCGCGAATGCCGCAGGTTCAACTCGCGGACCCGGGCAAAATACTGCGCGTCCTTCGGGTTCGAGAGCGGGTAGCCCCCCTCGATATAGTCCACGCCCGCCTCGTCGAGCCGGCGGGTGATCGCCAGCTTGTCCTCGAGGGAGAAATTGACGCCCTCCCCCTGGCTGCCGTCGCGAAGCGTGGTGTCGTAGATTTCGATGGTGCGCATGACGGTAGCGTAGTCTGAATCCCGAAACCGGAAAATCGCCGCCGATTTCCCACGTCGATCCCGCTGGAAGCGTGGCCATGCCCCGACGGCTGTTCATCGCGATCGACCTGCCAAAGCCGGTGTGCTGGCGGCTCGGGCAGTTGCTCGTGCAGCCGCCCCGGGGCGTGCGGCCGGTGCGGCCGGCGCAGCTGCATCTCACGCTGCACTTCCTGGGTGATGTGGAGGACGAAACCAGCCCGGCGTTGCACGAGGCGCTCGCCTGCGTGCGACACGAGCCGTTCACGATCGCGATCCGCGGCACGGGCGTGTTTCCGCCGCGTGGCCGTCCGAGCGTGCTTTGGGCGGGCGTGGTCGACTCCACGCCGCTCGCCACGCTCCACGCGGCCATCGGCGGGGCAATTGAGTCATGTGGGCTCTCAGTCGAGCACCGCCCCTACGTGCCCCACGTCACACTCGCGCGGTTGACGCCGGCCGTGCCGCGGGCGTGGATCGCTCGGTTTCTTGCCGACACCGCCGGTGTCGAACTCGCCGACATCCCCGTCGATCGGTTTCACCTCTACCACAGCCGCAAGCTCGATGGGGCGACGGAGCATTCGGTCGAGGCGTCGTTTCGACTGAACGACCCGCAGTAGTAACCGTGGGCTTGTCACGCCGTGACAAGCTGCTTCCCGGTCACGGCGTGACCGGACTACTCGTCGTCGGTATCGTCGGCCTCGAGGTCGTCGTCCGAGTCTTCCTCTTCGTAGCCGTCGTCCTCGTCCTCATCGAATTCAGACTCGGCAAACGCCTCTTCGCGGTCGATCTCTTCATCGGCGTCGATCACGGCGGGGGCCGGACGGGCCGGGGCGGCGGCATGGGGCTGGATCTTCAGCTTCCGTGGGGCGGGGTCGGGGGGGAGGGGAGCCGATCCGTTGCGGGCGGCCCATTGCTCCATCGTGAGGAGCACCTCGCGGGCCTGGCTGCCGGCGTACTGGCCGACGACGCCGTCTTCGGCCATGAAGTCGATGAGGCGGGCCCCGCGGCCGTAGCCCACGCCGAGCGCTCGCTGCAGGAGCGACACGCTGCCGCGGCCCTCGCGGATCACCACCTCGACGGCGGCCTCGTAGAGCTCGTCCTTGTCCTTCGGGCTGGCTCCGCCCCCCTTGGCCGCGTCGCCAGACGGCGCCGGCTGGAGGTTCACGAGCTCGGCGGCATACTGCGGCTCGCTCGTGCCGATCGCCGCCATCACGCGATTGATTTCGTCGTCGGAAAGGAACGTGCCCTGGCCGCGGAGGATCTGGCTCGTGCCCGGCGAGAGGAAGAGCATGTCGCCGTTGCCGAGGAGCCGCTCGGCCCCCATCTCGTCGAGCACCACGCGGCTGTCGGTGCGGCTGGCCACCTGGAACGCGATCCGCGCCGGCAGGTTGCTCTTGATCAGGCCGGTGATCACGTCCACCGTCGGCTTCTGCGTGGCGAGGATGAGATGGATGCCCACCGCCCGGCTCTTCTGGGCCAGCCGGATGATGTACTGCTCGATCTCCTTGCCCGCCGTCATCATCATGTCGGCGATCTCGTCGGCGATCATCACGATGAAGGGCATCGTGGACGGAATCGCGGCGGCTTCTTCCTCCGTCTCGGGGGCCATCCGCTTGAGGATCTCCTCGCGGCCGAGGGCGTTGTACTGCGTGAGATGCCGCACGCCCACCTTCGCGAGCATGGCGTACCGCTCCTCCATCTTGTCCACGGCCCAAGCAAGGATCGCCTCGGCCTTCTTCATGTCGGTGACCACCGGATGCATGAGGTGGGGCAGCGACTTGTAGGGCGTCAGCTCGACCATCTTCGGGTCGATCATGAGCATCCGCACCTCGTCGGGCCGGCGGGTCATGAGCATCGACACGATGATCGAGTTCAAGCAGACCGACTTACCCGTGCCCGTGCGGCCCGCGATCAAGAGGTGGGGCATGCTCGCCATGTCCACCACCATCGGGTTGCCGGCCACGTCCTTGCCGAGGAAGATCGGGATCTTCATCGTGCGGGCCTTGGCCTGCGTCTCCTCGATCACCTCGCGGAGGCGGACCATCTGCCGCGTCGTATTCGGCACCTCGATGCCCACGGAGTTCTTGCCGGGGATCGGGGCCACGATGCGGACGCTCGGCACGCGGAGGGCGATCGCCAGGTCGTCGGCGAGGTTCGTGATCTTGGCCAGCCGCAGGCCCGCCTCCAGTTCGATCTCGTATTGCGAGATGACCGGGCCGGTCTCGACCTCGACCACCTTCACCTTGAAGCCGAATTCGGCGAACGTCTTCTCGAGCACGCGGGCCCGGTCGCGGACCTCCTGCTCCTGCTGGTCGAGTTCGAGGTATTCGGTGGGCAGCAGCAGGTCGAGGCCCGGCAGCTCGTAGTCGGCCACCGGATCGGGGGCCATCGTGAGCGCTTCGACGGGCTTGCGGGTCGACCGCGTCTTGATCGGCACGAGCGAGCGGGCCGGGGCGGCCGGCTGTGGCGCCTCGTCTTCACCCTCCGACTCGTCGTCACCATCGGCCTCAGCGACGACGTCGTCGTCATCGCCAGCCTCCGGCTCGACGGCCACCGGCGGCTCGCGCCGCTTCACGCGGATCGCGGGCTCGCCGTCTTCGTCCGTGTCATCGTCATCGGCGTCGGCCTCAGCGGCGGCACGCAGGCGGCCACGGAGGCCGGGGAACGTGTCGGCCAGGGCGGCCTCGCCAGCAGCAGGAGCGGTCGCTGCCCGTGCAGCACGCCAGGCCGACACTCGGCTGCCCGCCGCCGATACGGCCGCGATCGTGCCGCCACCCAGGGCCACGAGACCGTTGAGGAGCCGAAGCACGGCCACGTCGGACGCAAGAAACAGGCCGGCGGCGGTGAGGCTCGTGACGACGATCGCGGCACCGGTCGCGGCGAGATGCGTTTCGGCGAAGTGGCGGCCGAGGGCGCCCACGCGGCCGCCGGCGCCCCACAGGGGCCGATCGACCCAATCGGGCAGGAACAGCGTCAGCAGCGTGCAGACGCCGGCGATGGCGAGGATCGCGCCGGCCGTGCGCAGAGGGAGGTCGGGCATGGGCCGCCGGCGGAGCAGGGCGACGGTGAAGGCGAGGATCATGGCCGCGACGCCCCAGGCGCCGAGGCCAAACCATTCGAAGCAGGTCGTCGCCGCGGTGGAGCCGATCAGGCCGCAGGCGTTCACGGCCCGCAGGTGGGCCGGCAGCATCCGCGCGGCCGGGGGGTCAGCCGGGTGAAACGTCGCCAGAGCCGCCACGAGGAACACGCAGCCGGCCAGCAGGGCCAGGGCCGTCAGATCGCGGACGCGGTTCCGCGGCAGCACGTCGTCGGCCCCGGGCTGCTCGACCACCGGCGCGGCCACGCGGCCACGGGCGGGGGGAAACGAACGGGCGACGGAGCGGTCGGCAAAGGACATGGCTGGATCCTGACGAAAGAGAGTTCCAGCGCAACTCTACAGGCCGGTTGGTGGCGGGGCCGTCGCGGCACGGCCCCCAGGCCCGCGGGCCTGATCGGGTTGTGCCGGTGGTAGCGGCCACGAAACTCCTGCCGCCTCCGATCCGCTACGCTGCCCAGCGATGCCTCCCACCATGGATACCCTCCTTCCCGGCCTCGTGGCCGGCTTCGCCGCGGCCGCGTTCAGTGCGCTCTGCTATCTCATCACGCGGCATCACGGGAACCGGGCGGGGGGCGGTAGCCTGCGGCTGCTCGTGCTCGGCCATGTGGTGATGGGGCTGATCTGCCTGCCGGTCGCCTGGACGATCAGGCCGGCCACGCTGCCCGCACTGGCCCGCTGGCTGCCGCCGCTGCTCGGATCGACGGGCTGCTATCTGGCGGGGCAGGGGATCGTGTTCGCCACGCTCAAGCGGATGCCCGCCTCACGGCTTGCGCCGCTGCTCGGCCTCAAGATCGTGATGCTGGCTGGCATCGTGTCGCTCATGCCGGGCGACCGACTCGATGCCGTGCAGTGGCTGGCCGTCGGCCTGAGCGTGGCAGCCGCGACGATGCTCCAGCGGGCCGGCGGCAGCGCGCCACTGTCGGCCCTCGCCGCGGTGCTCACCGCCTGCCTGATGTTCGCCCTCTCCGACCTGTGCATCGTGCAGCTCATCAACTCGCTGCAAACCGGCGGCACGGGCTGGTGGCCCGAGGCCGAGCGGCTGCACGCGGGCTGCTTTGCGATGGCGATCACGTATGTGCTCTGCGGCCTCGTGGTGGCGACGCTCCTGCCCCAGGCGCTGCCCCGCGATCGCCGCGACGGCGTTGTCGCCGTGCAATACGCCGTCGCCTGGCTGGCCGGCATGGTCGGGCTCTACACCTGCTTCGGCCTCGTCGGCGCCGTCTTTGGCAACATCCTGCAATCGACCCGCGGCATCATCGCCGTGGGCCTCGGCGCCGTGCTCGCCCACCTCGGCTGGCACGACCTCGAGGAGCAGGTGGATCGCGGCACGCTCCTCCGCCGCCTTGCCGCCGCAGCGCTGATGACCGCCGCGATCGCCCTCTACGTCGCCGATATCGGCTGACGTTGACGCACGCTATGCAGACGGGGCAACCTACCCGTTTCGTTCGGCTTCAGCCTCGAATCAAGAAACTCGATCCGAGTAGACTTGACGCCAGCATGGCCCCGAAAACGCTGAAACGAGACCCTGACCGCCGCCCACCTGCCCGCATCCCGCGGGGCTGGTCGTGGAACGACATCAATCTCGTGCTCGACATCGCGCTGCTCGTGGTGTTCGTGACGCTCTTATTCGCGGCGGTGGTCGTGCGGTTCGTGTTTCCCCCGGGGCCGGCCGCCGGCGGCTGGCAGCTGTGGGGGCTCGACTACGACGCCTGGAGCGGAATTCAGTTCGGCCTCTTGGCCGTGCTCACCGGCGGGGTGCTCGTGCATCTCATGTTTCACTGGTCGTGGGTCTGCACCATGCTCGCCAGTCGGCTCTCGGGCGACCGCAAGGCCCGCGTGGATGAAGGCATGCAGACGATCTACGGCGTGATGCTGCTGATCGGGATTCTCGTTGCGGTGGGCGTGGCTGCAGGGGCGGCGTATCTGACGATCCAGCGACCGTAAGCCCGTCACGCAGCGTGGGCCTGTCACGCCGTGACTGGCTTTTCTCCGGTCACGGCGTGACCGGGCTACGAGAGGGCGTGACCGGGCTACCTGCTTCGGCGCAGAAGGGGCAGCCGGCAGGCGGCTCGCTCGTGAACGAGAGATGACCGGCGCCGCGGGCGATCGAGATGCAGCCGGTGAGCACGAGACACCAGGCGGCGATCGCATGCAGTCGGCGGCGGGCGGCAAGGCCGAGCAGTGAGCCTCCAAGGCCCGCCGCCGCCATTGCCGGCACCGTGCCGAGGCCGAAGGCCACCATCGTGACGAGGCCACGGGCCACGTCGTGCGTGCTCGCCGCGAGCGCCAGCATCCCGTAGAGCAGGCCGCAGGGGAGCAGCCCCGTGAACAGTCCAGCGAGAAACACGTCCACGAGACTCCGCGCCCCGAGGAGCGCCTTGAATGCCCCGGCGCCGGGGCACGCGGAAGCGCCCGTGACCGCAGGCTTGCGGATCACGCCCGCCGCCAGTAGCCCCTGCACGACGAGCAACACGCCCGCCACGATCGCGAGCACCGCCGGCACGTTCGTCCAGCCCGGCAGGGCGGCCGCGAGCCGCGCGCCGCAAAAGGCGAGGACCGCACCGAGCACCGCGTACGTGAAAATTCGCCCTGCCGAGTAGACCATCTGCCGCTGCAGATTCGCCCGCCACGACGGCGCTGCACTGCCGACGGCCAGCGCGAACGGGCCGCACATCCCGAGGCAGTGGGCCGACCCGAGCATCCCCGACACGACGAGCAGCGGCCACTCCGTCATGCGGCCACCTCGACTGGGTCGGCGACACGTGGCGCGGCGTCATGCACTGCAGCAGTGCCAGCGGACGGCTCTTCCCGCCCCAGCCTCAGCGAGTTCGACACCACGAGCAGGCTGCTGGCGACCATTGCCACGGCCGCGACGGCCGGATGCACGATGCCCGTCGCGGCCAGCGGAATACAGGCGGCGTTGTAGCCGAAGGCCCAGAGGAGGTTCCAGCGGATCGTCCGTCGCGTGCGGCTCGCGAGGTCGACGAGCCAGGGCAAGGAGGCCAGGTCGTCCCTCAGCAGGCAGATGTCAGCCGACCACCGCGATACGTCGGCGCCGCAGCCGAGCGCCACGCCCACGTCGGCCGCCGCGAGGGCAGGGGCGTCGTTGATGCCGTCACCGACCATCACCACCCGCCGGCCCGCGGCTCCAAAGCCCTCGATCGCCGCCAGTTTGTCGGCCGGCAGCAGCAGCGCCCGCCAACGCAGGTCGAGCGGCTCGGCGACCGCGGCAGCCCGGTCGGCCCGGTCGCCCGACAGCATCCAGGTTTCGACACCGCGGCGCCGCAACGCCCCCACCGCGGTCGCCGCCTCGGGCCGGACGTCTTCGGCGAACCGAAAACCGCCCAGGATTTCGGTGCCGATCGCCAGCAGCGTCGGGGGGTCGTCGGGGCGGAACTCGCCGCGCACCCAGGGGCTACTCCCGAGCCGCACGGCTGCGGGCGTGTCGCGGAGCGTGCCCTCGATGCCGCAGCCTGGAATGGTGCGGGGCGAGTCAATGTCGGCGGCAGTCACGCCGGCCTCCGCGGCCCGCGCCTCGATCGCCCGTGCCTGGATGTGCGTCGAACCACGGGCGAGGGCCGCGGCCACCGCGAGCAGGCGGTTCGGCTCGACTCCGCCGAAGCTCTCCACGTCGTTCACCCGGCAGCCCGTGGTGATCGTGCCTGTCTTATCAAAGCAATAGACATTCGCGATGGCCAGGTTCGTGAACGCATCGCCGTCCCGCACGAGCACGTGCCGCCGCGTCGCCTGCCCGATCGCCGCCCAGAGGGCCATCGGCGTCGCCAGCCCCAGGGCGCAGGGACACGACACGACGACCACCGCCAGCCCCGCGAGGATGCCGGCCGCAGCGCCGCTCGCCTGCCAGTGCACCGCGCAGGTGACGACCGCGATCACGAGCACGAGCGGCAAGAACCAGGCAGCGATCCGCTCCGCGAGCCGCTGCTGTCGGCTCGTCGCTGCGGCCGCAGACACCGCGTCGATGAGCCGCTCGAGCGTGCCCGCGCCCGGCGGAGCCGTCACCTCCACGAGCAGTTCGCCGTCGAGGTTGCAGGTGCCGCTGTGCACCGCGTCCCCCGGCCCCTTGGCCGCCGGCACGCTCTCACCGGTCACGCTCCGCTCGTCGAGCGACGCCCGTCCGGCGACGATCCGGCCGTCGGTCGGCACGTGCTCCCCCGGCAGCAGCCGCAACACGTCGCCCGCCTGGACCGTGGCGAGCGCGATCTCCTGCTCGTCGCCGTCGGCCCCGCGGCGGCGCACGCGATCGGGCAGCAGTTGCCGTAATTCGCGGAGCGCCTCGGTCGTCCGCAGCTTGCCCGATGCCTCGAGCCAGCGACCGAGCGTCACGGCCACGAGCACCATGCAGGCCACCTCGAAGTAGACATGCCCTTCGTTTCGCCAGGTTGCCCAGGCCGACATGGCAAAGGCGGCCGCAACGCCGATGAGCAGCAGGAGATTCAGCGACGCGCGGCCGCGGCGCAGCTCGGCGATCGCGTCGTCGCAGAGCGGCCCGCCCAGGAGCACGAGCACCGGCGCCGTGAACAGCAGGCAGGCATGCCGCGCGAGACCGTACAGCGCCCCGGCCTGAGCCGACGGCTCGCCATCGGGCTGCGACCAGAGCAGCATCGTGAACACCATCACGTTCATCGTGAAGAACACGGCGAGCCCGAGCCGCGTCATCATCCAGCGGGCCTGCCCGTCGTCGCCCTGCGCGGCTGTGATCGACGCCGCGAACCGGCAGCCGAAGCAGCAGAACACGGGCTCATCGACCGCCACTCCGCCGGCAGGCAGGCCGCAGTAGTCACACGCTCGGGGTTCCACGGGCGCGGATTCCTCTCGGCTCACGCCTCGGGCTTTCATGACGATTGTGAAGCCGTCGGGGCGAACGAAATCCTAGGGCCGCTGGATCAACTCGATCTGCATGGCGGGCAGCAGGTAACGAATCGTGTAGGTGACCGCGAAGATCCAGAAGCCGATCCAGATTACGCGGACATACCACGGGATCGCGTTGCCCACGTAATCGTGAAACCGGTTTTCAGCGTCCGGGGCGCCGGACGTCGGAGAGTCGGGCATGGCAGGAATCCTCGTGACGGTCAGGCGGCGGGGCCGCGGCGGTCGAGCAGTCGCTCGTTCTCCAAAAAGTCGATCTTCGGCTGCTCCACGTCGCGGAACATGCCGTTCCAGGCGGCCCACAGGAGCATGCAGAAGAAGCCGGCGCTCGCCAGCAGGTAGTTCAGGATCGGGGCCACGGCGAACTCACCGCCGCCCGTGCCACGATAGATGTGGACGAACTCGATGAACTTGCCGGCGAAGCCGTAGAGGCTCGGGATCAGGATCAAGACCGCCATCGCGATCGTGATCCAGGTCTTCCGCCGGCTCGAGGCCGTACCCCGAACGTCGCTGGTGCGAGCGTCACTCACCCCGCACCTCCGCGAGTTCTTCGTAATACGGATACTCCGGCAGCCAGGAGCCGAGCCATTGGATGTAGGTGATGAGGGCGAGGCCACGACGGTTCGGCTTGTCGGGCGAACCGTCGAAGAACCACGGATAGGCCGGCATCGGCGAGTCGGTGGAGACCGTCCGCGAATTGTAGAAGTGCACGGCGTGCCAATCGTTGCCGCGACGGCCCCCTTCGCGGGAGAGGTCGGGGCCCACCCGCCGCGTGCCGAAGAGCACCGGCCGCTGCAGCTCGTTGTCGTATTCCTCGCTCTTCGACACCGGCCCGAACCGCCGCGACTCGTTCGACACCGGCCGGACGAACTGGCTGTGGCAGTGCCAGCAGCCCTCGCCGACGTAGATCTGCCGGCCCAGCCGCAAGGCCTCGGCACACTTCTCCTCCGACGCGGCGCCGAAGGCGGCCTGGAACTGCTCGGGATACCGCTCCGCCAGGTCACGGAACTGGTTCATGACCCGCTTGTTGACCAGTTCCTCGGCAGTCTTCTCCGGGCGGTCCTTGTACATCAGCATCGGCACGGCGCCGTTGCCGAGAAAGGCCAGCACGAAGAAGCCGATGCCGGCGATGAAGAAGATGCCCGTCTTGCTTTCAAACATGCTCGGCTCCGATCAGGTGGCTGCGGCCGCCAGGGCTGGCGACTCGTCGACGCTCTCCGCTCCCTTGGCCGTCATCCACAGGTTGTAGAGGAAGCACAGCAGGCCGCCGAACATCGCCAGGCCGGCGAACACGCGGACGATCCAGAACGGCGTCGAGCCATTCGTCGAGGCATCCCACGGCTGGAGCGAGGCCCAGTACCAGCCCTGAAACACACCCGCGAGCGTGAGGTCGAGGAACATCACGAACAGGCCACCGGCCGACAGCCAATAGTGGTACGTGAGGAGCTTCTGGCTGTACCACGGCCGGCCGAGCAGCCGCGGGAACAGATAGATCATGATCCCGAACAGCCACAGGCTGAATACGCCGAACATCACGAGATGGGCGTGGCCCACGACCCAGTCGGTGAAGTGGATCAGCTTCTGGAACGTGAGCGTCACCTGCAGGGCGCACTGGAAGCAGGTGATGAAGTAGAAGACCATCCCCGTGTAGAAGTAGCGGATCGGCAGGTTGTTGACGAACTGGTCGTAGCCCTTGCTGCCGAGCGTGCCGAAGAAGTTGATCACCACCGTCGCCACGACGAGCTCCACGGCGATCGTCGAGATCACCGCGCCATACTGGAGGAACATCGGGATCGGCGTGTAGAGGAAGTGGTGGATGCCCTGGAGGGGATAGAAGAAGGCCAGTCCCCAGAAACCCACGAGCGACAGGCCGTGGCTCCAAATCGGCTTCTTGAGCAGGATCGGCACGAAGTAATACATGAGCCCCCAGCCCAGGGGCGTGACGAACAGGCCGACCAGGTCGTGGATGAAGAGGCCGCCGATCGCCCCGGCACTCGTGCCGGCCACGGCGTATTCGGGGAGCAGGTTGCCCATCGCGTAGGTGAGAAACGTCCAGACGAACGCCGCCATGAAGTACCAGAGCGTGACGTACATCGGCCCCTTGCTCCGACCGATCGGCACCATGAAGTTCACGGCGACCAGCAGCAGGCCCAGCAGCGCCACCGGATCGATCCAGAACGGCGTCTCGCCCCATTCGAGGCCCTGCGCTCCCAAGCCCATTGGCAGGTGGGTCTGCTTGGCCAGTTCCATCACCCAGGGCTGATCCTGGAGCGTCGGCCCGATCACGATCCCCGCGGCCGTCGCCAGCACGATCACCTGCCAGGCGTAGAAGATGAACCAGCTCAGGGCCTTGCTCGCGACCTTGTGGAAGGTGAGCCGCGGGACCGCCCAGTGGAGCGTGCCGAGAAACGCATTGGCCAGAAAGCCGTAGGCGATCGCATTCGTGTGGATCATCCGCCAGCGGCCCGGCGAGAGCAGCTCGGCACCGTTGAACGGGTTCCACCGAACGAGCTGCAATGCGACGAGCAGTCCCGCCAGCATCGAGATCGTGATGAACGTGAGCGCCGCCATGTAATAGGCGATCACGATCTTCTCATCGACGAGATCGGCCGGCACTGCGCGTGCCGAGGGCTGGTTTCGGGACTGGCTCATGACTGCTCCGCCTGCGGGCGATAGGGAACGAACAAACCCCATGGATATAACAGCGCCATCGTCCAGCCAAACACGAGGTGCGTGGCCAGGGCGACCCACCAGGGCAGGTACACGGGATCGGTGCTCGTGATCCAGTTGCCGCCGAACAGCAGCGGCTGGATCCATGACAAGAGCACGTAGAAGTTGACGAGCCACACGGCGACGGCGATCGCCGAGGCCCAGACCAATCGCCCGAACAGGCCGGCCTGGGACGCATATCGCGTGAGGACCACGTGGAAGATGATCCCGAGCAGCATGCCCGTGGCGATATAGAGCACGCAGCCCATCGCCAGCGCCAGCCCCGAGTCGAACGACGGATCGAGCGCCCGACCGCCGAGGCCGAACGTGAGATAGACCTTGATCAGCTGCAGCGGATTCTCACCCGCGATGCTCGCTCCGATGATGTTGAACATCAGGCTCACGAGGGCCGCCACCATGCCCAAGAAAAAGCCTGCCGTGGCGTAGTAGGTGAGGTAATACCCCTTGCGGGCCCATTCGCCAGCGGCCTGGCCGAAGCCCTCGGCCTCGATCTCGGCGGCGAGTTGGGCCTGCTCGGCCTGAAGTTCGGCGAGGCGGGCGCGTTTGTCGGCAAGGTCGTCGCGGGGAGGCATGAGATTCTCAACTCTCCTGTCGGCTTACGCTTCGGGCTTCCTGGGCGTTTCCTCTTGGCTTACGCCTCGGGCTTCCTGGGCATCGGCGGGCGTGGCCGGCTCGAGGAGCCGCTTGAGCGTCTCGTCGATCGCCTGCTGGGCGTCGGCCGGCACCTCGTTGTTCTCGATCACGGACGTGACGAAGTGCACGAGATGCCAGATGCGGTCGGACCGCTGCTCGGGCGTCTCGTTGATCGCGGTATTGGGGTCTTTCGACGACGGCATCGGCGTGCCGTTGATGCCCGAGTAGATCCGTCGGTAGATGTCGACCGGGCGCCGCCCGCCGTGGAGCATGCCCATGGCGAGATTGGCGGGGTAGGCCGTGCGGCCCCAGATATCCTGGCCGACGTCGGCCGACTTGCTGCCGCGGGCGTCGGGACCGTGGCACTTCACGCAATACAGCTCCGCGAACGCAACCGCACCGGCATGGATCGTCTCCGGCGTCCGCGGCGGATTGACCGTCACCGGCCGCACCAGCTCGGACTCGGCTTTGTCCCACGACGAGGAGATGTTCTGCACGTATTCGCCGACGACTTCAGGATCGAAGTCATCTCCTTCGTCCAACTCGTCGGTCGCCTCACGAATCAGGTTGATCTCGAGTTCGCCGCGGGCACTGAGCACCTGCACGTAGTCGATCACCGCCTCGGTCTCCTCGTCGGAGAGAAATCGGAAGGCGGGCATCGACGTACCCTTCGCACCGTACTTGAGGATGCGCTGGAGATCCTCGCGTCGGGGCTTCGACCCGCGGGGTGTCGACGTGAACTTGAACACGCCGTTGCGGTAATCCCGCGGCGGTGGATTGAGGTGGGCTCCGGCCGGCCCCTTGCCATCGCCCGTCGTGCCATGGCAGGCGGCGCACTGGCGGGGGTAGACCTCGCGGCCGAGCTGCAGATGGAGGCGGTCGTAGCCAGACTTGTCGACCCGGGCGACGGCCGGAATCACGCCGCCGGCCGGTGCCGTCTCTTCCTCAGCCTCGGCGGGCAGGGCCATCCGCGGATTGGCCGGCGTGCCATGGAAGGCGGCGAGATATGCCGCGATCTGCGCCTTGTGCTTTTCCGGCAGTTCCAGCTTCTCGGCATCGGCCCGGAGCGTGTAGGTCGCGTCGGGCAGCCGAGAGCATCCGCACAGGCCAGCGAACGCGGCGGCCAACGCCGTCGCACCCAAGAGAGAGAGCCTCATACTCGCTATTTTCACCGGGAAAATCGAATAGCCGATAAACGGGTCCGGATTGTATTCGCGGCGGCCGGATTTCTTCAACCAGCCTCCTCTGCGGCCTCGCACCTGGAAAACAGCCGTTTCAGCACCGAACGACGCCACCTTGAGCCGGTTTTTTTCGAACGTATTGTCTCTTGGTGGCGTTCCCGCCCGGTTTTCAGCCCGAACTCACCTATTGAGGACGCGTCATGGATTCCTTGTTCTTCACCGGTGCCTCGGGCCTCCTCGGAGGTCAGTTGCTTGCCAGACTCCTCAGACAGGGCCGAAAGGTTGCGGTGCTCGTGCGGCCCACGGCCAAGGCGTCGGGCAAGGAGCGGATCGAGGCCGTCCTGGCCCGTGAAGAAGAGGCTCTGGCTACCACGCTGCCGCGGCCGGTCGTCCTCGAAGGCGAACTGACGGCGGCCCGGTGCGGACTCGGTGACGCCGACGTAGCCTGGATGCAGCAAGCCTGCTCCGCCGTGCTGCATAGCGCCGCCTCGCTCGAATTCATCGGGAAGGACCGGGCCGCCGACCCGTGGCGCACGAACGTCGACGGCACACGGAATCTGCTCGATCTCACGCGGGCCGCCGGCATCGACGAGTTCCACCACGTGTCGACCGCCTACGTCTGCGGCCTGTCGCCCGGACCGATCGCCGAGGCACCATCATCAGGAGCACATGGATTCCGCAACGATTACGAAGCCAGCAAGCACGAGGCGGAATCGCTGGTCCGCTCGGCGACGTTCCTCCGCGGGCCGACGTTCTATCGTCCCGCAGTGATCGTGGGTGACTCCCAGACCGGCGCGACGTCGACCTACCACGGCCTGATGGCGATGCTGCAGCTGATGGTCGTGATCGTGCGAAATCTCCCAGCCGACGAGACCGGGTTTCGCAAGGTGGATCTCCGGCTCTCGATGACCGGCGATGAGAAACGCAACATGATCCCGGTCGACTGGGTCGCCGACGCGATCGCACGGCTGCTCGCCGACCCCCGGGCCCGCGGCCGCACGATCCATCTGGCCCCCGATCACCCCATCACGATTCGTCAGATCATCGACTTCACCAGTTCCTATCTCAACTCGGGCGGCGTCGAGTTCTGCGGCCCCCGCGCCATCGACGACCTCAACGACACCGAGTCGGCCGCCTACACGGGCAAGGGGCTGTACGAGGCCTATGAGCAGACCGACCCCCTGTTCGCCATGGACAACCTGAAGGAGCTGCTCCCCGACCTCCCGTGCCCGATCATCGACGAGCCGATGATTCACCGCTTCCTCGCCTTCGGCGATGCCGACCGCTGGGGAAAGCGGCGCCGCACCGCCGCCGGCGGACGGCCGCTCGCAGACTCGCTCCGCGGCGACGTCGGAGCCGACCGCTCCGGACGCCCCGCACAGTCAGCCAGCGCCTGACGCCGCGTGCAGCCATCACCGTAGTCCACATGCTCCGTGTGCGGCCCAGGGTGTGAACGCGGCGGGCACGTCTATTCCAGCTTCGACCTCCTGTGGCGGGGGTTCGGGGGTGCCCACGCCCCGTCGCCGGACGCTCGCTACGAACATCCTGTTCTTCGCTCGCTCGATGCTGACTGCGCTTCGGCATCCTGCCTACGCTTGTCAGCACACGCCGGCTCCTGGGGCATGGGCACCCCCTCACGAGTCAATCGCGGGGCATGGGCACCCCCTCACGAGTCCGTTGAAGGGCGGCGTGCGTTGCGGCGAGCAGGTGCGTCGCATCGGCGGCTTGGAGTTGGGCGGGATCGAACTGGAGCGCGATCGTCCGGCGGCCGACGGTCTCGTGGGTCGCGGCGGCCACTGCGGTGCCCGGCCGCACCGGCGGCACGATCCACCAGTTGATGAGCCGGCTCGTGCCGAGCGTGGCCGGCCCTTCGGGCGCACGGAGCGGCGGGCGGTGGAAGCATCGACCCAGGTTCGACAGCACGGCCGTGCACTGTGGTGCCGGCCGCTCGGCCACGCGGCGCAGGCCCCCGGGCAGGAGCCGACCGAGTTCGAGCGTGAGGGGAAAGATATGCCCGAGTTCGTGTGACCGGATCAGGTCCATCTCGGCGTGGATGCCGTGGACGAGGGCCTCGTGATCGTGGCGATCGGCGGGGCGACGATCCAGAAACACCATGCTCACGCGATTGGCCGCTGGCAGTCCGTAGTCGCTTTTCGTTCGTAGGCTCATGGGCACACCGATCCGGATCCAGGCATCGTCGGCCCGGTCCGGCAGCCTGGCAGGCATCTCGGCGAGCGCGGCCACATATGCCGCCACGAGGAGGTCGTTGGCGGTGACGCCCAGCATCCGCGCCCGCTGCTCGAGATCATTCACCTCCGTCTCGTCGAGCGTGGTCGTGACGACCGCTGGCCGCCAGGGATACAGCGACGGCACCGACGCAACGTTGGCCGGGCTGCCGATACTGATCACGCGGCGGGCCATGAACTGTCGCACGCCCTGGATGCCGACTTTGAGCCCGGGCAGCATCCGCACGAACGCACGCCACGACGCGGCCACGCGGCCCCGCAGCGCGAGATTGCCCGCGGAAGCCTGACGCCGCTGCGACGCCTCACGGCCGGACGCAGCCCCAAGCCAGCGTTCGACGAATCCCACGATGCCCAGCCCGTCGGCCGCCGCATGGTGCACGGCGAGCAGGAGCGTCCAGCCTCCCGGTCGCGTGACGATTTCCGCATGCAGTACTGGGCCGTGCGCGGCGTCGATGCAGGGAGGCACGCCGGGCCAGCAGTCGTCTTCACGAGCAACGTCGGCGATCGATGAGACCATCAGCCGCGGCGGTTCACCCGCCACCCAGCGCGGCCGACGATACGGCCGTCGCTGCACCCGCGCCGTCAGGAGCGGCTCGTTTCGCAGTGTGGCCTCGAACGCAGCGGTCAGCGGGCCGAGCGGCGGCTCGCCGGTGAAATCGAGCCGCATGGCGATCACCATCGGGTGCGTCGGCCGATCGTCGGCCAGCATGTGCTCCTCGAAGGCCGTGAGTGGCAGGCCGCCCGGCGGGAGTCCGAGCTCGGGCTCCGCACGCGATGCAGCGGGATCGCGACTCATCGCCGCCTCACTTCGGCGCCGCCAGCCCGCTGCACGATGTCGTAGACGACGCCTCGCCATTCGACCGAGCGGGCGAGGATCGCCATGAGTGTGGCGATCGCATAGACGGCCTGGGTGACCGGCAGCATCGCCGTCTGCCAGAGCAGGCTGGAGATCGAGATCGGCCGCAGCACTCGGCCCGCCGGGGCCACGGCGGCCGCCACCGCCCGCTCGATCACGATCACGAGTCCCACGCAGACAGCCTCATACACGCCGACAGCCAGCAGCACCGCGGCGGCAGCCTGGGTTCTCCCCTGCCAGGCAGCCGTCAGGCCGACGGCACATGAGGCCGCGAGCGCCGCCGACGTGATGAGGCCGTGCACCGCGACGAGCGGCCAGAGCGGATGATGGAGCCGTGCCGTGAGGAGCTGGCGGCTGATCCAGCGGGTGAGCGGCCAGGCACCGATGCGATCATCGTCGCTGACGGCGATGAGCCCGGGAACGAACCGATGCTGCCAGCCTGCCCGGGCCAATGGTGCGGCCAGGGAGGTGTCTTCGCAGAGGCTCGTGCGGATCACGTCGATCCAGCCACTGCCATCCATCGCCTCCCGCCGCACCGCGAGCGCACCACCCCATGGGATCCCGAACGCGGTCATCTGCACGATGGCGCCGGCGTTCCAGAGCCGCCGCACCGTGCCGGGGAGCGAATCCGCGACCGGTTCGTACCAGCGGTTGCCCGATACGGCACCGACGCCATCCCGCTGACATTCCTCCACCATCGACACGAGCCACGTTTCGTGGGGCACCGCATCGGCATCGATCACCGCGACCACGCGGGTCTGTGGTGCGAGCGAGAGGAGCGCCTGCCGCAGCGCAGCACACTTGAGCGAACCAGTGTCGGGCCGGGCCGCCAACGGCTCGATCACGGCCTCCCGCCAGGTGGCCTCGGCACCGAGGCTCTCGACCATCCCCTGCGCGACACTCCATGCCGGGTCGACCTCGGAATCGACGATCACCCGTAGCCGCCAGTCGGCATGCCGCTGACGCGCCAGGCAGCGGAACACGTCCGGGAGTTGCTCATCGGCACCGCGCAGGCAGAGCACGACCTCCGCCGGTACGTGCGCCGACTCCGGCCGCGATGCATCACCCGAGATCAGACCGCGGGATCGGCGGCGGAGATGCCAGGCGAACCAGACTGTCAGCATCACCTGCGGCACGATGACCGCGATGAGCACGGCCACGCAGGCCACGGCGACAGGTTCGCTCGCGAGGAAGTTCATGACGGGCGGAGCGAGGGGAAGCCGTGTTCGGAACAGTGCCGAACGGAGCACGGAGGCAAGAATAATTCCCCCCCGACACGGTTCCACCGCCGGGAAAATGGCGGTCCGGACGTGGTACGATCAACGGTTCACGCCATGGCTACAGCCTCTTCCGCCTCCGCCGCCCCGGTTCTGGTCGCCGACCGGCTCGCCAAGACGTTCGCCCCCGGCAGCGGCGACGGCGCCCACGTCGCCGCCGTGCAGGGCGTGAGCTTTTCCGTGGCCGCAGGGGAAATGGTGGCGATCATCGGTGCCTCGGGCTCCGGCAAGAGCACGATCCTGCACATGCTCGGCGGCATCACCCGGCCGACCAGCGGACGCGTCTTGCTCGAAGGCGTTGACCTCGCCGCTCTCGACGACGATCGGCTCGCCATCATTCGCCGCCGGCGGATCGGGTTCATCTTTCAGCGGTACAACCTGCTGCCCGAGTTGTCGCTCGTCGAGAACGTCGCACTGCCGCTGGTGCTCGATGGCCGACCGGAGCGGGAATGCCGGGAGCGGGCACTCGAGGCGATTGCCGCGGTGGGGCTCGAGCAGCGGGCCGAACACCGCCCCGACGCGCTCTCCGGCGGCGAGCAGCAGCGCGGCGCGATCGCCCGCGGCCTCGTGACGCAGCCCGCCGTCGTGCTCGCCGACGAGCCGACGGGCGCGCTCGACTCGACGAATGCCCGGTCGGTGATGCGGCTGCTCACCCGGCTGGTCGAAGACCGTGGGCTCACCGTCGTGCTCGTCACCCACGATCCCGCGATCGCGGCCGCCGCGAATCGTGCGATCCGGATCGTGGACGGACTGATCGCCGGGCCCGATGGCGAGAGCGTGTCGCAATGACAGAGCTGGCGCTGCTGCTGCGGCAATGGCAACGCCGCCCTGGCCGCGCCCTGGCCACCGTGGCGAGCATCGCCGTGGCCATCGGCGCCATCGTGGCCACCTGGATCGCCAGCGACGCCTCGCGGGTCGGCTACCGGGCGCTGGCCGAATCGATCGAAGGCACGCCCGCCATCGACATCGTGGCCCGGGCGGGAGGCCGCTGGGAGCCGAGTCTCGCGCCGCGGCTCGTCGGCATCCCGGGCGTGCGGGCCGCCGTGCCGCTCGTGTTCCGCCCCAGCCTGCTGCGGGCCGGCGAGGCCCGGGTCCGCGATGTGGCCGTCGGGCTCGATGCCGCGGGGCTCGCCGAGGCGGGCCTGCTCAGGCTCACCGCGGGGCGGCCGTGCGAGGGATCCGATGAGCTGATCCTCTCGCAGCGACTGGCCGATTCCATCGGGCGGGGCGTGGGCGACGAGGTGATCTTTTTTGCGAAGCGGGGCGTCCGCCGGCTCACGATCGCGGGCATCGCCGATCCGCAGTCGCTCGTGTCGTTTACCGACGGCGCCGGCATCGTCCTCGACCTGGCCGCCCTCACCGACCTCGCCGGCACGGGTGGCCTCGTCGACCGCATCCGGCTCGTGCTCCACGACGATGCCTCACGAGCCGCCGTCGTCGCAGCGGCGAATGGCCGGCTGCCGGCAGCCCTCGTGGCGCAGGTGCCGCCCGGCCGGGCGAGCATGGCCGACGAGATGCTCGCCGCCGCCAACCTCGGCCTCGACTTCGTGACGGCGCTCACGGTGGCGATGGCCTGGTTCATCGTCGGCAACGCGATGCTCATGAACGTGACCGAGCGGCGTCGGTCGTTCGCGCTCAAGCGCGTCGTCGGCGCGTCAGGACGGCAGGTCGCACGATCGGTCATGACCGAGGCCGGCCTCCTCGGGCTCGTCGGCGCCATCGTGGGCATTCTCGGAGGCCTCGTCGCCGCCAATCCGATCGCGCGGAACATCGCGGCATTCCTCCGCAGCCCCGACGTCTCGATCACCGTCAACCCGTGGCTCGTGCTCGCGGCACTCGTCCTGGGCCCGCTCGTGGCGATCGCGGCCGCGTGGTGGCCGGCCCGGCAGGCAGCACGAGTCGATCTGCTGGAGGGGCTGGCCAACGTGCCGCCGCCCCCGGGGGGCGTGCCGCGCACGCTCATGCTCGTCGCGGCGGGGCTGTGGTGCCTGGCGTTCGCCATCCTGGCCGCGGCGGGCGCGGGCTGGCTGCCGGCCCGCGCGGCCGTGCCGGCGGGCATCGCCACGCTCCTCGCGTTCATCGCCACCACGCCCGCCGTGCTCGGTCCGCTCGCCCGCTTGCTCGGCCGCTTCATTCCCCGCCGGTTCGGCATCGAGCGGGGCATTGCCTTGGAGCAGGTGCTCCGGCAGCCGGTGCGCACGGTACTCACCACGGGCGTGCTCGTGGCCGCCATCGGCAACGGCGTGGGCCTCGGCCATGTGATCCGCGACAGCGTCGACGACATCCTCGGCTGGTACTCCCGCGCGCTCGCCGCCGACTGGATCCTGATGCAGGCCGGCTCGCTCGCCGTGCAAGGGGATGCCTCGCCGTCGGCAGGGCAGGGGATCATGGATGCCGTGCGGGCCATCGATGGCGTCGCAGCCGCGGAGCCGCTTTCGATCGTGATCGGCAGCGTGGACGGCCATGCCTGCCTGCTCGTCGCCCGCGACCTGCCCCCGACCGGCCGACTGCCGCTCGACGCGGTGGGCATGTCGGACGAGGCGCTGAGACGCGTGCTGGAAGAAGGAGGCGTGGCGATCGGCACGGCCCTCGCCCGGCAGGCGGATCGCCGTCTCGGCGATGAGATCACGCTTGCCGCCTTCGGCCGCACGCTGCGATTGCCGATTCGCGCGGTCGTGCGCGACTACATGGCCGGGGGCTCGTCGGTGTTTCTCACCCGCACCACGGCTCGCCGGCTGCTCGGCATCGACTCCGTCGATGCGGTGCTGATCACCGCTCGTCCCGATGCAGCGGCGGCGCTCGAGCGTCCTCTGGACGCGATCGCCCGCGACCACTCGATGCTCCTGCAGTCGCATCGCGAGATGCGGGCCATGATGGACCGGATCACGACCGGCCTTGTCGGCGCGCTGTGGTCGATCCTGGGTCTCGGCTTCGTGGTCGGCAGCCTCGGCGTGGCGAACACGGTGGCGATGAACGTGTTGGAGAAGCGCCGCACGATCGGCCTGTTGCGGGCCGTGGGCATGACGGGCCGACAGGTCTCGCGGCTGGTGCTGATCGAGAGCCTGCTCATCGGCGGGATCGGGAGCCTGATCGGGGTTGGCGCGGGCATCGCGACGGCCCTCTTCATCCAGCTCTCCAGCCAGGCCCTGCTCGGCCACCCGCTGGCGATGTCGATCCGCCCGACGGTGATCCTCGGCAACGTGGCGGCGGCACTGGCGATCACGGCCGTGGCCGCCTGGCTGCCGGCCCGCCGCGCCATCGGCCTCGATTTGCTCGAGGCCGTCTCGGCGGAATGACGAGACCCGACGCGTGCGTCGGCGGCACGCCGCGGGTATCGTGTCGACGCCCCATTTCCCTGCTCGCAGCCATGGCCGTGCCCACGCCTTCCGATCGCCGTCGCCGCACCACGACGCTCCGCCTCGAGGGCCTGGAGCCGCGGCTGGCCATGGCGACCTTCGGCTCCGATCACTCGCTTGTCAGGCTGGCCGCACTGCCTTCCGCACTCGCCCCGACCGCCGTGCACACCGCGCTCCTGCCTGCCATCACCGTGGTAGCGCCGCTCGCCGCGCAGCCTGCAGCTGCGCCGACCGGCCTGACGACCTACACGCTGCAGTCGGAATTTCAACGCGGCCCGACGCTCCTGCGGGTGCTCGCGCCCGACTCGTACGATCCGAATCAGACCTACCGCACCGTCTACGTGCTTCCCGTCGAACCGGGGAGCGGACGAAAGTACGGCGACGGCCTCGCGGTGGTGCAAAAGGCCAATCTGCACAACGTGCATGGCGCCATCTTCGTAGCTCCATCGTTCTCCGACATGCCCTGGTATGGCGACCATCCCACGAAGACATCGCTTCGCCAGGAGAGCCACCTGCTGCGGACCGTGATCCCATTCGTCGAGAACACCTACGCGGTCTCGCGACAGGCAGCCGACCGTCTGCTCGTCGGCTTCAGCAAGTCAGGCTACGGCGCCTTCAGTTTGCTCCTGCGGCATCCCGACCAGTTCGGCAAGGCAGTGGCGTGGGACGCGCCGCTCGCGCTGGGCAAGCCGCGCAGCGACTGGGGCATGCCGAAGATCTTCGGGTCGAATGCGAACTTCGGGAACTATCGCGTCACGAGGTTGATCGACCAGCGGGCACCGTTACTGGCGACCGGCTCGCCCCGCCTGATCCTCGCCGGGGCGAACACGTTTCGCAGCGACCACGCGCAGGTGGCCCGACAGCTCGCTCGGCTGGCCGTGCCTCACGTGGTCGTGACCGGCCCGCGGTACGGCCACGCCTGGGGCACCGGGTGGCTCCCCGCCGCGATTCAGCAGGCCCTCGCCTGACGGGCCTCCTGCGACCGCCCTCACCCGGAGGTACTATCGCCAGGTCGTCCCTCGCCCCCACGGCCCGCCGCGATGCCTCCCCCTTCCGCCACCGCTCACGCTTCTGCAGCCGTCGCCCCGCGGCTCACCGGCGTGCCTGAGACGCTGATGATTCCACTCGCGATGCGGGCCGCCGAATCGCTGCGATCCGACGCGATCATCCGCGACCCGACGGCCGAGCGGATCATCGCTGCAGTCGACTACGACTTCACCCCGTTCCGCGGCGCATGGATGACGCAGGCCGACGTGGCCGTGCGGACCGAGATCATCGACGACCTGGTGAAAACGCAGATGGCGCGACACCCCAACGTCGTCGTGGTCACGCTCGGCGCCGGACTCGACGGCCGGTTCGATCGACTCGACGACGGCCGCGTACGGTGGTTCGACCTCGACCTGCCGGAGGTGATCGACCTCCGCCGTCGGTTCTTCACCGAGACCGACCGCCGCCGGTTCATCCCGCGGTCGCTGCTCGACTTCGCCTGGATCGACGACGTGGCCCGCCGGCCCGAAGAGCATGTGCTCGTGATCGCCGAAGGTGTGCTCCACTATTTCCCGGAAGCCGATGTGCGTCGCCTGCTGCGGGAGATCGCCGATCGGCTCCCCCCCCCCCCTCCCCTCGCCCCCCCCACACCGCCCGCCCGCGGGGGGGCTCAGGCGGAGAAACGCCGCTTTCGTCGGGGGGGG
>JAPOJV010000104.1 GCA_029978085.1 bacterium
ACATATTGCACGTGGAGCCTTCATTATGAGACCAACGGGTTTAGTGAGGACGGCTTTCTTGCCCAGGATCTAGAAGACAACAATGGGAACGGCTTGACCGATAATGCGGATCCCGACGAACGAGCCCTGGATGAAGGGGCGACGGATCCCAGCCAGCGCATCGTCGATGAAGGGACAGATGGAATCGACAATGATCCCGCGAATGACCTTGTGGATGAGCCGCCAATCGACGTGAACGGCAACGGGCTGTTCACCGACGCCGGAGACCGTCCTGGTGAGTATGAGACCATGCCGCCGTACCCGCGACCACTCCGAGGGGTCGAAATCCGCATCCGTTGTTATGAGCCGTCGAGCCGGCAAGTGCGGCAGGTGACGGTGAGGCATACGTTCGTTCCGGATTAATCGTTTAGACTGCACGTGTTCGAGAGCCACCGACGCAAAGGGTCAATCATGTCATGCCGTGCTTCCCGTCGCGGCTTCACGCTCGTGGAGCTACTCGTCGTGATCGCCATCATCGGCGTTCTCATGGGGCTCCTGTTACCGGCCGTGCAGTCGGCCCGTGAGGCGGGGCGACGAGCGACGTGCATCAGCAATCAAAAAAACATAGCTTTGGCTATGATGCGGAGCGATGACATAAACGGGTTTTTGCCGGGGTGGCGAAATGCGATGCGGCAGCCGGCCGGAACGCCTGTCCCTGTATCCTGGCCTGTCGTAGCGCTCCCCTTTATGGAGCGTAACGACATTCATAAGTCGTGGTTGGCAGGAACATATGCAGCTCCGTATCTGGCCATGTATGTCTGCCCGTCGACTCCGCCAGACTCCATGACAACCCCTATCCTGGCTTACGCAAGTAACTGCGGGACGGCCAACAGCGTCCGGGCGAACGGTGTGATGGTTGATGTGTTCGGAACTTCCGTTCGGCTTTCGATCGACGACATTTCGGAAAAAGATGGAAACGCGATGACGATCCTTCTGGCTGAGAAGTGCATTTCGGGTGCTGCGGGGCTCAATCAGAATTACTGGGATGTGCGGCCAACCTCCACTGTGTCGTTTAGTTTTGCGAACCCAGCGAACCCAGCGAGCTATGTTGCCGGTAGCACCGTGGTGCCCGGCTTTGGCTTGGCGGGCACGGCGTCCGCCTCGAAGGTCATCAACGTCGCGACGCCTATTGGGGACGCGACGACGGTCGGGCAAGTCAACACGCCTTCGTCGAATCATCCCGGCGGCGCCGTTACGGCCTTCTGTGCGGGAAACGTGGGGTTTCTCAAGGACTCCCTCGCCCAGGGCGTCTATGGGCGACTGATCACATCGGACGGATCTGCTGTATCCGGAATCGCTGCAGATCCCACTTGGGGCGCGACAGCAGGTCCGCTCTCCGAAGGCGACTATAAGTAGCGACCGCAGCGGGCCGAGTCCGCCCTGCTCACGCCCGAAACCGAAACCGCTGCTCTCCGCACTGAAAGAAACAGTTGTCGGCCAACCGGATGGCGTCCACCTTCACCCACACGCCGTTGAGCGACGGCTGGGCCTCGAGCTGCCAGGCGCCGCTCACGTCGCGGGTGACCACCGCGTGCGTCTTCGCGAGGCAGAGGTCGTCGATTTCCAGCATGTTGCCCTGACCAGGCCGGCCGATCGTCACCCGCATGCCCCGGAACGGCAGCCGCTGCGGCGGCGAGCCCGCCTGAGGAATGACCTCCACCAAGGCAGGCAGGGCATCCGCGGCGAGGCCACCGAGGTCGGAGAGCAGGGCGGTGGCCGCCTCGGCAGAACGCGGTGCCGCAGCCGACGCCATGCCCGGAAGCTCGAAGCGATAACGCTTCGAGCCCAAGAGGAGCAGGGTGCCGGGCTTCAACGTCACCGTGCGGGCCCGCGCGAGCGTGCCGTTGGCGCTCCCCAGATCGCGGAGCACCCACGCAAACTTGCCCCCCACGTCTCTACGGCTGATCTCCGCATGGCTCCCCGACATCGCGGCATCATGGCCGATCACGATGTCGGCCTTCGAGCGGCCGATGACGAGCGAGTCGGACCGCAGGTAGACGATCTCTCCATCGTCGAGCGAACCGTCATCGCAGATCAGGATCCGTGGTGCCGTCCATCGATAGGGCGAACGATAGACAACCTCCTCCGGCGCGGCTATCGCTGGGGCAGCGGGGGCTGACGGGCGAGCCGGCAACGCTGATCCAGCCAATCCGGCCGCCGCGATCGCGCGAGGCACGGCGTCGAACGACTCGAGAATCGTGCCGGGGTCGTCGGAAACGAAGGAATCGCCTTGCATGACAGCCTCCAACAGGGAGCCCCACCAGAGCGAATAGCCGCCCCGCATGAGGGATGGAGTAGGATACCCGTTCGCTCCCATGGCTTCACGCCTGGCACGGCCTGACCAAATTCATGTCTTCCACCGATCCCATCGGCTCCATCATCGCAGGCCGCTACCGGATCATCTCGCGGCTCGGTGCCGGCGGCATGGGCGTGGCCTACCGGGCCTGGGACGAGCGGGGCGGCGTGCCCGTGGTCATCAAGAGCCCGAAGCAGGCGTTTCTGGAGGATCCGGCTTTTGCGGAGCGGTTTTACCGGGAGATCCGGCTGCTGCAGGGGCTCGACCATCCCCACATCGTGCCCATCGTGGACGTTGGCGAACACGATGGGCTGCCGTTTGTCGTGCTCCGGTTTCTCCCGGGCGGTTCGCTCTCGAATCGGCGGCTGAGGGACGAGAAGGGAAAGCCAAAGCAGAATCCCGCCGGCATGCTGCACCTCTGGCTCCCTGCGGTTGCTGAGGCGCTCGACCACGTGCATGCGCACGGTGTCGTGCACCGCGACGTCAAGCCCGCCAATGTGTTCTTCGATGCCTTTTGGGGGGCCTATCTCGGCGACTTCGGCATCGCCAAGATCATCGAGGAGTCCGACGCGTTCGACAGGGAGCAGACGCTCACCGCGACCCACATGGGGATCGGCACGCCCGAGTACATGTCACCGGAGCAGTTCACGCCCAAGGCGGTGATCGACGGCCGAGCCGACCAATATGCCTTGGCCGTGACGGTGTACGAGATGCTGGCGGGTGCCAGGCCCTTCACCGGAGCTACCGCCCACCTCATCGTGGAGGTCACGACCACGCCAGCGCCTCCGCTCCTGGGATCGCGCTACGATCTGCCGCTCTCGCTCACCGACGCAGTGCATCGCGGACTGAGCAAGAGGCCGGCAGATCGGTTCAACACGTGTCGCGAGTTTGTCGCGGATGCTCTGCGGAATGTGCCGGCGCTGGTGGACGAGCCCAATGTGGCGAGGCTGCTGTGTCCACACTGTGCGACCATGCTGAAGCTGCCGGTCACCGCCGCAGGCCGCAAGGGGAAGTGTCCACGCTGCCAGACCCGCATGCGAGTCGCTGACAATCTTGGCGCGCTGTGGCTCCTCGATGAGGCAAGACGCCAGAAGCAGGCTGCTGCTCAGGTGGGCGTGTGGGAAGGCGACGACAAACCTGAAGGAGCCGGGGAAGAGTATGACGAAGAGGCATCGGCCGACTTCACGCCGATCTCGGTCGCGATTCCGATCGATGATTCCCGCGACCAATCGAAGAAACTGGCTGCCATCTCGCTTTCGCCGCTGGCGGTGATCGTGGCCTGCATCGTCGTCGAGGCGTTGTTTGGAGTGCGCTGGTTTCGGGGGTTGATGGCCATCGCTTGGATGTGCATGTTCTTCGTGACGCCGCCCCTGCTGTCGTCGGCGCTGTTCCTGTGGCGGGGCATTCCTCACAAGGATCGTGCCTGGCATTTCATGACGGCTTCGGCCCTTTGTCCGTGCGTGTCGTTCGCGCTGACCTTCCTAGTGACGCCGTTCACGCCGTATGCACTCAAATGGCTACTGCACATCGCGCTGCTGACGTCTTGGATCGGGCTGCTCGTCGCAGGCTGGCTAAGGGCGTTTCGGCTGCTGTAGAACGCCCGCACCCCACGTGGGGGCTGGTGACCCCAACGCACGAGTGTGTAGACTCTCCCCTCGGACGGGGTGGCCGCCTCGCCCGTCGGTGTCGCAGCTCGCCTTCCCACGGCTTAGGAGTGTCTTGTGGAAGCTCTCGCCTGTCCCCATTGCGAACAGCCGGTTCGCCTGCCACCCGATGCGGTCGGCAAGACGACACAGTGCCACTTGTGTGGGCAGATGGTTCAGGTGCCAGCCGCCATCCCGCCGCTTGCGATTCCCTGCGAGATCGACGGCGTAGATGCCCGCCGCTGCCCGAAATGCGGCCGCACGTTTTCCATGCAGCCCGCGCTCGTCAATAAGACCGTCCGTTGCCGGGGATGCAAAGCGTCGTTTCGCGTGGCCGCAACCTCACGTCCCACACGGCAAGTTGCCGAGTGGGAGCGCGGTTCCCGGCACCAGGAGCCGCCTGGTCGCAGCGAGCCGATGCTACAGGCCGCTCGGCAACCGCCACCGCCCCGCGGTGTGCCTGAATCGCAGTCGGTGCCGCACTCGAAGAGCGAGTTGAAGCGGCTCCTGGCTGTGGTCGCTGCCGGGCTGTGCGTCGTGATTGTGCTCGACGCGATATTCGGTCGCAGCTCCAAGGAGATCCCGGTCGTCGTGCAGACGGAACCGGAGGATCCGCCGCAGCCGGTCGTGCGGCCTGTGGAGCGACCGGTCGTGCAGCAGCCGCAAGTCGTCGAGCCGCAAGTCGTCGAGCCACCGCCCCCGCTACCTGATCCTCCGCCGGCTCCTCCCGCCGTGGTCGATCGCCCCGTCGAGCCCGACGCCCCCCCGGTTCCCCAGCCCGTTGATGTCGCGCCTCCGCCGGCCAGGCCGGTGATGAAGACGCTCGACGCGCCCGACATCGAACACCTGCTCCGCGAGGCCTACGCGGCGTTGCAGCGCGAGGATTTTGCCACGGCCGATCGGGCTCTTGCCGAAGGCGCGGCCCGCGCGGCCGGCCACCGCGACACGAACAACCGAGTGACACGCTGGAAGCTGCTTGCCAGTTACGCCCGGAAGTATGTGCCGCTCAGGGAAGGCGCCTTCCAGGCGGCCAACCAGGGCCGGGAGTATGAACTGGATGGCGAACCGTTTTCGGTGATCGAGATTGGGCCCGACACGGCCGTGTATCGCCAGGACGGCGCGCCGCACCGCGTGCCGCGGACGGCGCTCGACCCGCGGATCGAGATGGCGATCGTAGAGAAGTGGTTCGAAGGCGACGGACGCGCTGCCAACCACATCTACTGCGGCGTCCGCTGGCTCTGCTGCGCACCACCACGCCTGGAACGGTGCCAAGCCGAGTGGCGAATCGCAGCCGAGCGCTGCGCACCGGTCGCGCCACTGCTACCGCTGCTCGACGATCCCGTCGTCAAGGCCGCATCTCGATGAAACCGCAGGCCAACACCGACCATGACTGAAGCTGCTGCCCCACACGATGAACTCCTCGGCGCGACGATCGCCGGACGCTACTGGATCATTTCGCGACTGGGCGCGGGCGGGATGGGCGTCGCGTACCGAGCCTGGGATGAGTCGGGCAGCGTGCCCGTGGTCATCAAGATTCCGAAGCGGGCCTTTTTGGAAGACCCGAAGTTCACGGAGCGGTTTTATCGGGAGATCCGGCTCCTGCAGGGGCTTGCGCATCCCCACGTCGTGCCGATCGTGGACGTGGGCGAGCACGATCGTGTGCCGTATATCGTGCTTCGGTTCCTACCCGGTGGCTCGCTTTCGAATCGCCGCCTGCGCGACAAACAGGGTAGTCCGACGGCGAATCCTGCCGGCATGCTGCACCTGTGGCTGCCGGCAGTCGCTGCGGCGCTCGACCATGTGCATGCCCAGGGCGTGGTGCACCGTGACGTGAAGCCGGCGAACATCTTCTTCGATGCCTTCTGGGGGGCGTATCTGGGCGACTTCGGCATCGCCAAGATCGTGGAGGAGTCGGATGCGTTCGACCGGGAGCAGACGCTCACGGCCACGCACATGGGCATCGGCACGCCGGAGTACATGTCGCCTGAGCAGTTCACGCCCAAAGCCGTGATCGACGGGAGAGCCGATCAATATGCGCTCGCGGTGACCGTGTACGACATGCTTGCCGGCCACAAGCCCTTCATGGGCAAGAAGGCCCACCTCATCGTGGAGGTGACCACGCAGGCGCCGCCGCCGCTCGAAGCGAAGCGACCCGATCTGCCGGCGTCACTCGTTGCGGCGGTGTCGAAGGGGCTGGCCAAGAAGCCGGCCAGTCGCTTCGAGAGCTGCGCGGCATTTGCGGCGGCCGTCTTGCAGAACGTGCCGGTGCTAGAAGATGAGCCCGGGGTGGCGCGGCTGTTGTGTCCGCATTGCTCCAACATTCTGAAGCTGCCGGTGGCGGCGGCTGGACAAAACGGCAAGTGTCCACGCTGTCGGTCGAAGATGAAGGTGGCGGAAGACCTGGGGGCGTTGTGGCTGCTCGAGGAAGATAGGGCGCAGAACCAGCCCGGCCATGAAGCGGTGGTGCCACCAGCTGTGCCGCTGGCCGTGCCGGGCGAATCGCTGCCCGGCGACGATGCGAGTAGCGACGGCGGCGGACTGCCGGAGTTCAAACCCGTTTCCAGCACGACGCCGATCGGGAGAAGCATTCGCAAGCGGCGGCGGATATCCCCCCTTGCCATCCTGTGTTGCGTGGCAGCGGCAGTGGCGCTCGGAGGGTTTCTGTGGCCGGAGGTGAATCGTGAGGTGGAAAAGCTCAAGGACACGCTCCGCCAGATAGGAACCGATGCACGCGACCGCCGGCAGAAATCGACCGAGCGGGCTGCTGTCGACGAGACGGATCGCGTGCAGCCGCCTGTGGACGAGCGGTCGCCGCCGGAAGTCGTGCAGGCCGCGCCAGAGCCCGTTGCGCAGGAAGGATCTTCCGAGAGGCCAACGGCTGCCGCCGTAGCGACCGCACTGCCGGATGACGCAATCCGGCGGGAACTTTCGGATGCACTGCCCAGCGATGCGCGCCCACTGCTCAGTGAGACCATCGGTGTCGCGACAGTCGCGACAGTCGCGACAGTCGCGCCGGCCGCGCCACCGGCGTCGGCGGATGGCGGCGAGCCGACGGACGGGCCGCTGGACCGGGCGTTGCAGGCCCACGATCAGGCCGCGACCGACGACCTAGGCAAAGAACCGGAGCCTGCTCCGCCGCCATCTCTTCCGCGCACGGAAAGAGGAAAAGCAAAAGCGGGCGCACTTTCCTGTCGTTTCAACGCGGCAGAGATCGCCAAGGCCTCGGGCGGCGGTGCCGACACCGAGCAGGCTGTTGATCGCGCGCTCAAGTGGTTGGCTATTCATCAACTACCGGATGGCGCATGGTCGTTCGATCTCGCGGAATGCCCCGAATGCAACGGCCGCTGCGCGAACTCGGGTGAGTCGCATAAGGCCGATCGCTGCGCCGCCACCGCAATGGCGATGCTCCCGTTCCTCGGCCGTGGCTACACACATCGCGATGGCCCGTACAAAAAAACGATTGACAAGGGCATGGGATTTCTGGCGTCGCAGGCGTTGAGCGGCCGGGGAAAACTGTATGCGAACAGGGGCTCGCTCTATTCACAGGGCATCGCTACGCTTGCGCTGTGCGAGTGTTATGCGCTGACATACGACAGACGCCTTCAGGTGCCGGCTCAGCTCGCCATCAACTACATCATGGATGCCCAGGATCCTCGCGGGGGCGGATGGCGCTACCAGCCGAAGCAGCCCGGCGATACGTCCGCCTCCGGGTGGCAGTTGATGGCGCTCAAGGCCGGCACGCTTGCGTCCCTCCAGGTCAATCCGCTCACGATCAAGAACGCCGTTCGATTTCTCGACGCGGTCCAGTCGGAGGACGGTGCTGCCTATGGCTACACTGACCCGGGCCGCGCGTCGGGCACGACAGCCGTGGGGCTGTTGTGTCGGATGAATCTCGGATGGAAGAAGGATCACCCGGCCTTGCAGCAAGGCGTTGCGTCCCTTGCGAAGCAAGGCCCATCGAAAGATCTCTACTTCAACTATTACGCCACGCAGATCCTGCGGCATTTCGAGGGCGACATGTGGATCGCGTGGAACCACAAGATGAAGGGGCGGCTGCTCACGAGCCAATCCCGGCAAGGTCACGCGGCCGGGAGCTTTTACGACGGGGTGGACGGTGGTCACGGCGCCCAGGCTGCCGGCCGGCTGTACTGCACGTCGCTGGCGACGCTGATTCTTGAAACCTACTACCGGTATCCGTCGATGTATCGGGCTCGCGCGGCCGACGAGCCGTTCAAGGAGTGAATCGCCGCAGGCTGCGCATGAAAGTGGCAATGGCTGCGGCGCGGTCCAAGGGGAGGCGTCGGCGCCCTCGCGGTGGGCTCAGGGGCCATCTCCGCCCATTCGTCGCCGGGGCTCAGGAGCAGGGCCAGCAGGAGCGAGGCCGTGGAGATGCACGCTGTGAGCAGGAGCCAGTTGCGCGTGCGGACCGTGGGGCGTCGTTGAATGAGCTTGCAGTAGCGGGCCGCAGGCCGCGGGCGGTTGTAATGCACGAGCCTCACCACGATGATTCCCTTCGAGCGTCGACCCTGCGTCAGGAACGCATCGAGTTGGCCCGAGTCGTGAACAGCCAGGGAATGAAGCGAGCTTGGACTCACGCCGTTTCGCCGTGACGGAGTACGGCGTCGCGCGGCTTCAGGAAGCCGAGATGGGCCGCTGCCCGCAGGTCGGTCGCTGAGACGGGGCCGTACAGTACGCCGCGATGCCGGTAGAACCACCGCGAGTCGTCGGTGGGCGGATCGTGGCCACTGGTGTGAACGCCGGTCCGCCGCCGGGTCTTGACCGCCGCGTTGTCGAAGCGAGCTGCCTTCCGGGAGTACGGCATCAACCGGCGGACATTGGTGAAGATGCTTTCTCACGTGGAGCCACGGGGATATCGGCGACTCGCTTGCGTGAACGAACGCATGCATGCAAACAAGCACGTCCGCGATGCGATCCGACACGCCCTTGCACTCGGGTGGCGTGTTCGGGCCGGCGGTGGCCATGCGTTCTGCGTCTTATTTTGTCCAGCCGCGACTCGTGACGGATGCCAGAAAAGCGTGTGGTCGACGCCACGGAATCCAGAAGCCCATGCACGGGATATAATTCGCTTTGTCGGCCGCTGCCCACACTGCGGATCGGTCGATGCACATGGATCGTATGCGGATAGTGAGGAGTGATCTTTCATGGCCCGCAAAGTATTCGAGTTCACGCTCTGGCTGGCGGCTGACGCTCGCGACCTCGTGGCGCGGGCGAATGCGTTGCATGAGGCCGGGGCCGACGATTGCTCCCCAGGCGACCACTGCGGGGAGGCCTACGCCGCGTTTCACCGCGAGGCCGAATCGTTCGAGGCGGCGGTGAGATCCGCGATCCGAGACGTACATGCGGCTGGATGCCGCGTCATGCGATGCGAGATCGATGAACGCCAACTGGCGACGTATTGAATCGTCCCGTCGTGGGCTTGTGCGCCCACGTGGACGGACTCAGCGATATGCCGGCGGGCCCCACTGCGGTGCGGCGGGCTGCGGCTGGTAGCCCGGCTGTTGATATGCCGGCTGCTGGAAGGATTGCGGTTGCTGCGGCTGGTAGGACTGCTGCGGTTGCGCCGGCTGCCCCTGCCACGAGGTCGGCTGGGCCTGGCCCCACTGAGATTGTGAACTCGCCGGCTGCGTTGCGAACGGCTGCGGTTGCGCTGACTGCGGCCCGGTGAAGCCCTGTCGCTCGCGGACTTCCTGCGCGACACGCACGGCCTCCTGCTGCACCCGCTCGCCGACCTGCTGCCCCACGAGCAGGGCCTTCGCACGGTCGAAGCTGATGGTCGGAATCCCGTTGTTCCAGCTGATCGTGAGCACGCCGGTGGCCAGGAGAAACGGCAGGAGCAGGATCAGCAGCCGCGAGCCCCAGCGCGTGCCCGCCACCTTCGCGACCGGTGCCGGCAGCAACGGCGACGCAAGGCCCACTGCCTGCTGAGCCATCGTTTTCTTTGTCTTGGCCATCGAGAGAACCTCCGCGGGGGGTCGTACCGGATCGGTGCGACTCGATCGAGAGGGAAATCGGCACGGCGCGGCGGGGGCGTTCAGCCGCATGAGCCCGACCGGATGTCGATCGGCTCAGAGTGCCCAGGTTGCGCAGGCCGTCGGGGCGATTCCCTTGCTTGCGCAACGGGCTTCAAGGGCAGGGGGCCAGGGCAGGCACTTGCTTGCGCAGCGGGCTTCCAAGCAAGGTTCCGTGGCGTCCGGTGAGGGGTGGCGGGATTCTTCTCGTGGGCGGGTTTTTCGGGCACCGATAAGGACAGGGGGACGGTTGACGTGTGAGGGACCACGCCGATGAGTGATGCCGCCGCTTCCGATGCGAACGCACTGGCCGCGCAACTCGGTTCTGCAGATCCAAGCGTGCGTAGCGCGGCTGCCGAACGCCTGGCCCGCATGGGAGAAGAGGCCGCACCGGCCGCGGCGGCACTCGTTTTGGCCTGCGTGGATGCAGACGAACAGGTCCGCGAGCAGTCGGTGGCGGCGCTCGAGGATCTCGGGCCACCGCCTACACAGGCTATCAGCCAGCTCATCGGCCTCGTGGCCCACGCCGACCCGCTCGTGGCCTACTGGGCAACAACGCTGCTTGGGCGAGCCGGGGAGGATGCGGCAAGTGCGGTGCCGGCGTTGACGGGATGCCTGGCGTCGCCAG
>JAPOJV010000175.1 GCA_029978085.1 bacterium
CGGTCGCGTCGTGGTCCGGTGCCGTTCCCGACCACGGCCCGTCACCCGGCGTGGTGCGGCGGATGGAGCAGGCCCGCGACCTGCTCGGCCGCCCGTGGGCCACACGACTCGAGGCAGCCGACCGTCGCGAAGGCTCGGCCGAGCGTGTGGGGGAAGTCCGCGCAGCCTGTCGTGACGCGGATCGAGTCCTTGCGGCGCCACTCGGCCGTCGCGGCCTCGTGGCGGTCGCAGAGGCCGGGATCGGCGATGTCTATCGCCAGGCGGTGCTCCGCGACATCTGGAGCGACCATGTGCTGTTCGATCCGATAGCTCAGGCCCGTGTGGCCGGTATCGTCGACTTTCATGCAGCGGGGATCGACACGCCCCTCACGGATCTCGCCCGGTTGCTGGGCAGCTGGGAGATGCAGGTCCCGCTGGGCCTGGCCGCGGTCCCCTCGCTGGCCGACCGCTGGGCGGAGCCGCTGGCGGCGTACGAGCAGGCGAGCGGTCGGCCACTGACAGCGGCTGATCGCTGGCTGTGCGCATGGCTGCGTGCGTCGGCCGTCATCTGCAGTCTCGATAATTGGTTTCGCTGGATCCTGGAGGAAAACCGTCATTTCGCTGACGCCAGTCGCGTGCTCGGGCGAATCCGCCGTCTTCTGGCCGATCTACCCGCAGCGGTCGAGTGGCTGTCGCACGCGGCAAAGCTGCCTGTTTGACCCCCGGAAATTGCAGTTTGTAGACTCTGGGCGTCGACACACACACCAGGGATGGTGCGTCCGTCGGTCGGGTTCACAGAAGGCCCGCCCCTGGATGCCGAGGGCCAACAGCTTTGATGGAGCGACTGCGAGCCGGTTTTGTGCGGCTATGCGGCCTGGTGGTTGCCGGGCTGGCTGGGGGCCTGTGCCAGGCGGCCGACGACCCGCTGGCCGCGATCAATGCCGCCCTGGGAAACCCCGTCCAGGTCGAGGCGGTCATCGAGCCAGGAAAGGCTGGCGGCCCCGACAGCCTGGCCGTCACGGCCTCCCTCGAGCCCGGCTGGCACCTCTACTCGCTGACCCAAAAGCCAGGGGGCCCGCGGCCCACCACCATCACGATCGCCGCCGACTCGCCGCGGCAGGTCGTGGGGAGCTTCAAGCCCGACACGCCCCCTGATTCGCACGCCGTCGACGATATCCCGAGCTGGAAGGGCCTGGTCGTCGAGGAACATGCCGGACACGTGACCTGGCGGGCGCCGCTCGCGCCAGCCGAGAGCAGCGCCGCGGAGGTGCGGGGCAGCGTGACCCTGCAGCTCTGCCGCGACAGTGCCTGTCTGCCCCCCGACACGATCAGGTTCACGGCCCTGCCCTCCGCGGCGGCAGCTCCGGACGCCGCCAGTCCCCTCGCGACCCATCAGCCCGACCGGACTCACGCTCAAATCACGGCTGGGTTCGGCGCCAGGCAGGGAACGGACGAGAAGCCCGTGTGGCCGCTTCGGCTGACGATCGAGCCGGAGTCTGGCTGGCACGCCTATGCGCCGGCATCGTCCGCGGCGAGCCAGGTCGGCCAGGGCAAGCCGACGATCGTGGCTCTGGCAGAAACCCAGGCTGCGACTCTCGTCTCGGCTGCCGCCGGGAAGACGCAGCCCCCGCACTCCGAAGAACTCAAGGCTGCGGGCGCCGTCGAGGGCCCGGTGAGCTTCGACCTGGCACTCGCCCCAGCCGACGCGGGGGGCGTCGTGGACGTCCTGCTCGGCTTCCAGACGTGCAGCGACACCACATGCGATCCGCCGGCAGGCGTGCGGCTGACGTTGAAGCTGCCACAGGGCGACGATCCGGCAACGGGTGGCATCGAGTTTGGCGACGCCCGGTATGCGGAGGTGGCAAAGAGCCCAGCCTCGCTCGCGGCTCCCTCCGCGGGCGTTGACGATCCGCCAACGCTGGCAGCGGCCCAGTCGGTGATCGGCGGCCAGCCATCATCCACGCCGCTCACGCTGCCCGCCGTGCTCCTGATGGGGCTGGCTGGCGGCCTGATCCTCAATCTCATGCCCTGCGTGCTGCCGGTGCTGGGCCTCAAGCTCATGTCGTTCGCCCAGCAGTCGGGCCGGGCCCGCCGCGAGGTGTTCGAGATGAACCTCTGGTACTGCGCCGGCCTCTACGCCGTGTTCTTCGCGCTCGCCACGGCGAGCGTCGCGGCCAACATCGGTCTCGGCAAGTCCAACCTCGCCTGGGGCGAGCAGTTCACGTCGGCGTCGTTCAATATCGCGATGCTCGGCATCGTGTTCGCCTTCGGGCTCTCGTTCCTCGGAATCTGGGAGCTGCCGATTCCCGGGTTTATCGGGGAGCAGGCCGGCCACGTGCAGACCCGCGAGGGGCCGATGGGGGCCTTCCTCAAGGGCGTGCTGAGCACGGTGCTGGCCACGCCCTGTAGCGGGCCGTTCCTCGGGCCCGTGTTTGGCTTCACGCTCACCCAATCGACCGCGGTCACGTATGCGGTGTTCGGCGCCATCGCCACCGGCATGGCCCTGCCCTACATCCTCGTCGGCCTGTTCCCCGGCCTCGTGAAGTTCCTGCCCAAGCCGGGAGCCTGGATGGGCACGTTCAAGGAGGTGCTGGGCTTCGTCATGCTCGGCACCGTCGTCTACCTGTTCACGTTCCTCGGCTCCCAATGGTTCGTGCCCACGCTGGCGATGCTCATCGGCATCTGGATGGCCTGCTGGTGGGTGGGCCGCGCCCAGGAGCGACAGGGCGCCGTCGGCTTTGGCCGCTGGGTGCAGGGAGCCGCGCTCGCCACCGCGATCGGCACCGCAGCCTTCATGTTCCTCGGGCCGGTGAAAAAGCTGATCGAGTGGGAGCAGCCGTTCACCCGGGCCCGGCTGGCCGAACTGCGGGAGCAGGGCTCCACGGTCATGGTCGACTTCTCGGCCGACTGGTGCCCCACCTGCAAGTTCAACCTGGCCACAGCCATCGAGACGAACCGGGTGAAGGCGGCCGTCGAGAAGAACCGGGTCGTGCCGGTGCTCGCCGACTGGACGGACGGCTCGCTCGAAATCAAGCAGATGCTCGAAAGCCTTCAGAGCAAGTCGATCCCGCTGCTGGCGATCTTCCCGGCGGCGAAGCCCGGCAGTCCGCTGCCCGAGCCGATCGTGCTCCGCGATCTGATCACGGAATCTCAGGTGCTCGAGGCTCTCGACCGCGCCGGCCCGTCGTGCTGTCCGCCGCCGGAAATCAGGGCCGCCTCCGCCGGAGCCACGACCACAGGTCGGTAGAGTATTTTTCCGTGGTCCTGTCACGCCGTGACAGGCTGGCTGCGTTTCCGGTCACGGCGTGACCGGGCTACTACCGCATACAACTCACCCCGACATTCGTAATGGCTGCGATGTATCCTGTCGCTGTCGTTTATCACGCGACGTCCTTCTGGAGCCCTGCCGATGGCCACTGCCGCCCCTGCCCGCCTGCTGCCCGAGGTTGAGAAGTTCCTGGCCGAGTCGCCGCTGAAGAGCGTGATCGGCGGCAAGGACGTCGCCGCCGCCAGTGGCGAGACGATGGCCACGCGGGATCCGGGTACGGGTGAGCCGATCGCGGAGTTCACCGTGCTCAGCGCGGCCGAAGTCGATCAGGCCGTCAAGGCGGCCGCCGACGCCTTCAAGCGGTCGGGCTGGGCCACGATGCCGCCCAACGAGCGGGGCGTGCACCTGCACCGGCTCGCCGACGCCATCGAGAAGCACAAGCCGATCATCGGCCAGATCGAGTCGCTCGACGCCGGCAAGATCCTGGGCCAGGCCCTCGGCGACGTGCAGAACTTCGTCGACACGCTGCGGTACTTCACCGACATGGCGCAGCACGTGCAGCGGCGGAACGTGCTGGCCGTGGCAGGGCACGAGGCCTGGACGGTCCGCAACCCGTGGGGGCCGTGCGGCTTCATCTTCCCCTGGAACTTTCCGTTCCTGCTCATCGGCTGGGGTGTCTCCCCGGCCCTCGCTGCCGGCAACACCTGCGTGATCAAGCCGGCGGAGGACACGCCGCTCTCTGCGATCTACCTCGCACGGCTCGCCCGTGAGGCGGGCATCCCCGACGGCGTGATCAACGTGGTGACGGGCACCGGCGCGGGCGCCGGCGCCGCACTCTCGGCGAATCCTGGCCTCAAGCGAATGAGCTTCACGGGCTCGCCCGAGGTGGGCCGGCTCGTGGGCGAGGCCTGCGGCCGCAACCTCGTGCCCGTCAAGCTCGAACTCGGCGGCAAGGGGGCTGCGGTCGTGTTCGACGACGTCGACGTGGCGGCCACGGCGGAGAAGCTCGTGGGGGCGATCACGTTCCACACCGGCCAGGTCTGCTGCGACGCCACCCGCTGGCTCGTGCACAAGTCGATCTACGACCGGTTCGTCGACGAGTGCCGCACGCGGATGCAGAAGGTTCACGTGGGCCACCAGCTCGACGGCGCATCGTCGATGGGGCCGGTCGTCAACGCGAAGCAGCGGGCTCGGGTGCTCTCGTATCTCGAGAAGGGTGTGCAGCAGGGGGCGAAGGCCGTCGTCGAAGGCGGCCCGGCCGCGGTGCCCGGCCGCGACGGCTACTACGTGAAGCCCGCGCTGCTCGCCGGCACGCTCGACAACATCGCCGCCCGCGAGGAGATCTTCGGCCCGGTGGCCTACCTCGCCAGCTTCTCCACGGAGGACGAGGCGGTGGCGATGGCCAACGACACCGACTACGGCCTCGCCAACAGCGTGTGGACGAGCGACCTCGGCCGCGCGGCCCGCGTGGCGGAGTCGATGGTGGCGGGCAACAGCTGGATCAACGCCCACAACCTGTTCCCGAAGGGCGTCCCCTACGGCGGCGTCAACAAGAGCGGCACCGGCGGCGGCGTGAACTCGATCGAGACGCTGTTCGACTACTGGCGCAGCCAGTCGATCGTGCGGCCACTGTAAGGTCACGTCGCGCAGGGTCGGGGTCGCCCATGCCCCGGGAGCCGGACGCTCGCTCCGGCATCCTGCCTGCGCTCGCTCGATGGCGGCTACGCTCTCGGCGGCCTACCGCAGCACGACTCGTTCCTCGCTCGGCCCGGCTGCACGCACGGTGCCCAGCCGGAAGCTCTCATGGCCCACGTCGGCCAGCTGCTGCTGGATCGCGTCGGCGGCATGGGGGGCGACCACGAGCACCATGCCGATGCCCATGTTGAACACCCGCTCCATCTCGTCGGCCGCGATGCCGCCGAGGCCCTGCACCCAGGGGAAGACCGGCGGGACGGTCCACGAGCCACGGTCGAGCATCACCTGCACGTGCGGCGGGACGATCCGGGCCAGGTTTTCCACGAGGCCGCCACCGGTGATGTGGGCGATGCCGTGCACGACGGGCGTTTCCCGATAGCGGCCGAGCACCGCCTTCACGGGGCGGGCATAGAGCCGCGTGGGCGTGAGCAGCGCGTCGGCCACCGTACGGCCGCCGAGTGCGGGCACGGCATCGCCGCAGGAAAGTCCGCCGAGTTCGAAGACGGCCTTGCGCACGAGGCTGAACCCGTTGGAGTGGAAGCCGCTGGAGGCGATGCCGAGGGCCACGTCACCGGGCTGGATCTCCCGGCCATCCACGAGCCGCTTCCGGTCGACCACGCCGACGCAGAAG
>JAPOJV010000232.1 GCA_029978085.1 bacterium
CTCGCACGACGATCTGCTGCGTGTGAAGGCGGCGGGGGGCGATGTGCGGGTGGTCTATTCGCCACTCGACGCCGTGGCGATCGCCCGGGCGCATCCCGACCGCGAGGTGGTCTTTCTCGCGATCGGCTTCGAGACGACGGCGCCGGCCAATGCCATGGCGGCGAAGGTTGCGCGGGTCGCGGGCCTGCGGAATTTTTCGCTACTCGTGTCGCATGTGCTCGTGCCGCCGGCGCTCGAGGTGATCATGCAGAGCCCCGGGAACCGCGTGCAGGCGTTTCTCGCGGCGGGGCACGTGTGCAGCGTGATGGGCACCTGGCAGTATCCGGCGGTCGCGAAGCGGTTCGGCGTGCCGATCGTCGTCACGGGCTTCGAGCCGCTCGATCTCCTGGAGGGGATTCGCCGCGCGGTCGTGCAGCTGGAGGCGGGGCGGGCCGAGTCGGAGAACGCCTACTCGCGGGTGGTCACGGAACGGGGCAACGAGGCGGCTCAGGCGGTGCTCGCGGAGGTGTTCGAGCCGGTCGATCGTGCGTGGCGGGGCATCGGCACGATTCCGGCCAGCGGCTGGCGGCTGGCCCGCGGGTATCGCGAGTTCGATGCGGAGGAGCGATTCCCGGTGGCTGAGATTCACGCGACGGAGTCGCCGCTCTGTCGGGCCGGCGACGTGCTCAAGGGGGCGCTCAAGCCGAATCAGTGCCCGGCCTTTGGCCGCGAGTGCACGCCGCGGACGCCGCTCGGAGCGACGATGGTGTCGGGTGAAGGCGCCTGCGCGGCCTACTTCAACGCGGGGAGGCTTGCGTGCGCATCGAGCAGTCCGTGAATGCCACGATGATCGCCCCCGATTTCTCGCGTGTGGCCTGCCCGACGCCACTGCGGGGCGGGGAGCGCGTCGTGCTCGGCCACGGCGGGGGCGGGCAGCTCTCGCGAGAGCTTGTCGACGGCCTGTTCGTGCCGGCGTACGGCAACCCCGTGCTCGCCCGACTCGGGGATTCGAGCGTGCTCGACCTGAACGGCGCGGTCGCGACAGGCGGCCGGCTCGCGTTCTCGACCGACTCCTACGTGGTGCGGCCGCTTTTCTTCCCCGGGGGCTCGATCGGTGATCTCGCCGTCAACGGCACGGTGAACGACCTGGCGATGAGCGGGGCTCGGCCAGCGGTGCTCAGTGCCGCGTTCATCATCGAAGAGGGATTCGAGATCGCGGAGCTGACTCGCGTGGTCGGGGCGATGGCGGCGGCGGCGCGACTGGCCGGCGTGGAGATCGTGACCGGCGACACGAAAGTGGTGGAGCGGGGGCACGGTGACGGCTGCTACATCAATACGGCGGGGATCGGCGTCGTGCCGGCGGGGATCGGGCTCGGCCCCGAGGGAATCAGGCCGGGGGACGCCGTGCTCGTGAGCGGCACGCTCGCGGATCACGGCATGGCGATCATGAGCGTTCGCGAGGGGCTGGGGTTCGACGCGGAGATCGCGAGCGACACGGCGCCACTGCATGATCTGGTAGCCACCCTGCTCGCCGCCTGCCCGAGCGTGCGCATGCTCCGCGACCCGACCCGCGGCGGCGTCGCCACGAGCCTCAACGAGATCGCGGGGCAGGCCCGGCTCGGCATCGAGATCGACGAGGGGGCGATTCCGGTGGCTCCGGCGGTCGCCAGTGCCTGCGAGATCCTCGGGCTCGATCCGCTGCTCGTCGCCAACGAGGGCAAGTTGCTGGCGATCGTGCCGGGGCAGGCTGCGGAAATGGGGCTGGCCGCGCTCCGGTCCCATGAGTATGGGAGGCGAGCGGCGGTGCTCGGCCGCGTGGTCGATCGGCATCCCGGCAGGGTGGTGATGCGGACGGCGATCGGCGGCAGCCGCGTGATCCCGATGCCGATCGGTGAGCAGTTGCCCAGGATTTGTTGAACTGCCGGCGCCTACAATCCGATCCAACTGGTACATTCTGCCACGCGACCTTTTTCCGTCAGTTCGTTTCAACTCCACGAGGTGATCTTCATGGCCAAGGCTTCCGTCGATGGGTTCGATCTCAAGACGATTCGCGCGATGCTGACCGCCGCCGAGCGCAAGGTGTTCGATTCGAGCATCGGCAAGGAGATCGCTGCGGCGGGCCGGGCGGAATTGCAGGCCGCGATCGGCCAGGCCCGCACGCTCCGCGACAAGTGGCGCGACCTCTATGCCCAGCAGACGCGGACCACCAAGCGGACGCCGAAGGCCGGCACGGGAGCCAATGACCGGAGCCGGGAGAAGTCGGAGCTTTTTTCGGGCGCGGTTCAGCGCCTGGAGGCGCGGCTCGCCGAGGTGGGCACGGTCGTGAAGTCGGCGGCC
>JAPOJV010000099.1 GCA_029978085.1 bacterium
CGCCATCGGCGAAGTCGGCCCGGCCGACCCCGTCACGAAACAGCACGTCACCGCCCACGACGAGCGGCGGGGTTGAGGCGTGCACCACGTAGACGACGTGGCCGCGGGAGTGCCCGGGAATCTCGCGAACCTCGAACGTGAGGCCGGCCACGGTGATGGTCTCGCCGTCGTCGAGCAGCCGATCAGCCGGCGGGCTCACCAGCTGCAGGCCGAAGGGGGCCGAGAGGTTGCCCTCTGGGTCGGTGAGCTTCGGGGCATCGTGGCGACCGATCCAGATCGGCAGGCCGGGCCAGCGGGCAAGCAGGGCGGCGTTGCCTGCGATGTGGTCGGAGTGGCCATGCGTGAGCAGGATCGCCTGGGGAACGAGCCCCCGTTGCTCCACGTCCGCCACGATCGCCTCGGGCTCGAAACCAGGGTCGACGATCACGCACTCCTGGCTCCCGGGTCGAAACAGCACGTAGCTGTTCTCGCCGAACGGCTGCGACTCGATCCGGGCGATGTGCGGGGTCTCGGGGGTGGCGCCGGGGATGGGGACGAGGGGCGGGGCGGGCATGGCGACCGGCAGATGGCGGGGCGGAGGCGGCAATCGACCTGCCACGAGCATGGTTGGCGGGGTTCCCGCGGGCAAGCCGCCCGATTCCCGTGCGGGCAGGAGCGGCGCCAGGCTGGAAAAGCGGCCGAAAAGTGGCATGGCAGGGGCTCGGGATGCCCCGCTATGCTCCGCCCGCTCGGTCCGGGTATGCCGTTCGTCCGGCCTGTGCATGCGGCCACTCATGCGGGGCGGTCCGCAGGGCGATACAGACTCGAACGACGGCACGGTGTCGGGCGGGATGCCCGGCAGCGTTTGGCCTGGCTGCGATCCATGGAGGGATGGCGATGCGTTTCGTGCGGATGACGGGCGTCGTACTGACGGCGACGGTGTGTGTGCTGGGCCTGACTGCGGCCCGCGGCCAGCAGGCGGCGATCCCCTCCCAGCCGGCTTCCGGCAACCAGGGCCCCGGGCTCATCCCCAACGGCGACGTCGCCCAGGGCAATGCCAATGCCGGTGATGCCGGCGCCGCGGCGGTCGGTGTGCATCCGCTGCAGCCCGCCCTCGACCTGGCCCGGAAGGGGCTCGGTGAGCTGCGGTCCAAGATCAAAGACTACACCTGCACCGTCGTGAAGCGGGAGCGGATCGACGGCAAACTCGGCGAGCATGAGTACATGTTCGCGAAGGTCCGCCATGAACCGTTCAGCGTCTACCTCTACTTCCTCGCGCCGGAAACGGTGAAGGGGCAGGAGGTGATCTATGTCGAAGGGCAGAACGACGGCAACATGCTGGCCCACGCGGGCAGTGGCGTGCGGGCGATGGTGGGCACCGTCTCGCTCAAGCCCCAGAGCATGCTCGCCATGCAGGGCAACCGCTATGCGATCACCGAGATCGGCGTGGAGAACCTGGCCCGCCGCCTCGTCGAGGTGGCCGAGCACGACAAGCAGTTCGGCGAGTGCGACGTCAACTTCTTCCCCAATGCCAAGGTGAACGGTCGGATCTGCACCTGCATCCAGGTGACGCATCCCGTGCCGCGGCGGAACTTCCGCTTCCACCTGGCCCGCGTGTTCATCGACGATGAATACACGATCCCGATCCGCTACGAGGCCTACGACTGGCCGCAGGAAGCCGGCGGCCAGCCCGTGCTCATGGAGGAATACACCTACATGAACGTGAAGGTGAACAACGGCCTCACCGACGGCGACTTCGACCCGAAGAACACGGCCTACAAGTTCGGCGCGAAGTAGGCCCGGTCACGGTAGTCCGGTCACGGTAGTCCGGTCACGGTAGTCCGGTCACGGTAGTCCGGTCACGGTAGCCCGGTCACGCTGTGACCGGAAAACAGGTCACGGCGTGCCTGACTGCCGCGTGAATCCAGTTCGCGTCGTGCGGTTGCCACTACCAGACGACCCGTTGTGGATGTTGGGCAGGGCCGCAGCGGCCGCTCGTGGCCGGCTGTCGAGCAGAGGCACCACCGGGCCGTCCCAGGCCAGTCTTCAGCAGCCACTTGTGCGCACGGATCGCCTTCAAGCCGTGCGCCTTTCAGATGGGCGTTTTGCTTCAGCGGATCGTCGGCGTCCCCAGCCCGAGACCCCGCCGCGGTTCATGGGCCTCGGTGCGGCATGAGCTTGGGCCATGCCGCCTCGAGCTTCGGCAGCGGTGGAATTTCCAGGACCGTGCCCGGCGCGAGCGCCACCCGTGGGTCGAGCACGCGGTTCCAGGCGAAGAGCGCGCGGTAGAGACGGCCGTCGCCGTAGGCCTGCTCCGCTAGCGACCACCACGACTCGCCGGCTTGCACCGTGTGGCGGCCGCCGGCCACGACAGGCGAACCGGCCAGTGCTGCCGGCGGGGCATCGAAAGGGACGGCAGCAATGGGCTCCTCCCACGCGGTGCGAGCGACGAAGGGATCCCGGGCGGGGGGCGGTGCGTCCGCGACCGGCGATCGGGACGCGGTGCCTTCCAGGTCGTCAGCCGGCGGTGGGACGACAGCCGCGTGCTCGGTCTCTGGCCCAGCGGATTCGGTTGCGGCGACCGGCTCGACGGCAGCAGCAGGCTGCACCGAGAACCGTGACCGCGGGGGCTCGACGGCGAGTGCGTCGGGCGGGGGCCCGAGCAGGTCGTCGCTGGCCGCGGGGGGCGGCATGAATTCGCGCGGTTCCGTGGTGGCCGATGGCATCGCGTCGGTAGCCGCGGGCGGAGGAGGCGCGGCGTTGTCAGACACCAGCGGCGGCGCCGCGGCGAAATCCCAGGCGCGTGGGGTGAGCGCCGGCGGCTCGACCACCTGCTGCGTCTCCACGAACTCGTGGCCTGCGTGGATGTCGGGGCCGGCGCCGTCGGGAGGCCGCGGCACGAACAGCTTCATCGACAAGACGCCCACGAACACGCCCGCCAGCAGGCCGAGCAGCCCGAGCAGGATTTTCGTTTCGCGTCCCATGGCATGCAGGCGGAGTGGAGGCGCACCAGGGGCGCCGGGGGCGGGATTCTGCTGAAAACCGGGCCGGGCCGCCAGAGCGGTCGGCGGCGGCGAAACCCGCCCCGGCTGGTCCATACGGCTCACAGCCGCTGGGCGGCGCGGAGCTTGGCCGATCTGCTGCGCGGATTGCGCAGAACCTCCTCGTTGCCCGCTTCCACAGGCGACGCGGTGAGGTTTTCCCAGACCTGTCGGTTGCGAAACGCCTCCTTGACGAGCCGGTCTTCCAATGAATGGAACGAGATGACGGCCAGCCGCCCCTGCGGGGTGAGCCGGGTGGGGATTCGCTCCAAGGCGATCCGCAGCGACTTGAGCTCCTGGTTGACGGCGATGCGGAGGGCCTGGAACGTGCGGGTGGCCGGGTGGATCCGCGGCGGCGGATGCTGCCGCGGGATGGCCGACATTACGACGCGGGCAAAGTCGCGGGCCGATTTGATCGGCTCCTTCTCCCGCACCGCCGCGATCCGGCGGGCGATCCGGCGGCTGAACCGCTCCTCGCCGAACTCGTAAATAATGTCCGCAAGGCTCTCGGGCCGCATGCGGTTGACGATCCTCCAGGCCGGCTCGCCCTCGGTCGGATCGAACCGCAGGTCGAGTGGGCCGTCGGAATCGAACGAGAAGCCGCGGGTGTCGTCGGCGAGCTGATCGCTCGACAGGCCGACGTCGAGCAGCACGCGATCGACGCGGTCGATGGCCAAGGCGTCGAGCACCTCCGGCAGGTCGCAGTAGTTGGCCTGGGCGAACCGCACGGGCAGCCCCGCCAGTTCGCGGGCGCCGCGGTCGATCGCGGCGGGGTCACGGTCGATCGCGATCACCTGGCCCGACGGCCCGACGGCCGCTGCGAAGAGCCGGGTGTGGCCGCCGCCGCCGAGCGTGCCGTCCACCACCCGCATGCCGGGCTCGATGGCGAGGTACGACATCACCTCCGCGGGGAGAACGCTCGTATGTATGGAGGCTGGATCCATCCTCGCCACTGTAGCAGGTAGGCTGGTGCGGATGGGCGACGCCGACCTCTACGACTACGACCTCCCGCCGGAGCTGATCGCCCAGGAGCCGCTGGCCGAGCGGGCGGCGGCGCGGCTGCTCGTCGTCGACCGCCGAACCGGCGGGCTCACGCACCGGCATGTCCGCGACCTGCCCGACCTGCTCGCGCCGGGCGACCTCGTCGTCGTGAACGACACGAAGGTGGTGCCCGCGCGGCTCGTCGGCCACCGGGTGCGGACGGGCGGGAAATGGGAGGGACTCTTTCTGCGGGTTGAGCAGCACGGGGCCGATGCCGGCGACTGGGTCGTGCTGGCCCAGACCCGCGGTCGGCCCGAGACGGGCGAGCGGGTGCGGCTGACGAGCCGCGTCGCCGACGCGGCAGATGATGTCGAGATCGAGCTCGTCGGTCGCGCCGCAGGCGGGGCGTGGCTGGCACGACCGGTGGTCGCCGCGCCGGCCGAAGAAGTGCTCGCCCGTGTGGGCCGCGTGCCCCTGCCGGGCTACATCCGCGGCGGCCACGAGCAGCTCGATGACCTCGAGCGGTATCAGACCGTGTTCGCCCGCGAGGCTGGCTCCGCGGCGGCCCCCACGGCGGGCCTGCACTTCACCGCCGAGCTGTTCACGCGGCTCGCTGCATGCGGCGTCGAACGGGCGACGGTCACGCTGCACGTGGGGCTCGGCACGTTCCGGCCGATCACGGCAGCATCGCTCGACGACCACGAGATGCATGCCGAGTGGTGTGTCTGCCCGCCCGAGACGGTCGCCGCGATCGAGCGGACGAAGTCCCGCGGCGGTCGTGTGGTCGCGGTCGGCACCACGGCGATGCGGACGCTCGAAACGGCGGCCCGCTCGGGCCGGGTCGCGGCCTTCACGGGGCCGACGGATCTCTTCATCCGGCCCGGGTTCCGGTTTCACGCCGTCGACTGCCTGCTCACCAACTTCCACATGCCGCGGACGACGCTCATGGTGCTCGTGAGCACGTTCGCCTCGCGGGAGTTCATCGCCCGGGCCTACGCCGAGGCGACCCGCGAACGGTATCGGTTTCTCAGCTACGGCGACGCGATGCTCATCGTGTGATGGTGTGCGCGGCCGCGCCCGCCCGATATGCTGCCGCAACCCGTCCAGGAGAGAACGATGTCGGAATTGCCTCAGGAAGACGTGCTCGTGGTGCCCCGGGCCTTGTTCGACGAAGTAGGCGCCTTTCAGGGGTTCTGCGGTGACACGGCCGCCTACCTGCCCGTGCTGCTCGATCCACGGCACACGTCGTGGCGGCCACGGGCGAGCGTCGAGGACGACCCGTCGTTCAAGCAGCTGATTCCCTACTGCGTGCTCGCCTGGAAGGATGCGGCCGGAGCGACCCACTACTTCGCCTACACCCGCGGCGGCGGCCAGAGCGAGAAGCGGCTGCGGGCCAAGCGATCGGTCGGGATCGGCGGCCACATCTCGAGCACCGACGGCGAGCATGGCGACGACACCTCGTACGAGGCGGGCATGCGTCGCGAGCTGGCCGAGGAGATCGCGATCGCAGGCGGCTGGCAGGGCCGCTGCGTCGGGCTCATCAACGACGACTCCAATGCCGTGGGGAGCGTGCACCTCGGGATCGTGCACATCCTGGACGTGGAGCGGCCCGAGGTGGCGTCGCGGGAGAGCGAGCTCGTGGAGTGTGGCTTCGATACGCTCGACGCCCTGCTGGCCGATCGCGAGCGGTTCGAGACCTGGTCGCAGATCACGCTCGACGCCCTCGCCGAGGGTAGACTTGGCTGACGCCATGTCAGCCCCTCCGGCCCTGATCTATCTCGACAACCACGCGACCACGCGGCTCGACCCGCGGGTGCTGGAGGCGATGCTGCCGTGGCTCACCGACCACTACGGCAACGCCGGCAGCGTGACGCATGACCTGGGCCGCGAAGCCCGCGCGGCCGTGGACACTGCGAGGGACACGTTTGCCGCAGCCGTCGGCGCGACGGCCCGCGAAATCGTGTTCACCAGCGGGGCCACCGAGAGTGCTAATCTCGCGCTGCTCGGCTCGGCGGCCCGCCTGCTGACCGAGGGCCGCCGCGGCCACGTGATCACGATCGCCACCGAGCACCACGCCGTGCTCGATCCGCTCGAGCACCTCGAACGCACGGGCGTGGCGGTCACGCGGCTGCCGGTCGTCGGCCAGCAGGACGGCGACGGCATTCCGGGGCGGATTCGGCTCGCCGATCTGGAAGCCGCCTTCCGCCCCGACACGTTCCTCGTGGCGGTGCTTCTGGCCAACAACGAGATCGGCGTGGTGCAGGACGTGGCCGCGATCGCGGAACGGACGCACGCCCGTGGCGCACTGCTGCACGTCGATTGCGCGCAGGCCATGGGGCGGATGCGGGTCGATGTCGATGCGCTGGCCGCCGATCTGGCGAGCTTCTCCGGCCACAAGTTTCACGGACCGAAGGGGGCTGGAGCGCTCTACGTCAGACGCCGCGGCCGGGCCGTGCGGCTGGAGCCGCTCGTGCATGGCGGCGGCCAGGAGCGCGGCCTGCGGAGCGGCACGCTCGACGTGCCGGCCATCGTGGGGCTGGCGATGGCGGCCCAACTGGCGAATGACGGTCTCGCGGATGACGTGCCGCGGATTCGCGGGCTGCGCGACCGGCTCTGGAGCCGGCTCGAAGCGACGGTCCCCGGGATCGCCGTCAACGGCCCCGCGGTCGATGCGACGGATCAAGGCGACGCCTTCGTGCGGCTCGCCAACAACCTCAATGTGCGGATTCCAGGTGTCGACGGCCAGTCGCTCTTGGCGGCGCTGTCTGCCGCCGGCCTGGCTGCGAGCTCCGGCAGCGCCTGCTCGGCGGAGAGCCCGCGGCCGAGCCACGTGCTGCTCGGGCTCGGCCTCACCGACGACGAGGCCCGCGCAAGCGTGCGGTTCGGGCTCTCGCGGTTCACGACGACCGCCGAGATCGACGTGGCCGCCGACCGCGTGGCCGCGGGTGTGGCCGAATTGCGTGGGCTTTGCCTGCGGGGCGGGGCGGGCTAATATTTCCACAGCCCGGGCTGCGATATTTCCCCGGAGCCGTTCACAGCAGGAGGAGTTCACGCCATGTCGGTCACGCTCACGGAAAAGGCTGCCAGCGAAGTCAAGAAGATCATCACGGATCAGAAGCTCGATCCGGCCACGGTGCTCCGCGTCGGCGTCGCCGGCGGCGGCTGCAGCGGGTTCCAGTATTCGCTCGGCTTCGATACGGCCTTCGATCCCAAGGCCGACACCAAGACCGACCAGCACGGCGTGGCCGTGGTCGTGGACAAGAAGAGCGACCTGTTTCTCGACGGCACGACGCTCGATTTCCATGAAGGGATCGACAAGCGGGGCTTCACGTTCAACAATCCCAATGCCAAGAAGAGCTGCGGCTGCGGCAGCTCGTTCCAGGCCTGACACCTTTTCCTGAGAAGCGGCGGCCTTCGCCGCTATCGGGAAGGTCGTCAGAGCCCAGTTCAACGCCCGTCGGGATGCGGCCCGCCGCCCCCGGAGAAGGACATTCACGTGGTGGCTGCGGAGAAGGTGCACATCGTCGGAATCGGCGACGACGGCGTCGAGGGGATCACTGCGCACGCCCGGCGGATCGTCGAGGCAGCCGACGTGCTGCTCGGCCCCGAGTCGTGCGCGCCGCTCCTCCCGGCTCCGCTCCGCAGCCGACTCGAGACTGCCGCGAGCCTCGATGACCTCGTCGACAGAATCGAGGCGTCCGCGGGCAAGCGGATGGTCGTGCTCGCGTCGGGAGATCCACTCTTCTACGGCACGGCCCGGTTCGTCTGCACGAAGCTCGGCAAGGATCGGTTCGAGGTGGTGCCGCACGTCAGCAGCATGCAGCTGGCGTTCGCCCGCGTGAAGGAGTCGTGGGAAGACGCCTTCCTCGCCAACCTCGCCGGCCAGTCGATCGAACGGGTCATCGACCGGGTGCGGTCGAGTGAAACGGCGGGGCTGTTCACGAGCGAACAATGGCCACCGGCAGCCGTGGCCCGGGCTCTGCTCGACGAGGGCATCGACTATTTTCAGGCGTATGTGTGCGAGAACCTCGGCTCACCCGACGAGCGGGTGACGCAGGGGAGCCTCGCCGACATTGCCAGGGACTCGTTCGGTCCGCTCAACGTGATGATCCTCGTGCGGAAAGCCCGTGCGGCCGACGCGCCGGGGCAGGTGGGGCACCGCGTGTTCGGCAACCCCGACGAGTCGTTCCTTCAGTCACGTCCCAAGCGGGGGCTGCTCACGCCCGCCGAGGTCCGGGCGCTCGCTCTGGCCGAACTCGAGTTGCGGCCCGGCAGCGTCGTCTGGGACGTCGGCGCCGGCAGCGGCTCGGTGGCCGTCGAAGCGGCCAGGCTCGCCAGCAGCGGCGCGGCGTATGCGATCGAGATGGATCCAGACGACCACGGCCTGATCCGAGAGAACGCCACTCGGTTCGGCGTCACGAACCTCAAGCCTGTGCTCGGCCGCGCGCCCGAGGCCTGGGCGAGCCTGCCCGACCCCGATGCGATCTATGTCGGCGGTAGCGGCCGCGACGTATCGATGCTCGTGGCCGAGGCGTGGAAGCGGCTCAAGACGGGCGGACGACTCGTGACCGCCTGCAACAGCATCGAGAATCTCGCGGCCGTGCACGCCTTCCTCCGGTCGCAGTCGGGAGATGCGGCGTATTGGATGGTGAACATCGCCCGGGGCATCGAGCAGCTCGACCGGATCCGGTTCGAGTCGATCAATCCGGTGTTCCTGATCGCGGCCACGAAGCCCGCGACAGCCTGACGCCATGGCCGACCTCCCCTCTCCTCTCGACGTGATCGCGGTGGGCGCCCACCCCGACGATGTCGAGATCGGCTGCGGTGGCACGCTCGCGGTCTTGGCATCCCAGGGTTTTCGGGTGGGCATCGTCGATCTGACCGACGGCGAGCCGACGCCGCGGTCGAGCGGGCCGGCCGAGCGGCTGGCCGAGGCCGACGCGGCGGCGAAGGCGCTCGGCGTGATGCACCGCGAGAACCTCGGCTTCACGAATCGCCGGCTCTTCGACTCGTTCGAGGTGCGGGTGGCGCTGGCGCAGGTGTTTCGCCGCTGGCGGCCCCGGCTCGTGCTCGGCCTCGGCGACAAGACGCCACTCGCCTCTCCCGACCACGCGCAGGCGGTGGCGATCACCGAGGCCGCCGTCTTCTATTCGCGGCTCACGAAGTGGGACGACACGTTCGCCGGCCTCCCGGTGCACACGGTGCCGCAGTTCCTCACCTACTTTCTCTTCGCCGGCCTGCCGGCCGTGCCGCACGGCCACTGGCCGCTCGTGGTCGACATCACGGCCCACCTGGAGACCAAGCTCGCGTCGATCGCCTGCTATGCCTCACAGTTTCCGGCGGAGAAGGCCCATGTGTTCCCGCGGGTGCGGGCGATGGCCGAGACGGCAGGCGTGATGGCCGGCTGCGGTGCCGGTGAGGTGCTCGCGTCGAGTCGCATGCCGTGCGTCGCGGAGCCGATGCGGCTCTTGTTTCCGCCTGTCAGCGGAGGCGGCGGCTGAGCCGCCGGGCCCGAGATGAGTGCGGCCGAAGGCGGCGATCTGGACGTGATCGTCATCGGCGCCGGAATCGCCGGCCTGTGCGCCGCGGGCGAACTCGTTCGCGCCGGCCGCCGAGTGCTCATGCTCGAGAAGTCGCGCGGCATCGGCGGCCGGATGGCCACGCGGCGGCTGGGCGATGCCGTGTGCGACCACGGCGCACAGTTCTTCACGGTGCGCGGCCGGGCCTTCGGGGCGATCGTGACGGCGGCCAACGATGATGCCGCGGTGCAGACCTGGTGCCACGGGTTCGCACGTGATGGCAGCCTCGGCTCCGACGTCGCGGTGGGCGACGGCCATGCGCGGTGGCGGGGCACCCGGGGCATGACCGATCTGCCCAAGTGGCTGGTGAACGAGCTCATGTCGAGCGATCTGGCCGGCCGGTGCGACATCCGCACCGGCGGGCAGGTCACTGCGGTGGCCGTGGACGGGAGTCGGGTGCGGGTGTCGCTGAACACGTCCGACGGCCGTGCGGAATCGCTCACTGCTGCCGCCGCCGTGATCACCGCGCCGGTGCCGCAGGCCCTCGACCTGATGCAGGCCGGCGGCATGTGTCGTGGGGCGAGTGACGTGGTGCCCGCCGAGACGCTGCGGCAGCTCGAAGCCGTGGCCTACGATCCCTGCTTCGCCCTCATGCTCGTGCTCGATCGGCCGAGCCTCGTGCCCGAGCCCGGCGGGATGCACTTCGCCGTCGAGGGCGGAGGGCCGATCGCCTGGCTCGCCGACAACCAGCGCAAGGGCATCTCGCCCGTCCCCGCCCTCACGGCGCATGCCACCGGCACATTCAGTCGCGAACATTTCGACATGCCACCCGACGCCGTGATGGAGCTGTTGCTCGACGCGGTTCGCCCGTGGATCGACGGCGATCCGGAGACCGCCGTCGTCGAGCGATCGCTGCATCGCTGGAAGTTCGCCCTGCCCACCACGGTTCTGCCGGAGCCGGTGGTGGCCGTCTCACAGTCACCACCGATCGCCTGCTGCGGAGACGCCTTCGCCGGCCCACGGGTCGAGGGGGCGGCGTCGAGCGGCCTGGCAGCGGGCCGCTGGCTGAACCGCGTGCTCGACGACAGGGCGGAGACGCCATGACGAGCCCCGAGTGCATCATCGTCGGCGCCGGCCTGGCGGGCCTCGCCTGCGGCCGCACGCTCGTCGCCGCCGGAAGACGGGTTACCGTGATCGAGGCTGCCGATCGCATCGGGGGTCGCGTGGCGACCGACACCGTCGACGGGTTTCGCATCGATCACGGCTTTCAGGTCTACAACGACGCCTATCCCGAAGGCCGCCGCCAGCTCGATCTTGCCGCCCTGCGGCTCGGGGCCTTCGAGCCGGGCGCGGTCATCGCCGAGGGAGACCGGCTGCGACGCGTGGCGGATCCATGGCGGCGGCCGCTGGCTGCGATCTCGGGTGTGCTCGATGGCACGGTCGGCATCGCCGACGGCCTGCGAACGGCCCGCCTGCGCGGCCAGGTGATTCGCGACTTCCGCGCGGGGCGGCTCGATCCCGGTGCGGTCACTGGCGCGGTCGAACGCACGGCCCGCGAGGAACTTGCCGCCCGCGGATTCTCGCCGCAGTTCATCCAGCGGTTCTTCGTGCCA
>JAPOJV010000211.1 GCA_029978085.1 bacterium
GGCCCGGCCTTCTGCACGGCGTCGAGGAAGAGCGGATCGTGATCCTGGTGGGCCGCCGCGCCCGGCCGCCCTGCGATCACCTGCCGGGCCAGCGGCCCCGCCTCCAGTGGCGTCGGCCCAACGCCAGGAATCTCGTACCGCGGGCTCTTCGCCCAGCTGTACTTGCCCTGTTTGTGTCCCTCGGCCGGATCGATCGGGTCGGTCTGGCCGTCCCAGGGATGGAGGTAGGTATCGCCACGATAGAACGAATGGGCCGTGCTCTCCCGCACATGGAGCTGGTCGAAGTCGTGGTACTGGCCGCCGGCATAGACGCCGGAGCGATTGATGAGAGCGTCGTTGCGGCCCTCGATCGTCGGGTGCTCGTAGAGGTCGGGCTGGAAATAGGTGCCGGTGGCGAGGAACGTGCCGCAGCCAAAGCCGAACCGGTCGAGGCCGATCGCCCGTCCGTGTCGCAGAAACAGGCCGCAGTCGGAGTTTCGCTGGCTCTCGTTCTCCTCGGCCCAGGCGAGCACGTCATCCCACGATTTGTTCTCGAGCCACCGCTCGACGGAGCAGCCGAGCCAGTGGGTCTCCAGCCACTCCCGCTTCCAGTTGTCGAGGATCGCCGTGGCCCGCGTCACGTCGGAGAGCGTAGGCCCGCACATCACGCCGCCGGGCACCATGAAGCTCGAATGCGGCCACTGACCGCCGAAGATCGCATACACCTCCACCGGCTTGCCCGAGAGCGTCACACCCCGCTCGTAGCTCGTGCCCGTGAACGGCGTGAACCGCTTCACCGCCTCGGCGTAGTCCGGCGCGTAGGCGTAGTTCTTGTTCGTGAGATCGATGGCGAAGAGTGCGTAGAACCACCGCGGGATCGACTGCAGCGTCTCGCAGGCCTGGCAGATGTTGCGGACGAGCGTGGCGTTGGGCGGCACGTGCGTCCGCCAGGCGGTGTCGAGCGCGTAGCAGGCCTTGTAGAGATGGCTGCCGCCGCAGATGCCGCAGATCCGCGGCGTGACCACGAGTCCCGCCTGCGGATCCTTGCCGCGAAGAATGATCTCAAAGCCGCGAAACATGCTCGCTTCGGTCCAGGCGTTGGTGACGACGCCGTCCGTCACCTCGATGCGGAGGTCGAGATCTCCTTCGACCCGGCCCAGCGGACTGATCCGGATCGCCTTCGGCTCGGCTGCCACGGTAGCCATGAGTGCACTCCAGAAAAGGGCGGTGGGATCACACCACGAAGAGGTCTTCTTTCGTCCAGTCCGGCGCCGCGAGCTTCGCGGCCGCGGCATGGGCCAGATACGTGAGCTGACCGGTGCCGGTCTGGTGGTCCTTCGGGATCACGCCGGCGATCTTCTGCGTCTTGAACACGGTGCCCGGCATCAGGTCGTAGAAGGGAAACTCCGGCTCGGTGCAGCCCAGGCAGGGCATGCCCGCGCGGGTCTTCGACGACTGCCGGTTCCAGAGGATCTTGTTGCATGACGAGCGGGTCATCGGGCCGCGACAGCCGAACTCGTAGAACAGGCAGCCGTTTCGCGTACCCTGGCCGAACTCGCGGGTGTCCTGCTTGTATTCATAGAACTGCACCCGCGTGCAGCCGGTCTGCGTGAACGTCGTGAAGAACGTCTGCGGCCGCTGCAGGTCGTCGAGGGCCACGTCCTTCGCCCGGCCGCTGGCGATCGCCACCAGAATCTGCGTCACCCAGTCGGGATGGGCCGGGCAGCCGGAGATGTTGATCACCGGCAGGCCCCACTTGGAGCGGAAGTTCTCGCCGAGGTAGCCGCCGCGATGCCGTTTGAGGTATTGCAGGCCGATGCTGTCGGAGGGGTTGGGCGCCGTCGCCGGGATGCCGCCCCAGCAGGCGCAGTCGCCGAGGGCGACGACGGCGTTGGCCACGCCCGCGATCTCGGCCACCCAGTCCTTCATCGGGCGGTCGGCGAACATGTTGAATCGTCCCGTGCCGTGGGGCGCCCGGATCACGGTGCCCTCGAACACGAAGATGTCGAGCGGCCGCCGGCCCGACACGACATCGTCCAGAAGGGCCTTCACCTGGTCGCCGAGTTCGAGGCCGAGCGACGGGTGCCAGAGCACGTCGATGCCGAAGTCGGTCACGAGATCGCAGGCACTCGGCTCCTCGGCGTTGAGGAACGACATCGTGTTGCCGCTGCAGGCACCGCCCTGCAGCCAGAGGAGCGTGGCCATGATCGCCTCCTTCCCATGTGTCGAATCACAATCCCAGTTTCACGAGCAGGCCACAGGCGAGAATCGCGAGGCCGGCCAGTGCGTGGGAAAATCGTTCCAGCCGCGGCACCCGCGCGACCGCCGCGCCGTACCGCATCACCAGCACCGCCACCACCATCGTGCCCACCGTGGCCGCGGCAAACGCCGCGACGACCGCCGCGACGGCGAAGCCGTTGGCCTGTGCCGCCGGGTAGATGAGCAGTGGGATCAGCGGCTCGCAGGGGCCGAACACGAAGACGAGAAACAGGAGCCAGGGGGTCCAGGCACCGTCGGCCACGGTCGTTGCATCGGAAGCGATGTGCGGGTGCGCATGGCCATGCCGCCGCACCGCCACGACGAGCCCCCAGGCGAGATACGCCGCTCCGAACACCACGAGCATCCAGCCGGCCACGTCACCTCGGATCGCTTCCACGAGCTCCAGCTTCAGCACAGCCACGCCGACCGCGAGGCCGAGCAGGCCCAACGCGACGGAGCCGGCCACGTGTCCGAGGCCGCAGGCCACCGTCACGCGGAGCGTCTTGCCCGCCGACCAGCCCCCCGCATGCGACATGGCCGCGAAGGGCACGTAGTGATCAGGGCCGAGTAGCGTGTGGATCGCGCCGACGGACAGAGCCGTGGCGGACAAGGCGACAGTTTCGAGGGCGACGATCTCGGAGGACATGAGCGACCTCTTTCGAGCGCCTCGCTGCGCGCACGTTCGAGCCCCCCTGCCCTATGCCTCCCCGGCATCCGTCGCCCGTATGCGACTGGCGGAACTCTACGCGCGGCGCCCCCCAGAATGCGAGTCGCTCGCGGCCGCGACTTCCGCCACGAGATCCCTTCGCTCACGCTCAGGGCTTGTATGTCAGCCTCAATAAAAGCCCCCAGCGCAAGCCGGGGGATAGTGGACCTCCCGCATACAATCGACGCCGACGCGACACGTGGCCGCGGCGGCGCTCGTGACGGGATCCACCGATGCACGAACTCTCGATCGCCAGCCGGGTCGTGGAACTCGCGGCGGAGCACTGCCGGGCCGCGGCTGCCCACCGGGTCGCCGCTGTCACGCTCCGCATCGGCCGCCTCGCCTGCGTCCACGAAGACGCCCTGCGGTTAAGCTTCGACCTCGTCCGCGAGGGCACGCCGCTGGAGACCGCCGTCCTGCACGTCATCGAGGTGCCGGTCACGGTCTGGTGCCCCACGTGCGCTGCGAAGCGGACACTGCCCGGGATTCAGCCCCTCGCCTGCCCCGCCTGCGGCACCCTCACCGGCGACATCCGCGCTGGGAAAGAGCTCGACCTCGACTCGATCGAGCTCGAAACAGAGGAGA
>JAPOJV010000159.1 GCA_029978085.1 bacterium
GCCGCCACCGCATCGCGATCGCTCACGCCGGCCGGCGTCGGATAGAGCCACTGGGCATCGACGGCCGCCAGTTCGGCGAACGTACCCTGCCGGCCGAGCACGCCTTGATTCGAGCCCCACACGCGGTCGCCCACGGCAAGCGTCGTGACGCCAGGGCCGACGGCAGCCACCTCACCAGCCAGGTCACAGCCGACGACGAAGGGAACCGGGAGCGGCATCACCACGGTGCCGGCGCGAACGTACGTGTCGATCGGGTTCACCGCGCAGGCCCGCACCTTCACGAGTACCTGCCCCGGCCCGGGTTGCGGGTCCGGCAGGTCGCCGTACTGGATCACCTCCGGCGGCCCGACCCGCTCGATGAATGCCGCCTTCATGCTCGTCTCCTCATGCCATGAGTGCCTGCACGTGGCTCGCCGCCGCGGCTGCCAGGCCCGCGAGGTTGTATCCCCCTTCGAGCGTGGAGACGAGCCGGCCGCCCGCATGCCGGGCGGCGATCTCTTTCACGATGCCGGTCAGCTCCGCAAAATCCGCGTCCGTCAGCCGAAAGCCGCCGAGCGGATCGTCGACCCGTGAATCGAAGCCGGCCGACACGAGCACGAACTCCGGCTTGAAGGCATCCGCCGCCGGCACGAGCCGGTCGCGAAACGCGCCGACGATCTCCGCCCGCCCGGCCCCCGCCCCAAACGGACAGTTCAGCGTGCGGCCCTCGCCGGCGCCATCGCCCGTCTCCGCCGCCTGTCCCGTGCCGGGGTAGAGCGGATGCTGATGCGTGTCGAAGAACAACACGCTGCCGTCGGCATAGAAGATGTCCTGCGTGCCGTTGCCGTGGTGCACGTCCCAGTCGGCGATCAGCACCCGCTTCACGCCGTGCTTCGCCTGCACGTAGCGGGCGGCGATCGCGACGTTGTTGAACAGACAAAAGCCCATGCCCCGATTCGGCGTCGCATGGTGCCCCGGCGGCCGCACCACCGCGAAGGCGTTCACGACACTGCCGTCCATCACCGCATCGACCGCCGCCAGCACGCCCCCCGCCGCGAGCAGGGCCGTGTCGAGCGACTTGGGCGACAGCGGCGTGTCGCCGGTGGACAGCCGCTGCACGCCATCCGCCACGTCTTCCTTCACGATCTTGAGGTAGGCCGCCGTGTGGCAGCGCAGGATGTCGTCGTCCGTAGCCAGCCTGGGCTCGATGATGCGGGCCCGAGCGAGCAGCCCATCAGCCTCGAGCCGCTCCACGATCGCCGCCGTGCGGTCCGGCCGCTCGGGATGGCCGGAGCCCGTGAGGTGCTCGGCGAAGGCACTGGAAACGACGAGGCCCGTGCGACGGGTGGTAGCATCCATGCCAGAAGCGTACCGAAACTGGCTGACTTCGACCGCGCCATGCAGACATTCGACGTGATCGTGGTGGGGGCCGGCGGCATGGGCACTGCCGCCGCCTGCCATCTCGCCCGCCGCGGCGCCCGCGTGCTCGCACTCGACCGGTTCCCGCCCGCCCATGACCGCGGCAGCTCCCACGGCCAGACGCGACTGATCCGTCAGGCCTACTACGAGCATCCCGACTACGTGCCGCTCCTGCTGCGGGCCTACGACGCATGGCGCGAACTCGAAGCGGCGAGCGGCCTGCGACTGCTCGTGGAGTCGGGACTCGTGATGGCGGGCCCCGAGACGGGCGACGTGGTGCCGGGCGCGCTGGAGTCGGCACGGATCCACGGCCTGGACGTCGAGACGCTCACGGCCGCAGACGCCGAGGCCCGCTGGCCTGCGTTTCGTGTTCCTCACGACTGGCGAGTCGTCTTCGAGCCGCAGGGTGGCTATCTCTTCGTGGAGGACTGCGTGCGGGCCCACGCGGAGCAGGCCGTCGCCCGCGGAGCCGACCTCCGCGCAGGCGTCACCGTCCACGGCTGGCGGTCGGCCGGAAACGCTGTCGTCGTCGACTCCGACGCCGGCAGCTTTGCGGCCGCACGACTCGTGCTCTGCCCCGGCGCCTGGGCGTCGGATCTCCTGCAGCTGCCCGAGGTGCCACTCACCGTGCTGCGGAAATCACTCTTCTGGTATGGCCCGCCGGCCGCCACAGCCACCGGCTTCGCCGCGGGCACGCTCCCCTGCTTTGCCTTCGACACGCCGACGGGGTTCTTCTACGGCTTTCCCGGCCTCGATGACCGCGGCGTGAAACTCGCGGAACACACGGGGGGCCGCGTCGTGACTGATCCGCTCGCCGTCGATCACGTGATCGATCCCGCAGAGCAGTCCAGCATCGAGTCCTGGATCGCGGCGCATCTGCCAGCTCTCGGCCGCGACCGCCGAGCCCACGCCACCTGCCTCTACACGATGTCGCCCGATCATCACTTCGTGCTCGGTCTCCACCCCGAGCATCCGCAGGTCGCCATCGCGGCCGGCTTCTCCGGTCACGGCTTCAAGTTCGCGAGCGTCGTCGGCGAAATCCTCGCCGACCTCGCCCTCACGGGCACCACGCCCCAGCCGATCAGCTTCCTGTCGCCCCGGCGCATACGCAGGGAAGCGACATGAATTCTATTGGGCGCAACTCGCACACCGCTGTCAGTTGTCACCATTCACGAAGCCAAGACGCACGTAGCACGGCTCATCGACCGGGCAACGACCGGCCCTTCGTTCGCTCAGCCCACCCGCAGCCGTGTCAGCTGCGCTCCGGCCGATGCCCGCATGCCCACGAACCCGGCACGGCGGAGATTCGAGTTGACCGTTTCGGCGACGGCCGTGCCGTTGACCCGCAGCCGCTGCGTGGTGCCCACGACCTCGAACTCCACCACGTGGTCGGCGCCTGTCGCGCCGGCGACGCTCGTCGCTGCGAGCCGCCTCACCGTGCCGCCGTCGATCCGCCAGATTTCGGCCGAGAGCACACCGCTACGATTCACGAGGCCGCCCCAATACATCTTCCTCCCGTCGGCAGTCACCCGCGCCGTCACACCGGCATGTGATCCGACCACGGAGACGTTCACGGTCGTGGCCGCGACGATGTCCTGGAGCAGGGCGGTGTTCACGGTGGCGAGGTTCACGCCGAACCGGGCCCGCGCGCGATACCCCTGCACGCTGAAGTTGCCGGCGCGTTCGACCCAGAACCGGCTCAATTGCGTTCCATCCGTGACGGCGAACCGATCCCGGAACGGCGTCCGCGCCGTCGCGCGCTGGAGCGCCGCGAACGTAAAGTCGTCGAAGGCCGCCTCCGTGTTTCCCTGGATCCCGATGCGGCCCGCGGCGGTGATCGTGCGGTCATTCGTGGCGAGCACGAGAGCATCGTCGACGAACAATTTCTGCGAGTCGCCGATCACCTCGAACCGCACGAGCCCCTGGCCTACCGGCAGCGTTGCGGTCGCCATCGACCTCCAAGTGCCCCTCACCCGCCGGCCGATCTCGGCGACGAACTGGTCGCCCTGCTGGCGGATGCCGCCCCAGTAGTATGTTGGCCTGCGGGCATCGTTGGAGCGGGCGATCAGGCCGCCGGTGGTCTTGGTGCCTCCGCCGATTGTGATCCGGCCCTGCACCGCCACGTCGGCCAGGTTCGAGCCAATGAGCTGGGCGAGGGCCTGCGACGACTCGATGACGGCTACGTTGCTCCGCACCTCGAAGTCGCCGCTGCGCACGATCCACTCCGGACCGAGCGACGGAAAGTCGCCACGGTTGAAGTCGTCGCGAATGAAGCGATAGCGCTGCCCCCAGTTGCCTTCGATGCGGCCGGTGCCCTGCCCCGACCACACGACCGTGAAATCCCCCGCCCCGCGCTGGGCGATGACGGGCAGGATCTGCGGGCCGTTCGTGAAGGTGTTCGCGACGGACTCCGCGCCCGAAGGCGTGCCGTCGGCCTCGTAGTGGCGGGCCACGGCCGCCCAGCTGCTGCCGTCCTGCCGAATCGATTGCCAGGCGATTGTGAACCGCCCCGAGTCGTCCATGCCGACCGCCGCGAACCGCTGCGGCCCGTCGGTCGTGCCGTTCACGCGAAACTCCTGAGGCTGGGGCGAGGCAACCGTGCCGGCCGGCTTGTTCACGGTGAATCGGCGGGCGTACACACCCCAACTCGAGCCCATGCCATCGTCGACGTTGCGTTCCTGGTTGATGCTCTGCCAGGCCACCACGAAATCGCCGTTGGCAGCGAGATCGACGGCGGGATTTTCCTGCGCATCCTTCACGTAGGCGTGGACGAGGAATTCCTGACCGCCGAGCGGCGTGCCTCCCGCTCCATACCAGCGGGCAAAAACGCTCTTCTCGGCATCGAGCGGATCGACGCCGACATTGTGGCCGCTCACCCAGGCGATCACGGCCTCACCCGCGTCGTTCATCCCGATCGTGGGGGCAACCTGGTCCGTGACGGTCGCAACGTTCACGGCCGTATCTCCCTCGAGCGGCGTGCCATTGGCCGCATACCGGCGGCGGTAGATGCCGGTGCCGTCGGCATCGGGCCCCTGCCAGACCACCGTGAAGCCGCCCGAAGCATCGCTGGCGATCGCAGGGGCCGACTGGTCGCCGGCAGTGGCCTCGTGTACCCGAAACTCCGTCGCATCCGCCCACACCTGGAGTGAGGCGTCGTACCGCCGGGCATAGACGCCGCGGCCGGAGCCGTCTTGCCGTGCGCTCTCCCACGCCACCACGAAATTGCCCGACGCATCCATCGCCACCGCCGGGTGCGACTGGCTGCCCGCGGTGAACGTGTTGACGAGCAGCGTGTCGTCGTCAAGGCCGTTTTCATTGAAGTCGATCCACCGGCCGTTGGCCTGGAACAGCTTGGCGTAGATGCCGAAGTCGCTGGCGTCGCCCGGGCCCTGCCAGCTCTGCCACACCACGACCATGGTGCCAGCCGCATCGGTTGCCGCCGCGGCCCGGCTGTCCTCGATGCCCACGGAGGTGGCGAGTACGACCTCGCCGCCATCGGCGGTGCCGCCGGCGTCGTCGAAGAACCGCGAGTGGATCGCGGGACGATGGCCCCCTTCACCTTCCTCAGCTGCCTCCGGCACATCCGGCCCGATCCAGGCGACGACGGCCCGGCCAGCGTCGCTCACAGCCACGTCGGGGGCGATCTGCGGCCCGAGCTGCGTGCCGGCATTCACCAGGAACTCGCTGCCAATCGTGTCAACGCCCGAGTCGTATCGCCGCGCGAAGATGGCCCAGCTGAAGCCGTCTTGATGCTGCGTCTGCCAGGCCGCAAGCAGATCGCCATCGGCATCCAGCCCCACGCTCGGCGCCCGTTGCGGCCCCTGCGTCGTCTGGTTGAGCCTGAAGTCCCCCGTGCCGAAGCCGGCCGTGGAGAGCGGCGTCACGGTTCCGGCGGCGAGGTTGACGAGCATCCGCCGGGCGAACGCATCGGAGCCGCTCCCCTGCTGGCCCTCCACCTGCCACACGACGGCCGCGACGCCCGAGTCGATGAAGGCTACGTCGGGCGAGCCGAGATCGTTGTAGTCACTCCCGTTCACCCGCACGTCGCCGGTCGCGGCGGAGCCATCAGCCTTGAAGCCACGGAGGAAGATCGCCCCGGCTTCTTCGCCCTCCTCGCCACTGCCCGAAGGATCGGGGCCGCGCCAGGCGAGCACGAGTTCCCCGGAGCCGCTCATGGCCGCCGTGGGGCTCACCTGATCGCCGGCGGTCGCCACGTGCGCGATCGCATCGCCGCCGGCCAGCCCACCGCCGAGCGTGCCGCGGCGATAAGCAATGTCGATCCCGTCGGCTGTGGTGGCCCCGGGCGCCTGCCAGGCGATCACAAAATTCCCCTCGCCATCCATCGCTACCGTCGGCGCCGTCTGGTCGCCGGCAGTCGCCGTGCTGGCCACCGTCTGGCTGCCGAACGCGAGCCCGGTCATCGTGAGCGAACCGACGCGGTAGAACACGTCGTATCCCCCCGTGGCCCGATTCTCGCCCTGCCAAGCGATCACCACGTCGCCGTTTCCGTTGCCCGCCACGGCGGCCGCAATCTGGTTGCCGAGCGCCGCGTCGGTAGGCTCGCCAGCCAAGGGCAGGTTCACCACCACCGCCGCCGTGCCTTCGACGGGACTACCGTCCCGCTCGAAGGCCTGCGCCACGATGCCATAGCCATCGCCATCGACGCCGTAACTCTGCCAGACGGCGATGAAGCGGCCATCGTCGGGACCACTCTCGGCGAGGAACGCCACCGCCGTCGCAGCCTCCGGTGGCGAGAGCACTTCGTTGATCAGGAACTGCCCGCCCACGGGCACGGCACTCAAAACGGTGCGGGGCTCGAGACGTTCGGAGCGAAGGCGACGAGTGCGGGTGCGGGTGGCCATGGCCGGGCTCTCCTCGTGTGATGGGAAAGGTGTCCGGGCGTGCCTGCCCTCCGTTCGATCGTTTTCCCAGCCGCAGCCGCCGGGCAAATCAGCGGCCTGCGATCCGTTTTTTTCCGGGGCTCCGCCGGCGCGACACCCGCGGGCGTCAGGCCGCCGCAACCCGTGCGGCCCAGGCGTCGAGCAGCGCCACCTGCTTGCCGAAGTCCTGCTCGCTCACGCCGATCGGGCTCTTGAAGAAGCAGGCGAGCCAGTCGAGGGCACCGTATTCGCCGGCTCGATGGGCCCGCTCGACGAGCCGCACGAGGTCGAGCACGAGCGGCGCGGCAAGGATCGAGTCGCAGCCCTGCCAGGTGAACTGCAGCACCATCGGCGTGCCGAGAAAGCCCTTGAAGTGGATGTGATCCCAGGCCGTCTTCCAGTCGCCCAGGCTCTTGATGTACTCGATCGACACGTGGGTCTGCGGTGGATAACCGAGGATGCTCGCGAGCAGGTGATCCTTGCTCTTCACCTTCGCGGCC
>JAPOJV010000082.1 GCA_029978085.1 bacterium
AGCTCGACAGCATTCGCGATGTGATCGCCTTCCCGAAGACGCAGAAGGCGAGCGACCTGATGACCGGCGCCCCGTCGCCGGTGGAGACGAAACAACTGGTAGAACTCGGTGTCCGCGTGGTGGTGCCGCCGAAACCCGAGGGACAGAAGGCATAAGATTCGGGCGACTAGCTCAATTGGTCAGAGCACCTCGTTTACACCGAGGGGGTTGGGGGTTCGAGTCCCTCGTCGCCCATTTTTCAGCATGCCAACCACCTGCCGCAGAGCAACCGCACGGCCTGCCAGCCTGCGGCTGCATGTGTTTACGGTCGCGTATACTTGCGGGTGCTATGAGCACCACTGCGACCGGCCCGCGACTCTCGCCGCACGAACGAGAGGGTATTCGAGACGCGGTTGACCAGGCTTGCACTGAAACACGTGCCGTCTGGCACAGCATCGTTTTGTTCGGATCCCGGGCGGATCCCAGCCGACTTGGCGGCGACATCGATCTGCTCGTGACACTTGACCCGTTGCAACCGGTGGACGTGTATCGCTTCACCCAGCGGCTCCGGCTTGCGCTCGAAGACAGGCTCGGCGAGCAGCGGATCGATGTCATCGTGGACGACGGGCACGGTGATGGTATTTTTCCTGCTCTGGCACGAGAGACGGGAGTCGAGTTGTGGTCGAACACGTGACGCAGATGTTGCGGGACCAGCTCGTGCTGATGCAGGCCGCAGCAGAGGTGCTTGATGAGTCGCGGAGCCGCGTCGCCGCATTTGAAAAGCGCCTCGGCGGCGAATTGACCGTTGGCGAGCGGGAATCGTGCGAGGCGCTCACGTCGCGGTTCGCCCGGCTCAATGATTTTCTCGTCCAGCGGGTCTTTCGCACGCTCGACCAGATCGAGTTGCTCGACGAAGGCACCCCCCTGGATCGCCTGCAGCGGGCGGAAGCCCGGCGGCTCATCCGTTCGGCGGATCGGTGGCGCGAACTGCGAATGCTTCGCAATGCGATCGCTCACGACTATTTGATCGAAAGCGCCGACCGTGTGCTGCTCGATGCTCTGGCATCTGCCCCGGAACTCATCGAGACCACGCATCGAGTAGTCGACTACATCCGCACGAAGGGCTATTGCTGAGGCACAGGGACCACATGCCGGCGGAGTTCCGCAGGTTCCATTCGGTGGAGTTTTATCTCGGCTACTGCATCACGCGGAAGAAGCTTCTCTGCCTCGATGCCGGCCACGTCCATCCCACCGAATCGATCAGTGACAAGATCTCGAGCGTGCTGCTCTACCTGCCCGAGATCCTGCTCGCGAAGAGGTCGTCGCCGGCGCCTGCTTCGCCGCGGCGCCGTTCTGGATGAACGGTCGAGTAGCCCGCCCTATCGTGTCCAGCGGCGGAATGGATCCCAGCTGCGGAAGGGATCATAGATCCGCAGCGAGAACATCAGCTCGCTTGCCGAAAATCCGTGCTGCGAGCTGCCGAGCGGCTCCGTCGTCACGCCGTCTGACACGAAGACCATCGTGTCGGCGGGCTGGAGTGAATAGAAGCGGTAGCCGACGTCGAACGTGATCCGGTCCGTGATCGCCCACACGCCGCCGCCGCCGACCTGCCAGGCGAAGCTGCTCACCTGGCTCGATCCGCTGAACGTGTCGGTGAGAAAGCCGTCGCTGAGCGATCCCGATGCAGAGTAGGTGTAGCCGCCGGCACCGATGCCACCGCCAAGGTAGACGCCAACGCGGTCGTTGATCATCAGGTCGCGCCACACGTTGGCCATCGTGGACCAGCCGTTGCCGGCCGACCAGTCGAGTTGGCCGTCGAGCCCCGGCACGGCAGTCTCTCCGCTCAGCGTGCCACGGGCACGCCCCTCGACCTCGAACCTCAACGCACCGGCAGGCCGGGTGATGGCGAGGCCCACCGCACCGCCACCCGAGAGAATCGTGCCCTCGACCGATCCACCCGTGACGTCGGCGTGAAAGTCATCGGTGAGCGTGGCGAATGACGGCCCGATGATGCCGCTCACATACCACCGCCGCGGCGCCGCCACGACCTGGTCAGCCATCGCGGCGAACGGCACGTCGCCAAGTCTCTCCGGCATGTCGGCCTGCATCGTCACCTCGGCCGTGGTGGCCTCGGCCCCGGTGGCGTCGAGGAGTTCGGCCGCGCTGACCGACACGCTCCACGCAAGGCTCGACAGCACCAGGCACACGGCGGCGACAGGCAGGCGGTTCATGTGATGCTCCTTGAAACGTTCACGGCGGTCGTGGTCAGCGGATCGCGGTAGAGAGCCGGCCGAACCGGGCCGCGATCTGGCGACTGAAATGACCGGTTTGTTGCGGCTGCCGCGTGACCGGCAGCGACGTGGCCTGGATCTCGTTGGTCCTGCGCGGGCGGGCTGCCTGCTGGACGACCGGGGCGATCCGCGGCCGGCCACCGAGCCGCTGCGACACAAGCATGGCAGGACGCGTGCCAGCCGTGTTCGTCCGCTGCACCGCGGTTGTCATGAACATCACGTTCTCGGTGCCACCATCCGGGCCGCCCGTCACCGCTGGGTTCTCGAACGAGGGAACCATACCTGGCTCGGGCATCACGCAGATCACCATACCTGGCTCACCAGACACACTACCGGAGCCGGTCCAGACGCCGGGGAAGCCCGGGGACGACGCCCCGCCCTCGCCGACGATCACGACCGGCATCGGCATCGGCTTCACGACCATGCCGTCCGGGCCGGCAGGCACCGGCTCACATGAAATCGAAATCGGTGCGATCGCCACGTCGGCCGCGAGCGGCACCCGCTGCTCGAGCGACTCGACGGTCAGCCGACTCCGCCGACGGCGGTTCTTCGCACCGCGATCAACGAGGAAATGCTGCAGGGCCATGGCGCCGTTCTCCTGGGGGGACTGTGACAGATCTACCGGTCGTATCGACAGGCAAGCTGGCAAAATACAGTGACTTTTCCGGCGAATTACCCCCTCTTCCCACCCTGCCGCGGCCGGTCGGTGCAAGCTCGAGGAGCATGTGGACCGAGTCTTCGAGGTCCCGCTGTTCTCGGCGCGATCCCCTCGCTCGCTCTCAGGGCTTCCTTCGAAACGGGTAGGCGAGGGGGTCGGTGCAAGCTCGAGGAGCATTTGGACCGAGTCTTCGAGGTCCCGCGACGATCTGAAAGACCGCGCAGCGGCGACTTGTACCGCCCCCGAGCCGGTGAATACCCGGAAGCTACGCGGGCTCGGTACACTAGGAGATTGAGCAAGGTTAGAGAAACCGTCCAGAAGCAGACGCGTTTTCCTCTCGGCTTGCGCCTCGGGCTTCCAAGCATCCACGAATCCCACATGCACTGGCTTTACCTGGCAATCGCGATCATCGCCGAGGTGACGGCCACCAGCTTCCTGCGAGCGAGCGAGGGTTTCACGAAGCTCCTGCCGAGCATCGTCGTGGTGATCGGTTACGGCGTCGCCTTTTTCTTCCTCTCGCTCACGCTCAAGGACATTCCCGTCGGCATCGGCTATGCCATCTGGTCGGGCGCGGGCGTGACGCTCATCGCCGCGATCGGCTGGCTCTTTCTGGGGCAGAAGCTCGACGCCCCGGCGATCATCGGCATGGCGCTGATCGTGGCCGGCGTGGTCGTCATGAATCTGTTCTCCAAGACGGTCACCCACTGAATACGGGGTCAGGATGCCTGAACGCATCGATCAGCTTCATCGCCGAATCCACGCTGTCTCCTGCCTTGCTGCCGCGCTACTCGTGGCGTCGGCCGGCGTGGCCTTCGGCCAGGAGCGGCCTGTGGCGTTCGTCGGCGGCCGCGTGCTGCCGATCACAGGGCCCGCCATCGAGCAAGGCACCGTCGTCATGGCCGCGGGAAAGATCGTGGCGGTCGGACCGGTGGCGGCCACGGCCGTGCCGCCCGACGCCGAGCGAATCGATGCCACGGGCAAGGTGATCATGCCCGGGCTCGTCGACACCCACAGCCATGTGGGGGGCGGCTGGGGAGGCGATGCGTCGAGCCCGATCCAGCCCGACGTACGGATTCTCGACTCGATCAATGTCCGCGACGCGGGCTTCCGCAAGTGTCAGGCCGGCGGCCTGACCACGCTCAACATCATGCCCGGCTCCGGGCATCTGCTCAGCGGCCAGACGATCTACGCGAAACTGCGGGAGGCCGACACGATCGACGACCTTCTCTACCGCGACTCTGACGGCCGCATCCTCGGTGGCATGAAGATGGCCAACGGCACGAATTCACAGAAGGAGCCGCCGTTCCCCGGCACGCGGTCGAAGTCGGCGGCGCTCGTGCGGCAGAAGTTTCTCAAGGCGGTCGATTACCGCCGCAAGGTGCAGGCAGCCGGCGACGATGCCGCCAAGCGGCCCGACCGCGATCTGGAGATGGAAGGTCTGCTCGACGTGCTCGACGGCCGCACGATCGTGCATCACCACGCCCACCGGGCCGACGACCTGCTGACGGTGCTCCGACTCCGTGACGAGTTTGGCTTCAAGGTGGTGCTCCACCATGCGAGCGAGGCCTGGAAGGTGGCCGGCGAGCTGGCCAAGGCCCAGGCTCCCTGCTCCGTGATCGTGGTCGATGCCCCCGGCGGCAAGATCGAAGCCATGGACATGTCGCTGGCCACGGGCGCCGTCCTCGAACAGGCGGGCGTGCCCTGTGCCTTCCACACCGACGACCCCGTCACCGACTCCCGGCTCTTTCTGCGGACGGCCGCCCTGGCCGCGCGGGCCGGCATGTCTCGCGACAAGGCGCTCGAGGCTCTCACGCTCGCGGGGGCGAAGATGCTCGAGCTCGATCGCCGCATCGGGTCGCTCGAGCCCGGCAAGGATGCCGACCTGATCCTGCTCTCGGGCGACCCGCTCGCCCTGCGGACGAAGGTGCTCGAGACCTGGGTGGAGGGGCGAAAGGTGTTCGACCGCGAGGATCCCGATGACCGACTGTTCGCGGTTGGCGGCTACGGAGGCAGCCGCGACCAGACAGCCCACGCCTGCTGCACCGACACCCGCATGGCGGAGACCCGCTGATGCCCTGCCTCTTTCGACACCCCGTCCGCGCGATCGTCTGTGTGATCTTCGCCGCAGGCCTGACGGTCGCCCGAGGCGCCGAATCCGTGCCCTCGCTGGCGATTCGCGGCGCGGTCGTGCACACGATGGCCGGCCCAGCGATCACTGACGGCGTCGTGCTCATCGAGGATGGAAAGATCAAAGCCGTCGGTCCTGCGGCAGACGTGGCCATTCCGGCGGGCACCCGCACGCTCCAGGCCGCCGTCGTCACGCCGGGCCTGATCGACGCCCACACGGCCGTCGGCCTCACCGGCTGGATCAACCAGCCACAGGACCAGGACCAGCTCGACCCGACCGAGCCGGTGCAGCCCGAACTGCGGGCGATCGACTCCTACAACCCGCGGGAGCGGCTGATCGAGTGGGTGCGAGGCTTCGGGGTCACGACGCTCCACACGGGCCACGCGCCCGGTGCGCTCGTTTCGGGTCAGACGATGATCGTGAAGACGACGGGCGACTCGGTCGAGGCGGCCGTGCTGCGACCGACCGCGATGGTGGCCGTGACGCTCGGCGACGATGCCCGTCCCGGCGGGGCCGATGCCGAGAAGAAGTCGCCCGGCACCCGGAGCAAGGCCGTCGCCATGCTCCGCAGCGAGCTCGTGAAGGCGGGCGAGTATGCCCGCCGCCGCGAGGCCGGTGGCGGCGAGCCGCCCGACCGCGACCTCCGCCGCGACGTCTTGGCCGACGTCCTGGCGCGGAAGCTGCCCCTACTCGTCACCGTGAACCGGGCCACCGACATCGACGCGGCCCTGCGGATCGCGGCCGAGTTCGACATCCGGATCGTGATCGACTCGGGAGCCGAGGCCTATCTCTGCCTCGATCGCCTGAAGGCGGCCGGCGTGCCCGTGATCCTGCATCCGAGCATGCGGCGGGCCGGCATGGGCGAGACCGAGAACATCAGTTTCGAGACGGCGGCGAAGCTCCGTGCCGCCGGCATCCCGTTCGCGCTGCAGAGCGGCTTCGAGGGCTACGTGCCCAAGACCCGCGTCGCCCTCTTCGAGGCCGCGATCGCCGCCGCCAACGGGCTCACCACCGAAGAGGCCCTGGCCGCGATCACGAGCGATGCCGCCGCGATTCTGGGGATCGCCGACCGTGTGGGGACGATCAGGCCGGGGCTCGATGGCGACGTGGCACTCTTCGACGGCGACCCGTTCGAATACACGACGCACTGCACGGGCGTGGTGATCGACGGCCGCGTGGTCAGCAGTGACAAGCGATGAACCTGGAGCCCGGTCACGGTAGCCCGGTCACGCCGTGACCGGAAAACAAGTCACGGCGTGACAGGCCTACAGCATCCAGTCGGGCAGGCGACGGACGCGTCCTTCACGATCAACGCAGACGACCGTCGTCGTGCCCGTGACGATGATCGTCGTGCCGCGGACGACCTCGTAGGCATGCTTGATGTGGGCCGCGCCGATCTTCTCCACGCGGGTGCGGAGTGTGAGCAGGTCGTCGTACTCGGCCGGGGCCCGATAGGTGCAGGTCGCCTCCGACACCACCATGAACAGCCCCTCTTCCTCGAATGCCCGGTAGGTCGTGCCGTGGGCCCGCAGCATTTCGGTGCGGCCCATCTCGAAGTACGTGAGGAAGTTGGCGTGGTGGACCCGTCGCTGGCCATCGGTTTCCTGGTAGCGGACCCGGATCTGAATCTCATGGGTGTCGGACATGGCGGGGCTCCGGACGGATACGGGCGGCCGTGGGGCCGAGGCTTCGTTGACCAAGACGCGTGGAAGACTCTATCTTTTTGCCATCCACGCGGGCAGTGGCACCATTCAGACGGGAGACGCGCAACGTGAGCCTGGGCAACGCTGACGAGGGTGGCGGCATCGGTTTTGCGACGGCCCGTGGCCGCAACTGGCCCACGCTCCGCCAGTTCACGGTGTTCCTCGAGAACCGTGTTGGGCAGCTCCTGGAGGTCGTCCGACGGTTCGAGGGATCGAGGGTGCGGATCGTGGCGCTCTCGATCAACGACTCCGGCGAGTGCGCCTTCGTGCGGTTCCTCGTGAGTCATCCCGAGCAGGGGCGGGAGATTCTCGAGCGGGCGGGCCTCGCGCTCATCGAGAGTGATCTCATCGGCGTGGAGCTGCCGGACGATGGCCAGCCGCTGCTGCGAATCTGCACCGCGCTCTTGCAGGCCGAGGTGAACATCATCCAGGCCTATCCGATCCTCGTGCGGCCGCGCGGCCGGCCGGCCGTCGCCCTCATGGTCGACAACACCGAGATGGGACTCGAAACCCTGAGCGCCAAGGGTTTCACGATGATCAGCGAAAGCGATCTCGACGAGGACGGCTGAGCGATCGCCAGGAGGCGGCGGTCACTCGAACATGCCGTCAGGCAGGCCCTGCACCTGCCGCACGACCACTTTCTGGATCGCCTCCCAGGCCACGGCCGTCAGCGTGATGCTGCCGTCGGGAGCCTGGCTCGCGAACAGGCCGTGCGTGCCCCGCGACCACCGCGACTCATACCACTCCGGCAGGATGACGCTCCCTCCGGTGAGGTGCAGCTCGACCACGCCACCATGATCCCGCTCGACCCACAGCCGCGCGACGAGCCGGGCCGTGGGATTATCGAATGAATCTCCGTCGGGCTCCGCGCCGTCGAAGCCGCCCCAGGAGGCGGCGGGCGAAGTGGCCTCCTCAACGACTCCTGCCTCTGCCCCGCCAGTATCGCCAGCGACGCCAGTGAACTGCCAGTCGACGGCATCGCCTGCTGCCGGCTCGGGCTGCTCGGCGGCGGCGTCTTCCGTCTGGTCGGCATTCCCCTCGGCGGCATCGTGCGCGGCAGCCTCCCCCGTATCCAACGCCGGAAACACCGCGGGCAGACCGGCGTCTGCTTCGGCATCGGCCGCTTCAGCCTCTGGAGCCTCGTCGGCCGCCGGCTCACCCGTAGCCTCTTCGATTCCCGCGAACGCCGCCTGCTCGGCAGGAGGTCGCGCAGGGATCACCACGGCCACGCCGCAGCCGGCCTTATCGCAGCGGCCGCGCTTGCCGGCATGCGCCTCGGCTACGACGAGCCGATGGCCGTTCGGGCAGTAGAACACGATCTTGCCGTTGACGAACCGAGGCGGTTCCACCGCCAGCCCGGCCGCCTCGGCCGCCGTCAGCACCCTCGTTTTCTCGTCCGACACGTCTCCAACTCCCCTACGCAGCACCGGCCTCTATCTCGTCCTGACGCCTTCCTCGAGTCTACCTTACGGTCGGCGACTTGACGCCGTCGGCGGCCGGTCTGACACTGCCCCCCTATGGCCATTCAAGTCCTCTGCGCCGGCTGCGGCTCACGGTTCTCGGTCAGCGACAAGTTCGCTGGGAAGACCGGACCCTGCCCGAAGTGCAAGAAGCCGATCACGATCCCCACGCCGGCGGTGCAGGCCGTCACGATCCACGAGCCGGAGCCTGTCGCGGCGGCCGGCCCGGCGGGCCACGGCTCCACGATCCCGTTTCGCCGGATCGAAAAGCCAATTCCTGCTGTCGCATGGGCCGCGATCGGCGGCGGCTTTCTCGTCACGCTGCTGGCTGCCTGGCTGACCGGCTTCATCTTCCGCCCCGGCGAGCCTCCTGCCTGGCTGCTCCTTGCGGCCGCGTTCGCCCTGGCGGTGCCTTGCGTGCTCCTGGGCTATGCGGCGGTGAGAGAGAGGGAATTGGAGCCCTACCGCGGGCGGGCCCTGTGGCTGCGAGCGCTGATCTGTGCCGCGGTGTATGCCGGGCTCTGGGCGGCGAAGGGCGTGCTGCCCGCGGAGGCGACGGCCGAGATGTGGCAGTGGATCTATCTCGGCCCGCTGTTCGTGCTCCCCGGCGCCCTGGCCGCATTGGCCTCGCTCGATCTCGACTGGGGCGCGGCCGTCGCCCACTTCTCGTTTTACGTGCTGTTGACGGCGCTCCTGCGGTGGCTTGCCGGCCTGCCGCCACTGTGAGGGCGGCATGACAGGATCTCGGTCGGCTGGATGGCTTGGGTGCGGATCGCTCCTCCCGGAACTGGCGGCCGTGGGCTCGGCCGCCGATGGGGTTCGCGTGCCGCCCGATGTGACCGTGCCCCTCACGCCGCGCGTGCGGGCGTTGCTCGACACGCCGGAGGTGCGCCGGCTCGCGCGGATCAGCCAGCTCGGACTCGTGGCGCTCGTCTATCCCGGGGCCACGCACTCCCGGCTCGAGCACTCGCTTGGCACCTATCGACTGGCGCTCGAGTTCCTCGGCCGCCTCGAGCATGACGAACGATTCCGGGCCGTGATCACCACGGCCGATGCGGCAGCGTTCCTGGCCGCCGCGTTACTGCATGACGTCGGCCACTGGCCCTACTGTCATCCACTCGAAGACATGGGCCTGCCCGAGTTGCCCCGGCATGAGTCGCTCGTGCGGTCGCTGCTGCGTGACGGCCCCGCGGGCAGCGTGCTGGCCGACCGCTGGGATCTCGACCCCGGCAGGGTCGCCGCGCTGATCGAGGGCTCGGCAGAGGATCCGGCCGGCCGCATCCTCTGCTCGCTGCTCTCGGGGCCGATCGACGTCGACAAAATGGACTACCTCGCCCGCGACAGCCTGCATGCCGGCGTGCCGTATGGACGCCATTTCGATCAGGAGCGTCTGCTTGCGAGCCTCTGCCTCGACGCAGCCGGCACGACGCTCGCGATCACCGACAAGGGCCGCACCGCCGCCGAACTGATGGTGTTCGCCCGCTACGTGATGTTCAGCGAGGTCTACTGGCATCATGCCGTTCGCTCGGCCACCGCCATGCTGCAGCGGGCGGTCTGGCTCGTACGGGAACGGATCGACGCGGCGCGGCTCGTTCGCAGCGACGACGGCTCGTTCACGGCCTGGCTGATGGCCGCAGTGGTGGGCACTTCCGCCGAGCCACTGGTGAGCGGTCTCTTCGGTGACAGCCGCCGCCTCTACAAGCGAGCCGCCACCTACGACGCGGCCCATCACCCCGCCGTGCATCGCGCCCTGGCCGGCCGCCCCTATGGCGATGCGGTGGCGATCTCGGCGCGGCTCGCCGCCGCGCTCTCACAGAGGCTCCAGGTGACGATCCCGCCGCACGCCCTGCTCATCGACGCCCCTCCCGCGGAACGCGAGGTGGAGTTCCGCATCCAGGTGCGGGAGCGAGTGCCGCACGGATCGGGCCACGCCTGGCGGGGGCTCGAGACACTGTCGCCCGTGGTGCGCAGCCTCGCCCGCGAGCAGTTCGACGACCTAGTCAAGCGGGTGCGAATCTTCTGCGAGCCGGCGATGGCAACGGCCATCGCCGGCTGCGCAGAACTGGAATCGATCGTGCTCGAGTGCGCGGTCTAGACGGACACCCGGCCGGTCGGTGAACCGCTCACTCGGCGTTGCCGCCGGGCAGTTTGCCCTCTTCGATCAGCTTGCCGAAAGTGGGCGAGTCGGCCTTCGCCGGATCGCTCGGAAGCGCCGCGACTTCCTCGAGCACCTTGCGGATCTTCTCGACGTTCTTGGCGTCTTCCTTCTTGTCGAGCTTCTCGGCCAGCGCATTACCGTAGGCGTTGCGGTCCTTCTTGCTCTTGCCCACGTGGCAGACGTTGCACTTGGCCGTCTCCACGGCGGCCGCCAGCGGCGTGCCGTCCTTCACGTAGACGGTCTTGAACTCGTCGAAGAACTGCTTGATGGCAAACGCCTCGCGGGCCGACGAGCCCACGGCGACCGCCAGGCCGATCCCGACGACACATGCAAACCTGCTGCTGCGAATCATGAAAAAGCTCCGGTGGTGCGCGGCCCGGCTGCAGCCCCGCCTCGGGGCCGCCGCCGAACTCCGGCATAACTAGATCGACAAGTTTCGCCGGCGTCAAGAAATGGAACCGGTTTCGAACCCGGCGGGCCAGGCTGCATCCACCCAACCACTTCAGCCGCCACCGTTTTCCCAGTCGGACTGCCAGGCCGCGGCATCGGGCCAGGCGGCGACCCGCGGCCCGTACCGCATGGTGGCCGGCTGATCACGAAACATCGCCTCGATGCGTTCCGCAGCCCCATCGACCCGCCGAAACACGTCGGTGCCGGCGTAGCGGCTCCCCTGGTCACGCCAGGTGCAGGCGGCGTCGTAATCGGCCGGCTCGCGAATGCCGCTCTGCACGATCAGCGGCTGCCCGTCGACCAGGAAATCGCAGGCTTTGGCCGTCACCTGAAACCGGGCCGGCACCGGTCGGGCCGGCGAATCATGCAGGGAGAGGAGCGGGGCTCGGCAGGCAAACACGGCGTCGGCGAGCACGGCATCCATTACGAGGTCAGCCGCGGCGTCGCGGGCGCCGTCGGCGGTGATTGCCGCCCGCGGTGTCATCAGGCCGCCACCTGTCCACGAGAGTTCGATCCGGCCGCTGCTCGTGCCGGCGGCGTCGAGAAACACGGCGTCTCCCGAGGCCCATGACCGCTGCATCGTGATGCCACAGGCGACGCCCCCGTCCGGGCCGCCGGCCTGAACGGAGATGAATGCGGGGCCCGCGTCAGCCGCACCGGCAGCGGATGCATCCGCATCACCTGGCATCACGAGGAGGCTCTCGATGCAGCTGAAACTTCCCGACGACAGGGCGATCAGCGCCGGCTTGCGGCCCGCCGCCGCTTCAGCCTCCAGTCGCAACGACACACCCTCGACGGCGAGGCGACCGGCCCCGACGTGACACGCAGCCTCGAGACCGGGCCCCGCCTCGACGAGCGACGTGAAGTGCAGCACGGGCCGCATACCGGGCGCCGCCCGAAGCGACAGGCTGCGATCTCGCACCACGATCGGCGCGACGTCCACGCCCCCCGTGAAGGCCAGTTCGATGATGTCTCCGTCGTTCGCCCGCTCGACGGCCGCCCGAATCTCGGCCGCGACGACCGACGGGTCTCGAGTTGCTCCGGCCGCTGCCTCGCCGACGCGGATCACGGCCGGCCCGGCGACGACGGTGTCGGGATTCACAACTGGCATGGCCATCGCGGGCACGGATCGCCCGCGGGCTGCCGCAGCCTGATACCAGAGGCCGCCGATCGTCGCCGCCAGCCCCAGCAGCGGCACCAGCCACGGCAGGCGGGCCGCGGATCGTACGGGAATGGTGGGCAACGAGACTGCCGCCGTTGGCCGCGTGACCGCAAGGGCATGGCCATAGGCATCGGCGAATGCCACCAGGTCGGCCACGAGGTCCGCTGGCCGCTGATAGCGATCGGCGGGATCCTTCTCCATCAGCCGCCCGAGAATCGCGCCAAAGGCGCGGGGCACGTCGGGCCGCAGCGATTCGATCGCGGGCGGCGGCTCCTGCTGGTGCTGAAGGAGCTTCTGCACCATGCTGCCGTCGGCGAAGGGAGGCCGGCCGGTAAGCATGAAAAACATGGTGCAGCCGAGCGAATACAGGTCGCTGCGGACGTCGGCCGTTCGCGAGTCCCGGGCCTGCTCGGGGGAGATGTAGTCGAACGTGCCGAGCGTGACGCCGCTGACCGTGAGATCGCGGTCTCCCTCCAGGTGATGCAGCCGCGCCAGGCCCATGTCGACGATCCGGGCCTTCCCGCCCGGCGTGATCACGATGTTCGAGGGCTTGATGTCTCGGTGCACGACGTCGCGCTCGGAGGCATGCCCGAGGGCGTCGGCCACCTGCACGGCCACGTCGATCGTCCGACCGAGGTCGAACGCCCCCTCCTCACGAACGAGGTCGCGCAGGTTTCGCCCCTCGATGTATTCGAAGACGATGTAGTGCCAGCCATCGTCGGAGCCGACCGCGAACACGCGGCCGATGTTCTCGTGGTCGAGCCGGGCCGCCGACTGGGCTTCGTTGCGGAAGCGGCGGAGCATCTCCTCGTCGTCGGCCTGGCCGCCGGCCAGCACCTTCACGGCCACGGTCCGGTCGAGCGTGGTGTCGAGAGCCCGGAACACGGCCCCCATGCCGCCACCGCCGATGAAGCTGTCGAGCCGGTAGGGCCCGAGCATCGTGCCCTGCAGCCGCAGGCCGATCTCGGCCGACGTTCTGGGCGCCGCCGTGGCGGCAGCCGGCGACGAGATCACCGTGGCGTCGTCCGGCGGCTCGAGTCGGCTCGTGGATCCGTCGCGAGCGGCCATGCGGGCGGCCCGTGAGTTCGGTCGCGACGCGGACTGGTCGTCGAATGCGGTCATGATTTGACCCTACCACAAAATGCGAAACCCCGCCCCTCGGCATGCGAGGGGCGGGGCCGCGTGAATCACACGGAGTTACGATCCCGACTCAGGCAGCGATGGCCTTCGCCGCGGCGAGCAGCTGGGCCTGCCGCTTCCGCCGCTTCATCCAGCCCGCACCGAACATCCCGAACATGCCCGTGGCGGCCAGAGCGATCGTACCCGGCTCCGGCACGGCGGCCGCCACTCGGAAGCCCACGCTGTCGCTGGCGGTCGAGGTCGTGAACCCGACGTAGTAGGGCGTGGCCAGGTTCGAGGCGTAGAGATCCATGTTGGCTTCCGTGGTCCGCCACGAGCCGCCGAAGGTATTGAAGGCGGAGGTGCCCGCCGTGGACCCGTTGTCGACCATCTCCCACACGCTCCCCATCATGTTGTACAGGCCGTAGGCGGAGAGGCTCGCCGAATAGTTCGTGACCGAGTTGAGGCCGATCGCAGACGTCGAACCACCGTTGACAGTCTGGTCGAAGTTGGCAGCCG
>JAPOJV010000156.1 GCA_029978085.1 bacterium
CATGCCACCGGCCTCCCGCAGCCGCCGTCCCACGAACGTGGGCAGCACAGCCACACGGTCTTCTTCGGCGCAATCCGCCCGCCACCATCATCCCAACCGGCACAGACGACCGAGCACCTGGCAGGCTGGAGAATCTCGGCAAGCCGAGCAAGGAGGCGAGGGGGTCGGTGCAAGCTCGAGGAGCCTTGGACCGAGTCTTCGAGGTCCCGCGACGATCTGAAAGACCGCGCAGCGGCGACTTGTACCGCCCCCTCGCCGGCGCAACACGTCAGTGGTTCGCCCTATGCCACTTGTATCGCGGTCGCTGCCCGAGCGATCGCGGCGTCGACGGCGGCCTCCGTATCGGCCTCAGCCACGATTCGCACGATCGGCTCGGTGTTACTCGCCCGCACGAGCAGCCAGCCGCCGGGCCAGTCGACCCGCAGGCCGTCGAGCCGATCGGCCTGGGCCTCGGGAAAAGCCGCCGCCACCCGGTCGAGCGCCCTGGCCCAGGCCGGGCCGCGGAGCCCGGCCGACACGCCGACCTTCGTCTTCTTCATCACGAGCGTCGGCAGCGCCGCGGCGAGACTCTCGACGCTCGCGAGCTGCTCCCCCGCACACATGCGATCGAGGAGCAGGGCCATCGCCACGAAGCTGTCGCGGACGAGCACCACGCGGGGATCGATCACGCCGCCGTTGCCCTCACCGCCGATGATGGCGCCGGTCGCGAGCATCCGATCGACCACGTTCGCCTCACCCACAGCCGACACGTGGCAGGGCACCCCATGCCGCGTTGCGATCACCTGCGTCATGCCGCTCGTGGAACAGTTGATGACGACCGGGCCCGGTGTCTTCGCGAGCACGCCTTCCACGCAGAGGGCGAGCGTTGCCTCCTCGCCGATGTAGCGGCCTGCGGCGGTGGCGATTGCGAGCCGGTCGGCATCCGGATCCTGAAAGAATCCCACATCGGCATGCTGCTGCCGGATGTGCGGCAACAGGGCGGCCAGATTTTCGGCGGTCGGCTCCGGCTCGTGCTCGAATTGCCCGTCGGGCTCTGCTCCCTCGATGACGACGTCGCAGCCGAGAGACTCGAGGAGGGGACGGGCCACGCAACTCCCGGCACCGTGGCCGGCATCGAGCCAGACCCTCGGCCGCTGCCGCCGGATCGCGGCCACGTCGACGAGTGCCGACACGAGCCGCACATGCTCGGCCGTGGCATCGTGGGTCCTCACGCTGCCGGGTGATGCAGCCGCTGCCGTCTCCGTATCCGGGGGCGGCGACTCGAACCGGGCCAGCACCTCGCGTCCAGCCACCGCCGGGATCACGCGGCCCGCTGCCGAGAACAGCTTCAACCCGTTGTAGCGGGCGGGATTGTGGCTGGCCGAGATCTGGATGCCGCCGGCGGCGGCGAGCGTCCGCACGGCCACACCGACGGTGGGCGTGGCCGCCGGGCCGAGGTCGATCACGTCGCGACCGATCTTCGTGACCGCTGCAGCGATCGCCGCAGCCAGCATCGGTCCACTGGCCCGACCGTCGCGGCCGATCACGATCGGCCCGGGGGGCAGCGTGCCGGCGAAGGCCCGGGCATAGCGGGCGGCCACGTCGGCGGTGAGCGTCTCCCCCACGACGCCGCGCAGGCCCGACACGCTCACGATCAGCGGCTCGGCGGCGGACGGCGTGGCAGCGGTGACGTTCATGCGGCGGCAGTATAAAACGCTTCGATCGAACCGGCTGCCCCCTTTCCCCCGGAGTCTTGCATGATGCCCTCTGCCGCCGACCTGTCGCGCCGCCTCGAGGCCCTCGCCGCCGCCCATGCCGCCGGCACGATCACCGACCACTCCGCGGCCACGATGCGGGCCTGGCTCACCGAGCCCCGTTACGCCGAGTTCGCCACCGATGTGGCCACGCGGATCGACGCGGGGCAGTGGAAGGAACTCGACGACGTGTTCTGGACGGTGATCCCGTTCGGCACCGGCGGCCGCCGCGGGACGATGTATCCGGTCGGCTCCAACGCGATCAACGACCGCACGATCGGCGAGAGCGCCCAGGGCCTCGCCGACTACGTGCGGAGCGTGCTCCCCGCCGGCGAGACGCCCACCTGCGCGATCGCCTACGACACGCGGCATCGGTCGGAGCATTTCGCGAAGCTCTGCACGGAGGTGCTGCTCGCGGCCGGCTTCCGCGTCTTCTTCCTGCGCGGCTTCCGCAGCACGCCCGAGCTCTCGTTCGCCGTACGGCATACCCACAGCACCTGTGGGATCATGGTGACGGCCAGCCACAACCCGCCGAGCGACAACGCCGTGAAGGTCTATTGGGCTGGGGGCGTGCAGGTGCTCCCGCCACACGACAAGGGGATCATCGACCGCGTGATGCGGGTGGACACGGTCCGCCGCGAGTCGTTCGACGCGGGCGTCGCCTCGGGCCGCGTGCAGTTCGTCGAGGCGGAGATCGACCCGGCCTTCGTGGCGGCGGTCGTGCAGCAATCGGCCCCCGGGCCGCGGGACGTGTCGATCCTCTACTCGCCGCTGCACGGCGTGGGCGCATCGGCCGTCGTGCCGGTGCTCGATCAGGCGGGCTTCGCCGCCGTACGGCTCTACGCCCCCCACGCGCAGCCCGACGGTGATTTCCCGAACGTGCCGGGGCACGTCGCCAATCCCGAGAATCCGGCCGTGCTCACGGGGGCGATCGAGGAGGCGCGGGCACGGGGCGACGACCTCGTGCTGGCGAGTGATCCCGATTGCGATCGACTCGGCGCCGCCGCGCCGCTCACGCGGGCGGCCGGCAGCGGCTGGCAGACGTTCACCGGCAACCAGCTCTGCGGCCTGCTCTGTGAACAGGCGATCGCGAGCCGCGTGAGCCGTGGCGAGTCCCGGCCCGACGATGTCGTGATCACCACGCTCGTCACCAGCGGCCTCGTGCGGCGGATCGCCGAGGCCCACGGACTCACCGTCGACGACACGGAACTCGTGGGCTTCAAGTGGATCTGCTCCGCCCTCGACCGACTCGGCCCTGAGCGGTTCGTCTTCGGCTGCGAGGAGTCGCACGGCTACCTCGCCGGCACGCACGTCCGCGACAAGGACGCGAGCGTGGCGGCGCTCCTCATGAGCGAGCTGACGGCCCGGCTGAAGGCGGCCGGCCGCACGCCCCACGAGGCGCTCGACGGGTTGTATGCCGCCCACGGCTGCCACCAGGAGCGGCAGATCAACATCATGCTGCCGGGCGCCACGGGCATGGACCGGATGCGCGAGATCATGGCCACGCTCCGGGCCAAGCCGCCGGCCTCCATCGCCGGCCTCGACGTCGTTCGCACCCGCGACCAGGCGAGCCTCACGACGTGGACGCCGGGCGGGGCTCCCGCCACGTACGCCGGCGTGAAGAGCGACCTCGTGATCTTCGATCTCGCCGGGCTCTCTGGCGCAGGCAGCCTCGCGGCCGACGGCCGATTCCCCCCGCTTTCCAACGCCGTGGCCGCCCGCCCTTCGGGCACCGAGCCGAAGATCAAGTTCTATCTGTTCACGGCCGCGCCGCCGTGTTCTGCCAGCGAACTGCCGGCCGTGAAGCAGTCGCTCCAGACGCGGCTCGACGCCATGGACCGCGATCTCCGCGCGGTCGTCGGGGCATGAGCGATACAATTTGGGCATGAGCGATACGGACCGCGATGCCCTCGCTGAGACGACACCGGCCGATACGGATGCCGCGGCGGCCGTCCGCGACCGGTCCCTCGCCGCCGAGAAGGTGCGGTCGTTCCCGCAGACGCCGGGCGTCTACCTGATGAAGGACGCCGCCGGCCGCGTGATCTACGTGGGCAAGGCGAAGAATCTGCGGGCCCGGGCCGGCAGCTACTTCCTCAAGGCGGCCGCGGAGGATCGACGGACGGCCGATCTCGTGCGGGAGATCCGCGACATCGACTACCTGGAGGCGGAGAGCGAGGTCGACGCGCTGCTGCTGGAGAGCCGGCTCGTCAAGGACGTGCAGCCGCGGTTCAACAGCGACCTCAAGGACGACAAGACGTTTCCGTATCTGCAGATCACGACGCACGAGGACTACCCCCGGGTCGAGTTCACACGGACGCCGAAGCGCAAGGGCGTGAAGCTCTACGGCCCGTTCACGAGCGCCGGATCGCTCCGCGGGGCGATCGTGGTGCTCCAGCGGATCTTCAAGTTTCGCACCTGCACGCTCGACATCGACGCCGACGACGAGCAGTGGCGGTGGTTCCGCCCCTGCCTGCTCGCCTCGATCGACCAGTGCACGGCCCCCTGCAACCTGCGAATCTCGAAGGAGGACTACCGCCGCGACATCGAGCGGCTGAAGACCTTCCTCGACGGCGGGAAAAAGCGGCTGCTCGCCGAGATGCACAAGGACATGCTCGAGGCGTCGGGCCGGCTGGAGTTCGAGCGGGCGGCCCGGCTCCGCGACGAGATCCGCCTCCTGGAAACACTCGACCAGCGGGGCGACCTCGAGGAGAACGTCCAGCCCGAGGTGTTTCTCGTCGATCCGAAGAAGGGGCTCGCCGGCCTGGAGAAGGTGCTCGGCCTGAAGGGCCCGCCGCGGGTAATCGAAGGGGTCGACATCGCTCATCTCGCCGGCAACGAAACGGTGGCCAGTCTCGTGCAGTTCATCGACGGCCTGCCGTTCAAGCCCGGCTACAAGCGATATCGCATCAAGACGGTGGCCGGGATCGACGACTTCAAGAGCATCCACGAGGTGGTGTCGCGGCGGTTTGCCCGACTGGCCCGCGAGGGGGCCTCGTTCCCCGACATCCTGCTCATCGACGGCGGCAAGGGGCAGCTCTCGGCGGCCCTCGACGCGCTCGACAGCCTCGGCATCGAGCCACCGTGCGTGATCTCGCTCGCAAAGCGGGAGGAGGAAGTGTTTCTACCGGGTCGCAGCGAGCCGCTGAGGCTCTCCCGCGACTCCTACTCGCTGCGGCTGCTGGAATACGTCCGCGACGAGGCCCACCGGTTCGCGCAGCACTACCACCACCTGCTCCGGGGCAAGCGGTCGTTCGAGGAGTGACGAAAAAGGTGCCAGCCACCAAAAATGGGCAAGCTGCAAAGTACCCAGATTTGGTGGCTGGCACCTTTTTTAGCGGTTGTGCATGTCGCACGACACGCCGCCGGCAGCCGGCACGTAGCAGGCCCGCGCATAGTCCATGACCATGCGGTGGGCACTGAATCGCCAGGCCAGCGAGCTGATCGAGTTCATCATCATCCGGATCCAGCGCCGCGGCAGGCCGTCGCTGTCCCGCTCGTAGAAGAGCGGGATGACCTCGTTCTCGAGCACCTTGTAGAGCGCCTCGCCATCGCGGCGGTCGGTGATCTCGGGATTGGCATGCGTCTCGCCGCGGCCGATGGCGAAGCCGTTGCGGCCGTCGAAGGCCTCGGCCCACCAGCCGTCGAGGATCGAGCAGTTGAGACCGCCGTTGAGCACCACCTTCTCGCCGCTCGTGCCCGACGCTTCCAGCGGCCGACGCGGGTTGTTGAGCCACACGTCGACGCCCTGCACGAGGTGCCGCGTGACGTTCATGTCGTAGTCCTCGACGAACACCACCCGGCCGGCGAACCGCGGATCGTTTCGCAGGTTGGCGATCTTGCGGATGAGCGCCTTGCCCGGCTCGTCGGCCGGGTGGGCCTTGCCCGCGAAGATGATCTGGATCGGGCGGTCGGGGCAGGTGACCAGCCCGTGGAGCCGTTCCAGGTCGGCCAGCACGAGATCGGCCCGCTTGTAGGTGGCGAACCGCCGCGCGAACCCGATCGTGAGGATGTTGGGGTCGAGCACCGTGCGGGCCATCTCCACTGCTTCGTCGCACTCACCCCGACGCCGGCACTGCCGCGCCAGCCGACGGCGAACGAACTGCAGCAGCAGGTTCTTGAGGGCGTAGTGCGTTTCCCAGAGCTCGCCGGGGTCGCACTCGTGAATCTTCTGCCAGATGTCGGGCTCACCCATGCGGCGGAACCAGTTGGCCGGGAAGATGCGGTCGTAGAGCTGGAGCATCTGCCACGAGAGCCAGGTCGGCACGTGCACGCCGTTGGTGATATGGCCGATCGGCACCTCTTCCTCGACGCGGTAGGGCCAGAGCGGCGCCCACATCCGTCGGCTGACGTGGCCGTGCAGGGCGCTGACGGCATTGGCCCGCCGCGACATCTTGAGGCCGAGCACCGTCATGCAAAAGGATTCACCGTGGTTGTGTGGCTCCACCCGACCGAGGCTCATGAGGTGGTCGTGCGAGATCCCCAGGGCGTCCCTCATCGGGCCGAGATGCTCCTCGATGAGGCCCGAATCGAACCGGTCATGGCCGGCCGGCACCGGCGTATGCGTGGTGAACACGGTCTGCCGGGCGATCTTGCGGACCGCGTCGTCGAAGGGAAAGCCGTCGCGATCCATCCGGCCACGGACGGCCTCGAGCGTGGCGAAGGCCGAGTGCCCCTCGTTGAGATGGTAGACGCCCGGCACGATGCCCAGCGCCCGGATCGCCCGCACGCCGCCGATGCCCAGGATCAGTTCCTGACGGATCCGCGTCCGCGTGTCGCCACCGTACAGCCGGCTCGTGAGCTCACGATCCTCGGGCGAATTGCCCTCCACGTCCGAATCGAGCAGGTAGAGATCGACGCGGCCCACGGCCATCTTCCACACCTTCGCATGGAGCGCCCCCGTCCGCGTGTCGATCGACACCACGATCTGCTGGCCGTCGGCGCCGAGGGCCGGCTCGATCGGCAGCGACTCGACACGGTTCGGCAGATACTCCTCGTGCTGGTAGCCGTCGATGTCGAGCTGCTGCCGGAAGTAGCCCTGATCGTAGAACAGCCCCACGGCGATCAGCGGAATACCGAGCCCGCTCGCGCTCTTGATGTGGTCGCCGGCGAGCACACCCAGGCCGCCCGAGTAGATCGGCACCGACTCATGAATGCCGAACTCGGCCGAGAAATAGACGACCGGCTTCGAGCCGAGCACACCGGCATGCACCGTGCTCCAGGTCGATTCGGCGGCCATGTATTCCTTGAGCCGACGATAGGCCTGATTGATCCGGCTGTAGAGCACGAGCTC
>JAPOJV010000236.1 GCA_029978085.1 bacterium
CATTGCCGGCCTGCGGACGCTCCGCGACGTGCCCTCGAAGCTCGTCAGGCCTGTGATCCGGATCGGCTCGGGATCGCTCGCCGTCGATGGCGAGATCGAAACCGGCTGTTACCTCCGCTACGCCGGAGGCGACGTTGCCACGGTGTATGACCGCAACTGGAACAGCCTGCGGCAGCTCCGCGTCCTGCCCGATGCTTCTCTGATGCCATCGGGCTTTGGCACCGTGCGGATCGACGTGGCCTCCGACGCACCGCGGCCGTGGCTCGAGGTTCAGACGATTGTGACCGGTGATCCAATCCGAGTGGAGGCACAGAAGCCGGGCCCGATGGAACTCTGGGCTGCGTACGACCCCGCGGCCGGCGGCTTCCGCGAGGAAATCGTTCGTGAAGAGACGAAAGATGGCGTCTACCGACGCGAGTCCTACATCTCGGCGCCGATACTCGGCGAAGACGTGCGCGTCTTTTGCGTGTATGCCGTGAAGACGGGGGCCACGCGGGCACCGGGCCTGCTGAACGTCCACGGCTGGATGGGCGCCGCCTCGATCGACCAAGACTACGTCCGCGACGGCTGGGCGGTGATGTCGTTCGACTACTGCGGCAAGACGGGCAACCGCCCACACTTCACGAAATATCCTGCGGCGTTGCAGCACGCCAACATGGACCGCTCCGTCGGGCCCTCGGTCCACAGCCACCGGGCCGACGGCACGTCGATCACCGACCCACGGCAGTCGTCCGACTTCATCTGGTACTGCATCCAGCGGCGGGTGCTCACCTACCTGGAACGCCAAAAGGAGGTCGATCCGACGCGGCTCGGCGCGAAGGGCTATTCCTACGGCGGCACCCTGATGTGGAACCTCGGCACCGATCCGCGAGTGAAGGCGATCGTGGCCTATTTCGGGATCGGGTGGAACGAATACTACCGCTCCAGGCAGGTGTGGATGTACGACGGCCGCACCGACCATCGGCCGCCGTCGGCGGGCGAGGAGATCTTTTTGAGGTCGATCGCCCCCGAGGCCCACGCGCCGTTCATCACGGCAGCGACGCTCTGGCTCAACGGCTCCAACGACCACCACGGCGGCCACGAGCGGGGCATCGAGAGCTTCGCGCAGTTTAAGCCGGGCGTGCCCTGGGCCTACGCGATCCAGGCCCGCGGCCATCACGACACCGACAAGATCGGCCAGGATGCCAAGCCGTGGCTCGAGAAATACGTCCTTGGAAAGAACATCGCCTGGCCCGGTCATCCGCGCTCAACCGTGCGGCTCGCCAAGGATGGCGTGCCGGAGATCATCGTCACGCCCGATGCACCAGAGCGGGTGCGAAAGGTGGAGTGTTTCTACGCCCTCAAAGAGCCGTGTAGCTTCACGAGGGCGTGGCGGGATGCCCCGTGTGTTCGGCAGGGTGAGGCCTGGGTCGCCTCGACGCCGGTGATGAACGTCGACGACTACCTCTTCGCCTACGCCAACATCACCTACGACGACACGATCGTCCTCTCGACGCCCTTCAACGCCGTGATCCCAGCCCGGCTGGGCGACGCGAAGGCTACCGACAAGGCCAGCGACGTGATCGCCAGCGACGGCTACTCCGCCTGGACGAACGTCGCCGAGCTCGAGGGACCGCAGGGCATCAAGGCCTTTCGCTGCACCAACAATGGCCGCGGTTCGACGACCGAGCAGTTGCGTGACCCGAAATGGAAGGCCCCCGAGGGAGCGGTGCTGGCGTTTGGGTTCTATTGCACCGAACCGCAGACGATCCTGCTCTCCGTCGATCCGCACGACCGGATCGCGGCGGAAATCGAAATCCCCGCGTCCGATTCCTGGCAGGAGATGACGCTTCCAGCCGACCGGCTCCTCCGCCGCGACGCCGGCCAGCCCCTGAAGGACTGGTCGGGCGTTGGCATGCTGCGACTGCGGCCGAAGGCAGGATCGGATCTCACGAAGGTGCTGTTCGCCGACTTCCGCTGGGTTCGTCCCGGCGAATGATCGCATCCGCTTCGACGACGACGTGCCCACGCTACTCTCGGCCGGCCATGGCCTTTGAGTCGAGCTCGAAGCGGTAGACGTTCTTTCCCTGCTTCACGGTCGCCCGCAGCGGGGAAGTCGCTCCGAGCTTGTACCGCGTCGGCAGCAGATCCCGCACCTCGGTCTCGGGCGGAAGTGCCGATGGCTTGTCGAGATCGGG
>JAPOJV010000003.1 GCA_029978085.1 bacterium
ACGTCGGCTTGGGAGCCGGCGGCGGCGCCGGGGAAGTTCGCGATCGTGGCTGTCGTGCGGCCGAGGGCGTCGTAGAGCGTGCGGGCGACGATGCCCTTGGGATCCGTCACGTCCTGCACGCGGCCGGCGGCGTCGTAGGTGTAGGTCGTGACGAGCGCCGTGTCGGAGCCGGCCGGGGCGGTGCCGGGGCGAGCGGAGGCGATGCCGCCGTTGGTGCCGACGTTGACAGATGCGGTGAGCCGGTCGGCTGGGTCGTAGTAGCTGGCCGCGAACGAGACGCGGGCTGGGATGCCGCTGGTGGGTGTGCCGAGGGAGCCGAGGAGCGACGACGAGGCGTCGTGGAACCGTTGGCGGTTCGTCGTGAGGATCACGTTGCTCGCGGCGTCGTAGGTGTATTGGGTTTGTTCCAAAATTAGCGACGCAGCAAGCGAGGTGGCATTGGCCCACGTGGCACTTGGCACGTTGCCAAGCGTAAAACTCGTCGTGAGCCGGCCAGCGCCGTCGTAGCGGCTTTGCATTACGGGGGCGTTCGGGGCGTAGACGGCCGCCACGTTGCCGCGGCGGTCGTAGAACATGTTCGTCGTCAGCCGGGGCGTGCCGACCGCGCCCGTGGTCTGATCCACGAACAGCTCCTGCGTGCGATACACGCGGTCCTGCGCGTCGTAGAGCGAGACCTGGGAGCTGCGGAGGAGCGCCGCGGCCGGCTTGTCGGGCACGCCGTCGGCGTTCGCGTCGATCACCTGGACGCCGTCGCCGTCGAACACGCTCCGGCCGGTCACGCGGCCGAGGTTGTCGTAGTCGGTGAACGAGAGCGGACGGTTCACGGAGGGGTCTTCCGTGGCGAGGGTGCCTGTGGCGCCGGACTTCGTGGCCACGAGGCGGTTCCGCCAATCATAGGCGTTTTGGGTGACACGCGGGGAGGCACCGCCCCCCGGGAACTGCGTGGACTTCGTGAGGTTGCCGTTGCCCACGCCGCCGTTGTCGTATTCGTAGGCGGCGACTTGGACCATGTTGGACGTCGGGCCGGCATTGGACGGCTTCCACTTGAAGCCGTTGGTCGTCGAGTCGTCGGTGCCGACGTACGTGCCCGTCAGCCGGGCGAGGCCGTCGAACGTCGAGATCGTGATCGTGCCGGCGGGGTTTTGGAGGCGGTCCACCTGGCCTTGGTCGTTGTAGGCGTATCTCGTGCGGAGGTAGTTGGCGCCCTCGAGGCCGAGCGTGGCCGTGGTGGTGGAGTAGGTGAGGCCGTCGAGGTTCGTATAGCGGTCCACCGCGATCACCTGGCCGGCTGCGTTCATGAGCGACCGCGTGAGCGATTGCATGGTGGTGATCGGCTCGGTGCCCGTCGGGCGGCCCTGGGCGTCCACCGCGGGCACGGCCGAGTAGGTGAGACTCTCGGTGTAGGTGCCCGAGAGATCGCGGCGCGAGACCGTGATCGGGCCGGTCGGGGTGCGGGTGGTGGCGTTCCAGCCGACGTAGGTGCGGGTCGAGTGGTTGACGTCGTCGTAGACGGTGTAGGTGATACTCCCGCGCGGGTCGGTGGCCTTGGTGATTCGGCCGAGCGAGTCCACTTCGTGGGTCGTCACGAGATGCAGGCCGCCGCCGGTGGGCGTGGCCCAGCCAGAGGGCAGACTTTGCGCGTCGAAGTCGCTCGTGCGAGATGTGTTGACGTCCACGATGCTCTTCACGACGGCGCCGGTCTGCACGTCGTACTGTGTGTGCCTCAAAAACCCGTCGCCGTCCCGCGACCAGATCTCGCGGCCGGCTGCGTCGAACACGCGATCGACCACGACGGCCGTGCCGGGGCCGTTTTGGGCGGTGGTGACCGTCGGAAGCGTCGTCCGCTGGGAGACGATCTGCGTCGTGCCAGCAGTAAACGTGTAGGCGTAGCTGGTCGTCTGGGCGCCGGCTGTCGTCGTGTTTGGATACGTCGTGCGGGTGGCCAGCGGCATGACCGTGCTCCCGCCGCCCGACTGCACGAAGTACGTAAACGCTTCCTGTGTGACGGCCGTGCCGCGGTCGCCCCGCATCACGGCCGTGCTCGACACGAACCGGTCCACGCTGCCGGCGAGTGTGGCCGTGGCGGTGGTGGCCGTGGCGTAGTTCGTGACCTCGATCAGGCCGCTCGAGTCGCTGATGTATTGAAAGTTGCCCGCGACCTCGTTCAGGAGATCGGGGTACTGCTCGATCTCGGCGAGGTTCGCCGGGAGGGTGATCGCCTCCGGGCTCACCTGCCAGATCGCCTGGCCGCGGGCGTCGTAGCGGGTGTAGGTGCCTTGTTGCTTGGTGACGCCGCCGTCGGTCGTGCGGATCACTTCGAGCATCGGCTGGGTGCGGGCGTTTGAGTAGACGATCCGCTCGGTGCCGTCGGGGCGGGCCTCGGTGGTTTTTGTGCGCCAGTCGAGGTTGCTGCCGAGGACGGGTTTTGGATTCTGGGCGTAGGAGTAGGTAAAGGTGCCGATGCCGCCGGTGCAGGAAGAGCAGCCGGCGCCCTGGACGTCGTGGCGGATGACGCGGCCCTGGGAGTCGTACGCGTACACATTCGTCGCAAAGGGCGCGACACTCGTGTTCGAGGCCGTGGCGAGGTCGATTCCCGCGGCGGTGGCGCGGCGGACGGCGTCGGTGTCGAAGGTGGAGAGTACCCGTGAGCCGGCCGTGTAGCGGTAGGCCTGGGCGTCGAGGAGGGCACCGGCGGTGTCGCGGACGCTGATGCTCGCCAGGTCGCCAAGCGTGCCGAACGCCGACGTGCCGTCGTAGTAGGCGTAGGAGACGCTGCGGACGAGCGTGCCGTCGCCGCGGCGGACGTCGATCCGGGCGACCTTGCCTGCGTTCGGGTCGGTGGCGGGGAGGGAGACGTAGTCCTGGATCTCGACGGGGGTGGTCTGGCCCGCCAGGAAGCTCGTGACGCTCGCGATCGAGCCGTCGGCGTTGAACGCGTAGACGGTCTGGTTGCCGCTCGCGTCGCCCTGGGCGATGACCCGGCCGCGGTTAACCTCGGGGATACTCTCATCGAACCCGTTGAACGTGAACACGGTGCCTGAGGCGGTGCGGTAGCGATACTGGCCGCCGCTCGCGGAGAAGCTGTCGGCCGTCGCGAGGCCGCGGGCCCGCGTGAAGCTGCCAGAGTCGCCGCTGGCCTGCCAGACCCGCTGGTCGGCAGAGCCGAACATCACGGCCATCATCGCTGGCGCGCCTGTCGGCTGGGGAATCGACTCGAGCGTCGGCAGGCCCGCCGCGGACCAGCCGTTGCCAAAGGGGCTCCATGACTCGGCGGGGGACGTGGCGGCTGGGGTGGCGAAAGTGGCCGCCGCGGGACCGCCGCCGGTGGACGTGGACGTGTGGGTCAGTGACTGGCCGGCGCCGACGCCCGCGTGCACCTGCAGAATCCCCGTGGCCGGGTGCACGCCGGTGTCGCACGTCGTGGGGCAGTCGTCCTCGCCTGGATCAATCGGCGTGGCTTCGACGATCCAGCACCAGTCGTTGTAGTCGTAGTCGTCCCAGTCCTCGAAGGCGATGGCCCAGACGGGCGACTCGGGGCTGCCAAAGCCGAAGTCGGACCCCGGCTTCACCGTGAAGCGGCTGCCGGGGAACGAATAGGTGCCCGCGGAATCGCCGTCCGGGGAAATCGGGGACGGGAGCCGATTTCGCAACATCCTGCTGGTCAAGCTGTGATCGCCGTGGTGCAGCTGAGCGAGTTGACAGTCGTGCGTCGCGAAATCGGCTCCCGTCCCGAGTTTTCCCCGGACTACGGGCCGAGTCGCCACGCGTTCGGGAGTCGCCGGGTATCATGTGCTTGTTGTTTCCTCGGAGCTGGGCCCGTGGCCATGCTGCAGCGGCTGCTGATCGTGACCTGCGCGAGCCTCGTTGCCGGCGGCCTGCCGGCGCTGGCGGTGGCGATGACCGCAACGGCCGCTGCGGTCGACGACGAACTGGCCCGTGAGCCGTCGTGGCCGGCGCCGTCCCGGGCCGAGCTTCGAGACCGCACTACTGCCTGGCTGGCGACACGCGGCCACGATGCCGCGGCCGCGATCGAGGTGTGGGACGATGGGGCCGAGCCGCTTGATGCGGTCGTCGCCGTCATCCGCCGCGCGGATCCGCGGGCGGCCGCAGTCGACACCGCCACGTCTGATCCCGTTGCTGCCTGGCTCGATGGCTCCGACGTCGACTCCTTCGAGCGCGACAGCCTCCGACTGTGGCTGGCCCGCGAGCTCGTGCGCCGCGACCGCTTCGACGAGGCGCTCCCGCTGCTGGCCGGCCTCGACCTGGCGACGAGCGTCGACCCCGCGACCCTCCTCTTTCATCGTGCCGTCTGCCAGCATTGGCTGCTCGATGCCGAGGCGGCGGTCGATTCGCTCGACCGGTTGCTGGAGCGAGCCGGCGAGATCCCCGTGCGGTACGAGCGAGTCGCGCGACTGCTGCGGGCCGACATCGCGGGCCTGGAAGACGGCTCACTCGATCACATCGCCCGCCGGATGCGGGACATCACCCGCCGGCTCGATCTGGGCCGCGCCGGCCCCCGCACCCGGCAGGTGCAGGAGAGCGTGGTCACATCGCTCGACCGCTTGATCAAAGACCTCGAAGACCAGCAGCAGCAGGGGGCGTCCGGGTCGGCCGGCGCCGGAGGGGGTGCCGCCGGAGGCCAAGGGGGCGCGGCCACACCCATGGACGACAGCCGCCTGGCCGGCGGCCAGGGCAAGGGGGAGGTGCAGGCCCGCGACGTCGGCTCTGGCGACGGCTGGGGCAATCTGCCGCCACACGCCCGCGAGGCCGCGCTTCAGCAGATCGGCCGCGAGTTTCCGCCGCACTATCGCGAAGCGATCGAACTCTATTTCAAGCGGCTCGCTACCGGCTCCGAGGAGCGCTGACCGCCATGCCGCGCTGGCTCGTCATCCTGCTCGCCTGCGGCTGCCTCACCGCGATCCCGGCTCGGGCCGCAGCACCGCAGGCTCGCGTGGAGCGGAGCGACGGATCGATCATCGAGGCCGCGCTCGTCGCGATCGACGCCAACGACGTGCGGCTCCAGGCGGTGAACGGAGACACGACGCTCCCCGTGACGGCCATCCGTCGCGTCGTGGTCGTGAACGAGGCTGCCGCAAAGCCTCGGCCGGCTCCGGTCACGGTGACGACGACCACGGGCAGCCGGATCACGGGCGACGACTTTACGTGGACGGGTGACGTGGCCGCGGTCATCCGCGGTGAGGAGCGAATCGAGCTGCCGATCGGCCTCGTGCAGCTCGTCGCGTGGCGGCGGCCGGAGGATGCCGCCGGCGACCCCGCCTGGATCCCGACGCTGCCCGAGCAGCCGGAGTCGGACCTCGTGATCGTGGGGGCCGGACCCGAAGCGGAATGCGTGGCCTGTGCGATCACCGCCCTGTCGGCCGAGAGCGTCACCGTCGTGCTGGAGGGCGAGACGATCCCCGTGAAGCGAACGAGGGTCGCTGGCCTGCGCTGGCTGCGACCGCCAGCCACCCCCCAGGGACGGATCGACGTGGCCACGGCCGCTGGCCGGTTCGCCGCGGCCAGCGTGACCTGGTCGCCCGCGGACGGGCTCGTGCTCGATGGCCGCATGCGGATGCCGGCGGCCTGGCTTGAATCCATCAATTACGCCGCCGACCGCACGGTGCGGCTGGCCGCCTTGGATGCCGAGCGGATGAACGTGGAGCCGTTCTTCGGCGGCCTCCGCGGCGTCGAAGGACTGGCCGGTTTCTTCGCGCCGCGGCTCGTGAAGGTGCCGGCAGGTGATCAGTCGGCCCTGCTCCTGCGTCCTCGCACGGTGGGTGTATGGCGGGTGCCGGCCGACAGCCGCCGGTTTCTCGGTACGCTCCGTGCGGCAAACGCAGCGGCGCCACGCGCTGAGGTCGTGATCGATATCGACGGCCGCGAGGTCTTCCGCGGCACAGTCACCACCGCAGCGCCGGCTCCCGCAGGCCTGCCGATCGACCTCGACGTGGCGGGCGGCCGTCGCCTCACACTCACCATCGATTTCGCAGACGGCGGCCCGGGCGGCCCGCTTCGTCTCGACGACGCCCGCTTCGAGAAGTGATGCCCTCGCTCCGTCACTGCAGCCGTTTCGCCAACGCCGTCGCGGGCGCAGCGGCACTCGTTCTGGGTGTTTCCCGCCTACCTGTCAGGGCCGAGGTCGAGCCGGCTGTGCTGCAGGCCGAGGCCGCGCGGGTCGAGGTGATCCGGGCCGCATCGCAGTGCGCCGTCTCGATCTTCGCCGGTGATGCCGGCGGCGGCTCCGGCGTGCTCGTCAGCCCCGATGGCTATGCACTCACCAACTTTCACGTCGTCGAGCCGGCCGGTCCGGCGATGCGGTGCGGCCTGAACGACGGCCGCCTGTACGACGCGGTGCTCGTGGGCCTCGACCCGACCGGTGACGTCGCCCTGGTGCGGCTGCTCGGACGCGACGACTTTCCGCATGCCACGCCGGCCGATAGCGACCGCGTGCAGCCGGGCGACTTCTGCTTCGCGGCCGGCAATCCGTTTCTGTTGGCCACCGACCTCCAGCCCTCGATCAGCGTCGGCATCGTCTCGGGCGTGCACCGCTACCAGTTTCCGGCCGGCACGATCCTCGAGTATGCCGACTGCCTCCAGGTGGATGCCGCGATCAACCCGGGCAACTCCGGCGGCGGGCTGTTCGACGAGGCCGGCCGCCTCATCGGCGTCAACGGCCGGGCCTCGTTCGAGAAGCGGGGCCGGGTGAACGTCGGCGTGGGCTACGCGATCTCGATGAACCAGGTGCGGAACTTCTTCGGCCTGCTCAAGGGGGGCCGGCTGGTCGATCATGCCACGCTCGGCGCGACCGTGTCATCGAGTGCCGACGGCCGCGTGCTCGTGTCGGACATCCTGCAGTCGTCCGATGCCTGGCGACGCGGACTGCGGTACGACGACGAGATCGTGGCCCTCGCGGGCCGCCCCATCCGCACGGTCAACGCCTTCAAGAACGTGCTCGGCACGCTGCCGGCCGGCTGGCGGGTCCCGCTCGCCTACCGGCGGGCCGGCCGGCGGCATGAGATCGTCGTGCGACTGGCGGCCGTGCCCTCGGCCGCCGCGCTCGCGGCCCTTGTCAGCGGTGAGCCGGAGCCGCCCCCTCGCGGTCCGAAAGATGACGCGCCACGCGTGCCTGCCGACCGCCGCGCCCCCCCCGATGCCGCGCGGCTGCCGGAGTCGGTCCGCGGGCTCTACGATCCTCGCCCCGGGTTCGTGAACTTCCACTTCAACACACTGGAGCGTGACCGCGTGGCCGCCGCCATCGCGAAGAGCCGCCCGGCCACGATGCCTGGGGCATGGGAGTTCGCCGGAGCCCGGGCCGAAGGGGGCCGGTTCCAACTCCGGCTCGCCGACGACGACGCGGTGATCGACCTCCCCACGGGCACGTCGCGGATCGATCCGGCCGGCGATCTCGCGGCGGATGCCTCGCCACCGGGAAGCGGAGGCCTGCTCGCGGCGCTCGCCATCTGGAGACAGCTGGTGCGATCGGGACCGACCGCCGTCGGCGGCACGACCTACTGGGGTACGGCGCCGCGGGATCCGCAGGCGTTCACGGCTGGCTTTGCCGCGGAACTCGTCGACGTGCTGGAGGTGGCCGTCTCGGGTATGACGGCCGAGGTCGCCGTCGATGCCGCCGGCGTCGTCACGCAGGTGGAACTCTGGCAGGACGCCGACTCCGATTCGTGCCTCGTGCGATTCGGACGGCCGCACCCCGACGACCCGCGCGGCCTGCCGACGCGGTTCGACGTGAGCCGCGGCGACGAGGTCTTCGGCGCGTTCATCGTCGAGCCCGCCCCCCCGGCCCCGGGGGCACAGCCATGACCACACGCGCCTGGAACACCGAGTGGGCCCGCGGTCTCGTCTGCCTGATCGTGGGCGGCTGGGTCGGGCTGACCAGCGCCGCCGGTACGCCCCAGGAGACCATCCGCTCCGCGGCCCGCAAGGTCGTGAAGCTCTACGGCGCGGGGGGCCTGCGGGGCCTCGAGGCCTACCAGTCCGGCATCATCGTCTCACCCGACGGCACGATCCTCACCGTGATGAGCACGGTGCTCGACACCGACGAGATCGACTGCGTGCTCGACGACGGCAGCCGCCATCGAGCGACGCTGAAGGGAGTCGATCCGCAACGCGAGCTGGCAGTGCTTTCCATCGACGCGGCCGATCTGCCCGCGTTCGCCCTGGAGCCTATCGGCACGGTCGCGGTCGGCACCCGCGTGATCGCACTGTCGAACCTCTTCGGCGTGGCCGTGGGCGACGAGCGGGTGAGCGCCCAGCGGGGCGTGGTGTCGGCCAAGGTTCCACTCGAGGCCCGCCGTGGTGCCGCCGAAGCGCCGTTCACCGGCGACGTCTACGTGCTCGACTGCACGACGAACAACCCGGGCGCCCCCGGCGGTGCGGTCGTCGATTCGCAGGGCCGTCTCGTCGGCATGCTCGGCAAGGAACTGCGGTCGACGTCGACCGGCATCTGGCTCAACTACGCCTTGCCAGCGGCCGAACTCGACCGCGGCGCCCGCGCCATCGCGGCCGGCACGACGGCACCGGCCACCGCCGACGCCCCGGCCTTCGATCCCCGGCTGTGCGGCCTCGTCCTCGTGCCCGATCTCCTCGACAAGACGCCGCCATTCATCGAAGCCGTGCTCCCTGGCTCCGCAGCCGCGACGGCCGGCCTGCAGCCCGACGACCTCGTGATCGCAGTCGCCGGCCGCGCCGTAGCGTCACGGGCCGCAGTCGAGCGGGAGTTGGGCCGGCTCGCGGCCGGTGACCCCGTGCGGCTCTCGGTGATTCGTGGTGGCCGGATCGTGGAGTGCGATCTCGGCCCGCGGCCCGCAGCCAAGGAGCAGCCCACGCCATGAGTGGTCGACGGCAACGCCTAATGGCCCTCATCGGCTCGGGTGCGATGCAAGTCTCGTCGCTGGACCTCGAAGACTCGGTCCAAATGCTCCTCGAGCTTGCACCGACACCCTCGCCTTTCCCTAGCGGTAAGGCAGCCGGCGCCCCAGCAGGGGCGACCCGTCCGAGCCTTCTCTTTCCCTGGATCTGGATTGCTGTCGCGATCCTCGTCACCGCGACGGCGGTGGCCCAGGCTGGGGAGCCGACGCTGGCTGAAGAGGCGGCGTTTCGGGCGGCCGTCGCGCGGGTGGCGGGGGCCGTTGTGCGGATCGAGCCCGTGGTGGCGTCGGAGGCGGCGGTCGGGAAAGGCACCGAGGCGGTCGCCGGCACTGGGCCCTCGACGGGTCTCGTGATCGATCCAGGCGGCTGGGTGCTCACGACGGCGTTCGCCGTGCCGAAAGACGTGGTCGACGTCGTGGTCGTGCGGCCTGACGGCGGACGGCAGGCGGCGCGGGCCGTGGGGCGTGATGTGCCACGCGGACTCGTGCTGCTCAGGACGGATGCGCTGCCCGACGCGCCGTCACTCGAGATCGTGTCACGTGCCGACCTCGCGCCGGGCCAGTGGACGATCGCCGTCGGCCGTGGCTGGGCATCTTCGGAGCCGGCCGTGGCGGTGGGCGTGCTCTCCGCGGTGAACCGGGCCTGGGGCCGCGCCGTGCAGACGGATGCGTCGGTCTCACCGGCCAACTATGGCGGCCCGCTCATCGACATCCGCGGCCGCGTGATCGGCATCCTCGCGCCACTGCCGGCCGATACGGCGGGCATGAATCTCGGCACGGAGCTCTATGACGCGGGCATCGGCTTTGCCGTGCCGCTCGCCGACGTGGCGCCGCTCCGCTCGCGGCTGGAGCAGGGGGAGACGCTGGCCGGCGGCGTGCTCGGCATCTCGTATCGTTCCGACGACCTCATCAACGGCGAGCCGGTGATCGCCAGCTGCCGGCAGGGCTCGCCCGCCGTCCGCGCCGGACTGCGGCCGGGCGATCGGATCGTGGCCATCGACGGCCAGGCCGTCACGCGGATCGCCGACGCCCGACAGCAGATCGTGCCCCGCCATGCCGGCGACACGATCCGCATCGACATCGTGAGGGGCGACTCAACGCCAGAGACGCACTCGTTCGCGGCCACGCTCGTGGCGGCCATGCCCCCGTGGCGGCAGGCGATGCTGGGACTCATCGCGGCGCCGGCGGCGGCAGACGCTGCCGACACGAAGGCCGCGGGCGTGACCGTCGAGTGGGTGCTGCCCGAGGGGCCGGCGGGCCGGGCGGGAGTGCAGGTCGGCGACGTGATCGAGGCGTTTGCACTGGAGGATGCTGCTGCGGTCGGTGATGACGAGTCGCGGCTGGACGGCGCCACCGATCTCGCCGGTCGTCTCGCGGGCCTCGAGCCAGCCACGAAGGTCACGCTCTCACTTCGCCGCGGCGACGACCGCCCCCGGCTGTCGATCGAGGCGACTGCCTTCGATCCGCGACTGCCCGCCGATCTGCCACCCCTGGCGGCCGATACGACCGGCGATGCCGCGAAGGTCATCAGGCTGACAGCCGCCGAAGTGGCCGAGCCGGCGCTGGCGGTCGTGCCGGCTGGAGATGCCGATGCGCCACTGGGCGTGCTTGTTTATTGCGGTCCGCCGCGCGGGCCGGTCGCCGACGCCGAGGCGACCCCCTGGAAGGCCGCCGTGGCGCGGCACGGCGTCGCAGTGATCCTCGCCGGCTCGGCCGATCCGCAGCGCTGGAGCCGCGACGACGCCGACGGGATCAAGCGGGCCTTGGCAGCGCTGCACGCGCGGCGGCCGATCGATCCGCGGCGGGTGGCGGTCGCGGGGAGCGGAGCAGGGGGGAGCTTTGCCTGGGTCGTGGCCGAACGGCTGCCTGCCGTGATCCGCGGCGTGGCGCTCCAGAATGCCGCGCTGCCGCGCACCGCTGCGATCCCGACTGCCGAGCCGAGCCGCAGCCTCTGGGTGTTGCTGGGAGAATCCGCAGGAGATGTCGGCCGCCGACTGGCCGACGACCGTCGCCGGCTCGAGCAGGCAGGTCATGCCGTGGGCACGCTGCCCACGCCTCCGAACGACGCGATCCCCACCGACGACCTCTGCCGCTGGGTGCGGCTCCTCGGATTGCTGTAGCCGTTATGTGGGGGTCATAGCGAGGGCCGACCGCTTGACCTGCTGCCAATAGCGCGAGAACCGCCCGAGGTCGGTGACGCGGGAGCGGTCGCAGAACGTGGGCCACGCCCGCACCTCGACCGGCAGCCGTGCGGCCATCTCTGCCACGGCCGCCCGCACGAGCGGGCAGGGCGTGTCAGCGAGGCTCACGCCATCACAGCCGTGCGCCGCGGCCCGCTCAGGAATCACCGTGCGTGGATCGCCGACGATCACCTCGACACCGGACACGTCGGCCAGACACTCGAACAGGAACACGAGCCGCTTGAGCGTCGGTCGCTCCCGTCGCAGCCAGACGGAGTCGATCACGTGCACACGTGGCGAATCGGGATACGCGGTCGCCGCGGGACTCCGCGGTGACACCGAGTCGAGTGTGAGCCAGACGAGCGGTCGCGCAAGGGGCGGCTGCGGCGCCGGCCGCCACGGGGCCTCAGGACGGATGCGAAGCGGCGGGCGAGCCGCGGCCTCCCCGACGAACAGCCGCGCCGTCAGGTCGTCGTAGGATCCCTCGACGTCGCAGTGCCCCAGCACCGGACACGCTCGGCAGTGCACGCCGGCGGTGAACGTGTCCAGATTCTCACGATTGAAGAGATAGGGCTTGGCGGCGAACGTGCCCGCGACCCACTGCCAGGAGAGATGGTTGCTCGCGGGATCGCCATCGAGCAGATGCTCGAGGAACCAGTCGGCCCCTGCCTGCCACCGCACCCCGCGGACATGCACGAGCCAGGAGGCGAGCCACATCCGCTCATGGTTGTGCAGCCAGCCGGTCGTCTGCAGCCGCCGCACGAAGGCATCGATACAGGCCATGCCCGTCGCCGCGATGCGGACATCGTCGGGCACGTGGTCGAGGCGGGCCGCCGCACGCGGGGCCGAGGCCGGTGGCTCGATGTCCGCATGGATGCGATCGCCGAGCGCCGCATGCACCTGCCGCCAGTAGTCGCGCCAGCCGAGTTCTGAAATCAGCTTTTCCGCCTGCTCCGCCGTGGCGACGCGGACGAGCGCCGCATCGCGCACCTCGGCCAGCCCGAGCACGCCGTGCCGGATCCAGGGAGAGAGGCCGGTGACGGCACCGGCGACGTAGTTGCGGCTGCGGGCATAGGCGACGGGATCGATCGCGGCGAGACGTTCGAATGCGGCGCGGCTGCCCCCCGAGGGAATGCCGAGTGCTGCGGCTCTCTCGGCTGCGTTCGAGTCCGCGTGACATCGCTTGGCCAGCGTCGCGACGAGCGTGGCCCGGTCGCTGCCGACGATCGAGGTCAGGTCTGCGTGATCGGGGTGCGACACGGAATCAGTCACGGGCGAGTGGTCCGCCATTGGAGTGGATCAGCGGGCGAACGAGTGCGCTCTTCGCAGGCAGGCGACTGCACTGAAAGTGGGCGCGAGACGACAGCCGAACGAGAAGGTGGCGGCCCACCCAACGGGAAGGATAACGGAGCATACGCCTTTTCGCCGCGAAATACCGCATTCACGCCGTGCAGGAGCTGCCGACCGCTTTTTTGTCGCGAGTGAAACGCGATGGCACGGTGTTTGCAATCTGCCCGAAGTCTGCGAGACGGCGGCCGCCCGCCGTCTGCGCCCATCGTCCAGAAGGATGCCCCAACGGCTTGGGTAAGCACTCCGCCTAGCTTGCCCAGGCCGGGGCATTCTGGATGGTGGGCAAGTCACGCCGTGACTTGTTTTTTCCGGTCACGGCGTGACCGGGCTACTTCGGGCTACTTTCCCCCGCGCGAGTCTACACTGTCGGGTAGTCCCCTCGCTCGCCCGGCAGAGACTCTGTGAAACTCATCATCGCGATCATCCAGCCCAACAAGCTCGAGAGCGTCAAGCAGGCGCTCTCCGAGGTGGAGGTGTTTCGTCTCACCGTCCTCGACGTGCAGGGTTTCGGCCGCCAGCGAGGACACGCCGAAACCTACCGCGGCCACGAGATCGCGGTGAACCTGCTGCGGAAGGTGCAGCTGCAGATCGCCGTCAACGACGACTTCGTCGAGCCGACGATCGCGGCGATCGTGAAGGGGGGCCGCACGGGCGAGCGGGGCGAGATCGGCGACGGCAAGATCTTCGTGCTCCCCATGGACGAGTGCGTGCGGATCCGCACGGGCGAACGCGGCCGCGAAGCGATATGACCGGCCTGAGTGGCCGTCGGATCGCGGTGCTGAATCCCGACTCGATGGGGGATCTCATTCTGCGGCAGTCGCTCTTCGCGGCAATCGCCGCCCGGGCCGCGAGCCTCGCGCTCGTCGTGAGACCGGGACTGATTCCCGTGGCGGAGCGGCTCGCACCAGACGCCACGCTCGTGCCCCTGCCCGCCGATCCCTACGACCCCGTCGAGGAACCCGACCCGCTGCACGTGGCGCAGGTCGTCGCGGAACTGCGGACGCTCGACGTCGACACCGTCGTCGTCGCCGCCTACCAGCGAACGCGGTTCGACGAGTTGGTCGTCGAAGCGCTGCCGGAGACGACGCGGATCGGCTTCGCGGGCGACCGCTATCCGGCCAACACGCCTGCCGCCCAGCCCCTGGGCTGGCCCAAACGGTTGTCACATGCCGTGGCCGTACCCGAACACGAGCACGACTGGCTGAAGAACCGGCGGCTTACCACGGTCATCTGCGGCGAGCAGCCTGACTGGCCGCGGCCACACCTCACGGCCACACGGCATGAGCTCGACGCCGCCGGACGCCTGCTCGCGAGGCAGGGCGTGGACTGGCCGTCGTTTCACGTAGCCTGCATCGGCGCGAGCGACCGCGTGGCGGTCCGCAGCTGGCCGGCCGACCGCTGGGCCGCCGTGCTCGACCATGCGATCCGCAGGCATGGCTGGCGGGTCGTGCTCGTCGGCACGCCCGACGAGCGCGAGGGCAACGCGTGCATCATGCGGCAGCTCGCGTTCGACGGGCAGGGCAAAGGCGGGTCCGCGTGGCTCGACACCACCATCGAGTTCGAGGCGATCCTCGGCCTGCTCTCACGGGCGGCCGGCTACATCGGCCGCGACTCCGGGCCGATGCACCTCGCGGCGGCGTTGGGCAAGCCGGTGATCAGCGTGACAGGGGGCGGCACGTGGCCACGGTTCGTACCGCTGGCACCGGCCGGCGCCAGCTTCTGCCTCGATGTCCCGTGCGCGGGCTGCGGCTGGTTCTGCCACCTCGACGAATCCTTCTGCGTGACGCACGTGCCGACCGCACCGGTGCTCGAAGCCGTCGATGCACTCGCGACCAACCAGCTGACAACCGTTGCGGCGCGGGCCCTGCCACGCAGTGAGTCGCTCGCCATCCACATGGAGCGGGAGGCGGCCCGCGTCGGCCGCAGCCTCTCCTGGGAGCTGCATCGCGCGAGCGGGCAGCAGCCGCACGCGGCACCTGCCCCGCGTGAGACACCGCGCAGCGATCGGCCGCGGGTCTTTCTCGGGATGCCGTTCTACGGCGCCGGCAACATCGGCGACGACCTCGCGCTCGCAGGCTTTCTGGAGGCATGGAGGCGGCTCGGACGTCCGGCGGACCTCGTGGCCGCGATCCCGTTTCCGCTCGCCCCTCAGGCGCGGCGGTTTCCCGACATCGAGTGGCATGCCGACGCGCCGCACGTGCGAGAGGCCGCGATCCGTGACTGCGACGCCTGGCTCGCCCTCGGCGGCAGCCCGTTTCAGACCGACAGTGGCCCGTGGATGCTCGATCATCTCGCCCGCGACACCCATCTCTGCCGGCGGTTCGACCGGCCGATGTATTTCCTGGGCACGGGACTCAACGACCGAGCCGCACTCGCCGACCCGCGGGCCCGCGACGCGGTCGCTGGTGCGACCCATCTCTGGATCCGCGACGCCGACTGCGCCGCCTGGCTGGCGGATGTGGCCGGCGCCGAGCGGGTGACCGCCACCGCCGACCTCGCCCACGTCTTTCTCGAGCAACTGTCGACATCGGCACCGGAACCGAACCGGCTCGGCTGGACGCTCGCCTTCGAAGACGAGTCGCGCTGCGAGCCGGGGGCGATCGAGCAGGTGGTCGCCCGGCTGACCGACTGGACCCACGACTGGCTCGTGCAGGATGTCCGCCTGCTGCCCGGCGGCGAGCGCTGGTGGCACCGACAGCTCGACGCGACCACGCGGCACGCCACGCACGTGAAGCTGCCCGACTATGCCGCGGCCACGACCGCACAACTGCTCGCCGCCTGGCCGTGCGGCGAGGCTGTGGTCAGCAGCCGCTACCATGCGTTGCTCGTGGGGGCCTGGCGAGGAAGTCGGCTCGTGGCCGTCTCCCGGAGCGACAAACTCGCCGCCGCAGCCACCTCACTCGGCTGCACGGTCATCGATCGGGCCGACGATGCTCCGACGCTGTGTGCCGCGATCGCGGCCGCGACACCGATCGATTGCGGGCGGCTCACCGCACTCGCGGCATCGGCCTTCGACGCCTGCCAGGCCTTTGCAGACCGGCTTCGTCGCGATGCCTTGGCCGCAGCCTCGAAGTCTCTCTCGGGCATCGAGTTCGGCCCGCGGCTCGCCGGCGGCGGCTGGCACGAACCCGAGCGCGATGCGGTGTCGTGGTTTCGCTGGCTGGGAGCCGCGCCGTCCGCCTGGGTCGACGTGCCAGTGCCGGCCACCGGCGCGATCCGCCTCCGCTGTGACGTGGGGCATGTCGCAGCGGCCGGCATCGCCGAGGGCGTGCAACTCTGGGCCGACGGCGTGCCGCTGGCGACCAGCCTGCAACACGGCGATCAGGGGTGGACGATCGAGGCCGACCTGCCGCCCCGCGCCGCAAGGAGCATCGTGCGGGTCGAGTTCGTCTCGCGCGATGCGATCCGCCCGTGCGACCTCGACCCCACCAACCCGGAGATCCGCCGGCTCGCGATCGCCGTGCGGCGACTGCGGCTGGAGCCGGCGGTGGTTCAGGACTGAGGCTTCGCCCGCACGGTTGCGGCCACGGTCTCGTGTGGGATGCGGGCGATGCCGCACCGCTCGTCGTTCAGGCCATAGCTGATCAGCCATGTGCCGCCATCGATCGCGGCACCACATGGATAGACGACCGACTCGACGGCTGGATTGAGCGACGGCAGGTGCCGCACGTCGCGGTGCGGCCCGGCCAGATCGAGCGACATGACCGGCTCCGCGCGCGGAGCAAACGGAACCGCGGCTGCGAAGGCATAGGCGGCCGCTTCGTAGCGATATCCCGTCGCGCCGTCGTGGATCGAGTGGGCGAACGACCAATAGTGACCGTCGTGCCAGACCGGAGGCGCGCCGCCGCGGAGCCCGCCGTGGCTCGCCGGATAGCCGGCTGCTGCGAAGGCGGTCTCCGCGAGCGGTGCGCACCGCACCTCACCGGCGACGTCGAACGACGCCCGCAGCACGCGATGGGGCATGATCGAATAGACGCACAGCAGGTCGCCGTCGGCCGTGGTGAAGAACGTCCAGTTTTTTTCGAGCGGTCGACGCTCGCCGCAGAGCACGAGTTCGCGAGGCTGGCCGAACGGCGTGAGCGTCCGCGCGTCGAGCTCCTGCAGAAACTGGTGATTGCAGGGCTCATGCCAGCCCGAATTCCAGTACACGAAGAGCCGGTCGCCCCAGCGGTAGAGCCGCGGATCGGCAAACCAGCGATGCACGACGTCGGGATAGCGATCGCCCGGTGGCAGCCGGAGCTGATCCGACAGGCCGCTCGGCGAGCCGGGCATGACCCGCAGGTCGCGGTCGAGCCGGCAGATCGCGATCCGGCGCAGCTGATCGGCCAGCACGATGCGATAGGCGAGCAGCCAGCCGTCGCCATCCCGGACGAGCCCGGGGTTGAACGCCCACACGGGGCTGGTGCCCGCGGCCTTCCGCCAGACGTCGGGCAGCAGCTCGGTGGAGTCGAAGACGACGCAGTCGGGGGCTCGGCTCATCGCTGACCCGGGAGGGCGTCGAACTACGCCTGCGGATGCAGACGCGGCTGCGCCCCCAGGGCGAGCCGGTTGATGGCCGCGAGGAACGCCTTCGCGGAGGCCTCCAGCGAGTCGGTCGAGACGCCGCGGCCGCGCTGCACCTGGCCGGCGTGCTCGAGCTCCACCGTCACCTCGGCCTGCGCGTCCTTGCCCACCGTCACGGCCTGCACGCGGAAGTCGCGGCAGACGGTCGTCATGCCCGTGGCCTTCTCGATGGCCAGAAAGATGCCGTCGATCGGACCGTCGCCGGCCGTCACCGTCACCTGCACCGGCTGGCCGCTCTGGAGCACGTGCAATTCGACGGTCGGCGGCGATCCGCTCGCGGTCGAGAGCACGTAGCGGTCGAACGTGAACTGCTCCGGCAGCGCCGCGAATTCGGTCTCGCAGAGCGCGGCGATGTCGCCGTCGTAGATCTCCTTCTTGCGGTCGGCGAGCACCTTGAACCGCTCGAACACCGTCTGCAGCTGCTCCGGCGTGAGCTGGTAGCCGAGGGCCTTGGCCCGATCGGCCAGTGCCGCGCGGCCGCTGTGCTTGCCGAGCACGAGGTCGGTCCGCTCCAGCCCCACGTCCTCGGGCCGCATGATCTCGTAGGTGCTGCGATCCTTGAGCATGCCGTCCTGATGGATGCCCGCCTCGTGGGCGAAGGCGTTCCTGCCCACGATCGCCTTGTTGCGGGGCACCTGGATGCCGGTGATGGTGGCCACGAGCCGGCTCGTCGGCACGAGCCGCTGCGTGACGACCCGCGTGTCGCAGCCGTAGTGGTCGCGCCGCGTGCGGAGTGCCATCACGACCTCCTCGAGCGAGCAGTTGCCCGCCCGTTCACCGATGCCGTTGATCGTGCACTCGACCTGCCCGGCCCCCGCCTCGACGGCCGCGAGGCTGTTGGCCACGGCGAGGCCGAGGTCGTCGTGGCAGTGCACGCTGATCACGGCCTTGTCGATGTTGGGCACCCGGTCGCGGAGCGTCTTGATCACGCGGTGCATCTGCTGCGGCGTCGCGTAGCCGACCGTGTCGGGAATGTTGACCGTCGTGGCGCCGGCTGCGATCACGGCCTCCACCACGCGGCAGAGGAAGTCGAGTTCGGTGCGGGCCGCGTCCTCCGGCGAGAACTCGACGTCGCCGCAGTGGCGGCGGGCCCGCGAGACGCCGGCGACGGCGCGGGCGACCACCTCGTCCTCGGTCATCCGCAGCTTGAACTCGCGGTGGATCGAACTCGTGGCGAGAAACACGTGGATCCGCGGCTGAGCCGCGTGCTGGAGCGCCTCCCAGGCCCGGTCGATGTCGGCGTCGCTGCAACGGGCGAGGCCGCAGACGGTCGCACCGCGGACGGCCGTGGCGATGTCGCGGACGCTCTCGAAGTCGCCCGGCGAGGCGATCGGGAAGCCCGCCTCGATGATGTCTACCCCGAGCTGCACGAGCGCCTGGGCGATCTCCATCTTCTCCGTGCGGTTCATGCTCGCCCCGGGCGATTGCTCGCCGTCGCGGAGCGTGGTGTCGAAGATGCGGACGCTGCGTGGTGTCGTCATGGCCGAAGCAGGGCGGAAACGCGGGCGGCCACCCGGGCGGTCCGGGCGGCACGCCGGCATCGTACCTGCCCGCCGCGACCGCGGCACCCTATCCCTGCAGTGCCGCGGTATTGGGCCGGGTTGTACACTCGGCCTCCCTGCGGCCGTCCGCGCCATCCCGCTCCTGCGTACCCCGGTGAGATCGACATGACCCTCGGCGAGTTCCAGTCCCTGATCCGCAGGATGTACCACGACAAGGACGCAGCCCGCGGCGTGGAGGGCACGTTCATGTGGCTCACCGAAGAGATTGGTGAGCTGGCCACGGCGCTCCGCAGCGGCACCCACGACGAACAGACGCTCGAGTTCGCCGACGTGCTGGCCTGGCTGGCGACGATCGCCAACGTGGCCGGCGTCGATCTCGACGAGGCGGTGCGCCGCAAATATGGCGGGGGCTGCCCGGGCTGTGGCCAGCTCGCCTGCACCTGCCCCGATGCCGAAAAGCCCTGACGCCCAATCCTGAATCCCTGTTGACCGCCGGAGGCTGCCAGCGGCCGCCCGACCGATGAACGCACTCATGTGGCCCGTCGCCGTCATGGCCCTTGCGTTGGCGGGGGGAGCGACGGCCGCCAATGCAGAGACAGCCACCGAGGCGTGGCGGATCGACGCAGGCTTCGCCGGCGTGTATCGCGCGGGCTCGTGGACGCCCGTGGTCGTGTCGCCGCACGATCCCGCGACGGCCAACGTCGGCGACACGATTCACGTGTGGGCCGAGGATGCGGATGGACAGTTCGTGCGGTCGCCCCCCGCCGCGCTCGCCGCCGTGCCAGGCCGCGAGACGCCGGCGGCTTGCGTCTGCCTGCGTGTGGGACGGCCGACTGGCCGCGTGCTCATCGAGCGGGTGACCTCCGGGGGCACGACCATGGCGGAGCAGAGTCTGCCCGCACCTCTGCCAGCCACCCAGCGGGTACTGCTCGTGCTCGGCGACGTGCCGGCGGCCCGTCGTGCTGCCCGCCTGCTCGGTGCAAACGAGGCGACGCGGATGCAGGCCGTGGAGATCGGCGATGCTGCGACCCGCGGACGGCTTGCGGCCGGTGCGGCGGGCCGCGACTTCGATGCCGCCGACGCGATCATCGTCTGCGGCCGCGACGTGGCGGTGCTCCCCGCCGACGCGATCGCCGGCATTGACGCCTGGGTGCGTGACGGTGGTCGGCTGGTGCTGGCGGCCGGCGCATCGGCCCGCGACCTGGAGCAGGGCGGGGGGCCGGCGGCGACCTGGCTGCCCGGACGCATCGAGCGGCTCGTGCCGCTCCGTCGGCTGGCGGCCCTCGAGGCCTACGCCCGCGCCGGCGGCCTCGCCTCACGGCCGATCCCGACCCCACTGCAGGTACCGCTCTTCGCCGACCGCAACGGGTTCGATGGGGTCGTCGATGCCTTCGACGGCGCAGCGGCCACCGACCTGCCGCTCGTGGTCAGGATGGCGCACGGCCTGGGCACGGTCACATGGCTCGGCATCGACCTCGAGACGGAGCCGTTCCGCGGCTGGCCGGGCGCCGACAGCCTGCTCCTCCGCCTGCTCGGCGAGCGGTCGCGCGACGGCGATGACGAACGCACCACCACCGCCACCGGGGGCGGGCCGCCGGACCTTGCCGCGCAGCTGCGGGTGGCTGTCGAGTCGGACGGTGACAGCGGGCGGATCGGCCCCGTGCCGTTCGAGGCCATCATCGGCCTCGGCCTTCTCTACGTGGCGTGTCTGTACCCACTCGACTGGTGGCTCGTATCGCGGGGCCTCCGTCGCCCCTGGCTGGCCTGGGTCACGCTGCCGGTCGCGATCGCCGCGTTCACCGCCGTCGCCGCGATCAGCGGCCGCACCTGGCAGCCCAGCGAGCCGCTCACCTGCCGCGCCGCGGAGATCGTCGACATCGATGCCCGCTCGGGCCAGGTTCGGGGGGGGTCCTGGGCGGTCGCCTGGTGCCAAGACAATGGCAGCCTCGACGTAGCCCTTCCCACGGCGTCGCGGCAGGCGGCTGTATCGTGGTGGGCCGACGCCGGCCCCGGGTTCGGCGCGATCGACGCGGCAACCGCCCATCCCTCGCTCGCGGCCCGCGACTACCGCTACGGCGCGTCCCTCGCCGCGCTCGAGTCCGTGCCCGTCGCGGCAGCGGCCGATCGGCTCTTCGAGGCGGCGTGGACGGCGGCCAGCGGCACTGCGGCGGTCGTCACCTCCACGCTCACGCGCGACGCGCAGGGCGCCCTCGAGGGATCGATCGCCCACCATCTGCCGTTCCCGCTCGAGGCCTGCCGCCTCGCCTCCGCCGGCTGGATCTACGACCTCGGGCGGCTCGCGGCTGGCGAAGCCTACGATCTGCAGCAGGGCAGGGGACCGCGGTCGCTCGCCAGCGCCCTGGCCCGCCGGGAGACGGTGCGGGAACGGGAGATCGCGCCTCGCTGGAATCCTGGTGAGAGCGACGCGTTGCGGATCCTCGAGGTCGCCGGTTTTCATGCCGCGGCCGGCGGCCTGGCCTACACAGGCCTGCCGGCGGGGCGGCTGACGCGGCTCGATCTTTCGCCGCTGTTGGCCGTCGATCGAGCGGTGCTCTTCGGCACGGCCAGTGATCCACCGCCTGAATGGACGGCTGACTGGCAGATCCGTGAGGCCGGGGCTGGCGGAACGGCCGCCGCGGCGGTGAAGATGGCGGGCCGCCTCTATCGGATCGTGATTCCGCTGGCGGCTGCGGGAGACGCGGCGCGATGATCGAAACGATCGACCTCACAAAGAAGTACGGCGACTTCTGCGCCCTCGACTCGCTCGACCTGAAGCTGGCCGAGGGGGATCTGTTCGGCTTCATCGGCCCCAACGGCGCCGGGAAGACGACGACGATCCGAATTCTCTCCACGCTCCTGGCCCCGACCTGGGGCGAGGCCTACGTCTGCGGCCACTCGATCTACACGCACCCGCGGGAGATCCGCCGTGCGATCGGCTACATGCCCGACATCTTCGGCGTGTACGACGACATGCTCGTGATCGAATATCTGGAGTTCTTTGCCGCGGCGTATCGGATCGACGCGCCGGCCCGTCGCCCCGTGGCCGAGCGGTGCCTGGAGCTGGTCGATCTCACGGCAAAGCGGGACGAGCTCGTGACGAGCCTCTCCCGCGGCATGACGCAGCGGCTCGGGCTGGCCCGCGTGCTTCTCCACGATCCCCAGGTGCTCTTGCTCGACGAGCCGGCCAGCGGCCTCGATCCGCGGGCGCGGATCGAGATGCGGAACCTCCTCAAGCGGCTCCAGGGGCTCGGCAAGACGATCCTCGTGTCGAGCCACATCCTTCCGGAGCTGGCCGACATCTGCAATCGCGTGGGCATCATCGAATACGGCCGGCTGCTCGCCTGCGGCGACGTGCAGGACCTGCTGGCTCAGGTGCGCGGCCGACCGACGCTGCGAATCCGCGTGGCCGGCTCACCCGAGGCCGCGGCGAAGACGCTCGAAGGCTGCCCGGAGGCTGCCGGCATCGCCGTCCGCGACGGTGAACTCGTGGTGGCGCTCGCCGACGGCGTGACGGATCATTCGCCGCTTGCGGCGCGGCTCGTTGCCGCGGGCCACGGCCTCCTCGGCATGCGGGAGCAGGAGGTCAATCTCGAAACCGCGTTCCTCGAGCTCACCCGCGGCGCGCTCGCCAAACCCGCCGACTGATCGCCTGCATGCCTGATCGCAGCAGCACCTTTTTCCGGAGGATCGAATCCATGCGTCTGCCATTCGCCTGCCTGCGGCACGGTCTCGCCGCGTGCCTGCTGATCACGCTGATCGCCGCGCCGCTGGCCACACCGGCTGGCGCCGCCGACACCGATGTCGAGCCGATCGCGCCGCCGGCAGCGCCGGCAGCCCAGCCGCCGAAGCAGCCTGACGCGCCGCTGGCCACGCCCGCGCAGCAGCTCGGCTACGCGCTCGGCTATCGCATCGGCGGGCGAATCGTGGCCGACCACAAGTCGCTCGACATGGCGATCGACGAGCAGGCGCTTGCCCGCGGCCTCGCCGACGCCGTGCTGGGCGCCGCGCCGCAGCTCGACGAGCCAGGGCTTCGCGCCGTGCTGGCTGCATTCGAGACGGCGATGCAGAAGAAGCAGCAGGAGTTCATGGCCCGCATGGCTGCGGCGGCCAAGACGAATCTGGAGACAGGTCGCGAGTTCCTCGTGGCCAACGGCCGCCGCAAGGGGGTCACGACGCTGCCGAGCGGCCTGCAATATGAGGTGCTCACGCAGGGCACCGGCCCGCAGCCCGGAGCCGATGACCTCGTCTTCGCCCGCTACAAAGGCACGCACATCGACGGTCGGGAGTTCGACAGCACCGATCCTGCCGGCGAGCCGGCCTCGTTTCCGCTGCGGGGCGTGGTGCCGGGCTGGCAGGAGGCCCTTCCGCTGATGAAGGCGGGGTCGAAGTGGCGGATTTACCTCCCGCCGGACCTCGGCTACGGGGAGGAGGGCTCGCCCCCGGCGATCGAGCCGAACGAGGTGCTCGTCTTCGAAATCGAGCTGGTTCGCAGCGAAAAGCCCCCATCCAAGCCCTGAGCGCGAGCGACGGGATCCCGCGGCGGAAGCCGCGAACGCGTGGCCCCGCCCCCACGCCCCCGAATGAAACCGGAATAAATTGCCTAGGTTTCTTGATTTACCTAACCCGCAAACTATGTTTGGGGGCTATTGAGCGTCCCTCGCCCGGAAGCGTTTCGGGGCCGGCGACGTCGTCACGGGCAATTTTCACCGGAGAAGATCGAATGTTGGCGCAGCGTCGTGGGTTGCGGGTTGCCGGAGTGATCACGTTCGTTGCCGTCGCCGCGACGGCCTGCGACGTGCACGCCGGGTGGAATCATCGTCAGCGGGCCTATGGCTCGTCGGGCGGAAGCTATGGCTCGTCCGGTGGCAGCTACGGCGGATCGTCCGGCGGCAGCTCCGGCGGTTCTTCGGGCGGCTCGTCTGGTGGTTCTTCGGGCGGCAGCTACGGCAGCTACGGCTCGTCGGGCGGCTCGTATGGCTCGGCCGGCTCGCACGGTGGCTGGGGCTCGCACCATGCCTACAAGCGGGCGATGCGTGCCTATCGCCACGGGAGCTACGGCTCGTCGGGTGGTTCGTCCGGCGGATCGTCGGGCGGCTCTTACAGCACCAGCTATTACGGCAGCTACGGCTCCTCGGGCGGCGGCTCCTCGGGCGGTTCCTCGGGTGGCTCGTACGGCGGCTACGCCGCCCCGGCCTACTCGTCGGGCATGCCGATCGAGTCGTACCGCGTGCTCAACGAGACACCCTCGATGACCGGCGGCGAGATCATCGGCACGCCGGCGGCCACCGACTCGACGCAGGTCGAGAGCGTGCCGGCCGACGCAGCCCTGCTCGTGGTCGAGGTGCCGACCGGCGCCACGATCTTCGTGAACGGCACGGAGACGAAGTCGACCGGCACCGTGCGGCGGTTCATGTCCCGCGGCCTCGTGGCCGGCAAGCAGTATGACTTCGCGGTGAAGATGACCGTCGATCGCGACGGTACCCCCGCCGAGGAGACGAAGGTCGTGTCGGTCACCGCCGGTGAGCGTTCGACCGTGTCGTTCACGGCCGCCCCGAAGACGAGCCTCACGCTCCGCGTGCCCGCCGACGCGAAGGTGTGGCTGGCCGGCAACGCCACTGGCGCCGCCGGCACGGTCCGCCACTTCGAGACCGCCGGCCTCCAGGCCGGGCAGTCGTGGAAGAACTACGAGATCCGCGTCACGGCCGTCGTCGACGGCAGTGAGCAGACGATCTCGAAGGTGATCGACCTCGCCGCCGGCGACCAGATCGAGCTCGCGCTCGATCCTGCCCAGCGGGTCGCCTCGGCCGACGCCACCGCCTCGCTGCGGTAAGCGTTCCGAGACAAGGACATCACGTGACGATTCCTGCACCCGTGCGGCGTGAGCCGCACGGGTGCAGTGCTTTTGGCGCTGGTAGCCCGGCCCCGGTAGCCCTGTCACGCCGTGACCGGAAAACCTGTCACGGCGTGACAGGGCCACACCGGAAAACCTGTCACGGCGTGACAGGACCACACCGAAAAACCTGTCACGGCGTGACAGGGCCACCTGACGCCTCCCCGTATCGCCTGTGCGGGTTGTAGGGCCCGCGCCGTATGGGCAATCGTGACCTACGGTTCCCAAGAGCGGCCGGTGAACCCACACCGCCCGACGATCCGATCACGATCTCAACCATGTCCGCCCCGCGCACCGCCGCCGTTGTATCCGCGCCGCACGACCGAGGCTGGCCTGCGGCCGCGCGACTCGCCGCGTCGATCGCGATCCTCGTCTACCTCGCCGCCGTGATCGTGCCGCCGCTCGCTGGGCCGCCGCCAGCGAGCGAACTGGCCGGCCGACTCATGCAGCCGCTCCGGCCACTCGTCGGGCTCTTGTATCTCGGCCACGGCTATCGGTTCTTCGCCCCCAATCCCGGTCCGGGGCACACGATCCGCTGGTCGATGCAGTTCGCCGATGGCTCCACCCGCTCCGGATCGATTCCCGATCGCGACGGCGACTGGCCACGGCTCCTCTACCACCGACGGTTCATGGTGGCCGAGAAGATCGCCGCCCTCGTGCCCCCTCCAGACGCACCCGAAGGCGTGCAGTTCGCGGCCCGCCAAGACTGGCAGCCGCTCGTGAAGGGCGTGGCGGGGAACCTTCTCGCCGCGCACGGCGGCGCGCAGGTGCGGCTCGAGATGGTCGAGCACTTTCTGCCGGGCCCCGACGACGTCCTCCAGCAGAAGTCGGAGCCCGATCTCGTCACGCCACTCGGCACCTACGCCCGCCTGAAGGGCAGGGGACCATGACACGCCAGCCTTTCGATCATCGCGGTGCCGCGTTGGACGATGTCGCCTCCGAGCCGTGGGGCCGCGCCTGGCTCCGGTCGTGGAACGCATTCTGGTTCACGCCGGCTGATCCGCTCCCGCTCGCGGTCGTGCGCATCGCCACCGGCCTGTTGCTCGCCTGGTCATGCTGCGTGTGGCTCCGCGATGCCGACGCCTTCTTCGGTCCCGGCGGCTGGCTGCCCGCCCACGAGGTCTGGCGGATGAACGACCAGCCCTGGCAGTGGAGCTGGTTCTTCGCCGCTTCGTCCCCCACGGCCGTCCGCGTGCTCATCGGCATCACACTCGCCGCCGCCGTGCTCCTCACGCTCGGCCTTGCCACCCGGCTGGCCGCGGTGGTGGCCCTGGCCGGGCTCGTCAGCGCGGCCAACCGTACCCCGCTCAATGTGTTCGGCTTCGACGACACGCTCGGCCTGCTCTTGATCCCGCTCGTGGTGGGGCCGGCCGGTGCCTGCCTCTCGCTCGACCACCGGTTCGGGCTCACCGCCGCGACGCCCTCGGTCGGGGCGGCCATCGCCCTGCGGCTCCTGCAGGTGCAGCTCTGCGTGGTCTATTTCTTCTCCGGCTGCGGCAAAATGTTCGGTGCCAGCTGGTGGGAGGGCACTGCCCTCTGGGGGGCCGTCGCCAACGTGCAGTACCGCACGCTCGACCTCACCGGGCTGGCCCGGCACCCACTTGTGACGAACGCCCTCACGCTGGGTACGCTGGTGTGGGAGGTCGCCTACCCGGCCATCGTTTGGCCGCGGCTCACCCGCCGGCTCGCGCTGGCGATGGCCGTGGTCGTTCACCTGGGCATCGGCCTCGCGATGGGCATGCTGGAGTTCGGTCTGGCCATGATCACGGCCAACCTCGCCTTCGTGCCCGCCGCCACCTGGCGGTCCCTCGCCCGTACCTGCCTCACGTCCCCGTCTCGTCCTGCCGCACGTTTTTCAGAAAGGTCATCCGCAGGTTCTCCATGATCGACACGCTTGCAGTGGTCGGCGCCACCGGCGCCGTGGGCCGAATCATCGTCGATATGCTCGTGGCCCGGAAATTTCCGGCGCGGCGGATCAAGCTGCTCGCCTCGGCGCGGTCGGCCGGCAAGCCGATGACGGTCGGCGGCACGAGCTTCGACGTGGAAGAGATGCGGCCCGAGTCATTCGCGGGCGTCGACATCGCGATCGGCAGCACGCCCGACGAAGTGGCGGCCGAGTTCGTGCCGTGGGCGGTGGAGCGGGGCACGGTGGTCGTCGACGAGAGCGCGTTCTACCGCATGAACCCCGACGTGCCGCTCGTGATTCCGGAGGTGAACCCGGAGGCGATCGCCACGCACAAGGGGATCATCGCCAGCCCCAACTGTTCGACCACGCAGATGGTGATGGTGATGAAGCCGCTGCATGACGCCGCGAGGGTGAAGCGGGTGATCGTGAGCACGTATCAGGCCGTGAGCGGCGCGGGCCTCGCCGCCACCGACGAGCTCAAGCAGGCCAGCCAGGGCTGGCTCGCAGGGGCCGCCGAACCGCGGCAGGTGTTTCCGCATCCGATCGCCGCCAATCTCATCCCGCAGATCGGCTCGCCGAAGCCCAACGCGTTCACGAGCGAAGAGATGAAGATGGTGCTCGAGACGCGAAAGATCCTCGGCGACGAGTCGATCCAGGTGAGCCCCACGTGCGTGCGGGTGCCGGTCGCCAACGGCCACAGCGAGTCGATCCTGATCGAGACGGAGAAGAAGCTCACGGCCGACGAGGCTCGGCGGCTGCTCGCTGGCTTTCCGGGCATCGTCGTCGTGGACGATCTCGGGGCGAAGCAGTATCCGATGCCGCGGCAATGCAGCGGTCGCGACGAGGTGTTCGTGGGCCGCATCCGCGAAGACATCTCGTGCCCCACCGGCATCGCCCTGTGGTGCGTGTCCGACAACCTGCGGAAGGGGGCGGCCACCAACGCGGTGCAGATCGCCGAACTGCTCGCCACCCGCGGCGCGAGCCGCACGTGAGCGGCCTGCAGCCATGACGAGGCGGATCGGCCTGCGGCTCGCCTACGAGGGCACTCGCTACTCGGGCTGGCAGATCCAGCCCGAGCGGCAGACGGTGCAGGGGAGTGTGACCGCGGCCGTCCGCGAGGTGTCGGGCGAGGACGTGCTCGTCCGCGGGTCGAGCCGCACCGACGCGGGCGTGCATGCGCTCGATCAGGTGGCCGCCTTCACGAGCGAACGGGAGTTTTCGGCGGACGTCTGGGGCAGGGCCCTGAACGCGAAGCTGCCCGCCGACATCACCGTCGTGGCGTCGCGGGAGGTGGCCCCCGAGTTCGATCCCGTCGCGGCGGCCCGCCGCAAGCGGTACCGCTATCGAATTCACGACGCCGTCTGGAAGCCCGTGCTCGCTCGGCCGTTCGTCTGGCGGTGGCGGGGCCGGCTCGACGCCTCGGCCATGCACGCAGCCGCAGCGGCGCTCGTGGGCGAGCACGATTTCACCAGCTTCGAGACCACCCCCTCCACACGCCTTTCGAAAGTGCGCACAATCCATGCTCTCTCGGTCTTCAGGCCCGCGCCTGCAGACGCCCCCGGCGCTGCCGAGGTGTGGATCGAGGTCGAGGGGAACGGGTTCCTCCATAACATGGTGCGGATCATCGCCGGCTCGCTGGTGATGGTGGGCGCCGGCCGGAGGCCGCCCGAGTGGCTCGCCGAGGCGCTGGCGGCGCGACGCCGGCCCGCGGCTGGGCCGACGGCGCCCCCCGAGGGTCTCGTGCTCGTACAGACAACGCTGGATCCCACCGCATGGCCCGACTCCCCGAACAGATCGGCCCCCTGAAGCTCGTGCAGCAGCTGGGCGTCGGGCGCCACTGCCAGATCTGGGAGGCCCGCGACGGCGCGGCGGCCCGGCCCGTGGCCGTGAAGGTGGTCGTTCCCGACATGGCGGCCGACCCGGTGCAACGCAAACTGCTCACGCATGAGTTCAAGGTGCTCAAGTCGCTCGACCATCCGACGGTGATCCGGGCCGACCGGGTGTCGGAGGAGGGGGGCCTGCCGCATCTCGTGCTGGAGCTGTTTCCCCACGCCAACCTCAAGAAGCAGATCGCTGCGGGCGTGGAGTCACTCGCCCCGCGGCTGCAGCGGATCGTCACGGAGATGGCGCTGGCGCTCGATCATGTGCATGCCCGCGGCTGGGTGCACCGCGACGTGAAGCCCGACAATGTGCTGGCGGCGGCCGACGGCCAGGTGAAGCTGATCGACCTCGCGATCGCGACGAAGTCAGCCGGGCTGTTGGGGAAGCTGCTCAGCGGCGGCACGAAGGCCCAGGGCTCGCCGAGCTACATGCCGCCGGAGCAGATTCGCGGCCAGGCCCTCGACGCCCGCTCCGACATCTACTCGTTCGGCTGCGTGCTCTTCGAGCTACTCGCGGGCCGGCCGCCGTATGCGGCCCCGACGGCCAACGAAATCCTCAACATGCACGTCTCGGCCCCGGTGCCCTCGATCAACGCGTTCAACCGCAACGCCACGACGAGCGTGTCGGAGTTTCTGCGGCAGCTGCTCGCCAAAAAGCCGTCGGCCCGCCCGGGCTCGATGAAGGAGGTGCTGAAGCAGCTCCGCAGCATCCGCCTGCTCGAAAAGCTCGGCTGACCGGTAGCCCGGTCACGCCGTGACCGGAAACAACAAGTCACGGCGTGACTTGCCTACCGTAGCCCGGTCACGCCGTGACCGGAAACAACGCCCCTCCGTCTTCGCATTGACGCGGGCGGGCCCAGCCGGGGAAAATCCTGGCCTCCGTCCCCGAACCCGTGAGGCTCTCTCCCGATGGCTGCCGGCCTGCATCGACTGCCGCTCGAAAAACCGATCTACCAACTGGAGGACCAGATTGCGGCCCTGGAGGCGGCGCCTCTCGGCGGCCAGCAGCAGGAGGAGCTGCGGCGGCTCAAGCGAGAATTGGTCGAGGTGCAGAAGCAGGTGTTCAGCAACCTCGACCCGTGGCAGACGGTGGAGGTCTCGCGGCACCCCGACCGCCCGAAGACGAGCGACTACCTCGGGCTCGTGTTCGATGAGTTCGTGGAACTGCACGGCGACAAGTGCTTCGGCGACGATCCGGCCCTGCTCACGGGGTTCGCGAAGCTCGATCAATACAAGGTGCTCGTGGTGGGGCATCAGAAGGGCAAGACCCTCGCCGAACGGCAGGCATGCCACTTCGGCTGCGCCCATCCCGAGGGCTATCGCAAGGCGATGGGCAAGATGCGGATGGCGGCGAAGTATGGCCTGCCGGTGATCTGCCTGATCGACACGCCCGGCGCTTATCCGGGCGTCGGCGCGGAAGAGCGCGGCCAGGCGCAGGTGATCGCCGAGAGCATGTTCTTGATGGCCTCGCTCCCGGTGCCGATCGTGTGCGTGGTGATCGGGGAAGGGGGCTCGGGCGGAGCGCTCGGCATCGGCGTGGGCGACCGCGTGGCGATGCTCGAGCATGCCTACTACAGCGTGATCAGCCCCGAGGGCTGTGCCGGCATCCTCTGGAAGAGCGTCGAGTTCAAGGCCGACGCCGCACGGGCGCTGCGATTCCGCTCCCGCGACCTCAAGGAGTTCGGCGTGGTCGATGCGGTGATCGAGGAGCCGGCCGGCGGCGCCCATCGTCATCCGCGGCAGATGGCCACTCGGCTCAAAACGTTCCTCTCCCGCAGCCTCCGCGAGCTTGTCGGCCAGCCGCGGGACGAACTCGTGGCAGCCCGCTACGAGAAGTTCCGCCGCATGGGCAAGTGGCTCGACCTGCCGGCCTGACATGGCTGACGAGCGGGAACGGCTGCGATTCTGGCGCGACGCCGAGCAGGCGGCGGCCACGCCGAGCAACCAAGCCTCGTACGACGTCGCTTCCGGCGTCGCGCACCTTCAGTCGCTGGCGCCCGCAGCAGGCCCGTCGGACGACGACGATCCGATCTTCCTGCTCGCCGCCGGCTGGCGATCGGGCTCGACACTGCTCCAGCGGTGCATCATGTCGGACACGCGTGTTCTGATGTGGGGCGAGCCCTATCAGGAGAGCGGCCTGGTGCAGCATCTGGCCGAGAGCACGCGGGCCTTTCGAGCCGAGTGGCCGAAGCCGAAGTGGTTTTTCCGGGGCACACCGCCCGACGTTCTCGCGACCTCCTGGGTGGCCAACCTCTTTCCGCCGCCCGATGACCTGCGGCTGGCGCACCGCGCGCTCCTCGACACCCTCTTCGCCGCGCCGGCCCGACGTGCCGGTGCTTCAAGGTGGGGCATCAAGGAGGTGCGGTGGACGAGCGGCCACGCCCGCTATCTGCGCTGGCTCTACCCTCGGTGCCGGCTCGTGTTTCTCTACCGCGATCCGTTCATGGCCTATCGCTCGTATCTCAAGCGGGGCGGCGGCTGGTACGACACGTTTCCCGGCCGGCCCGTGTTCACGCCGACGGCATTTGGTCGACACTGGCGGACGCTCACCGAGGGCTTCGTCCGCGACGCAGCCGAACTCGATGCGGTCGTGCTGCGGTTCGAAGACGTCGTCGCCAGCCGGGAGTGGATTCCGGCCCTGGAGCGGCACCTCGACATTCGCATCGACCCCGCCACCCTCGATGCCAAACTCGACGGCGCCGCTGACGGCACGCCCGACGTGACGCTCGGCCGCGTTGAACGCTGGCTCCTCCGCCGGGCCGTCTCGCCGCTCGGAGAAAGCCTCGGCCTGCGCGGCACCGGCTGATTCAGCCGCCGATCGCCGCGCGAAACTCCTTGATGAGGGCGGTCTCACCGCGGTCGAACCGGCGGGCCACGAAGGCATCGATGACCGCCGTCGTCAGCCCGGGCAACCCCACGCTCGAATTGATCGGCTCGTACCCGCCGCCAATCAGCGCGAGCATCGTGAGGCGGGTGCCGTCATGCCGCCAGACCTCGGGAACACCCATCGCGGCAAACAGCTTCAGCTTGGCGATCGACGATGACGTGATCTCCACTTCGATCACCAGATCGGGCGGCGGATCTAGCACGAGATCGACTTCGTCCTTGGGCCGAATCTCGTCGGCGTGGGCGATGGAATACGACTCGTCCTGCTCGAAGGCCCGGTCGAGATCCACCCGTTTGAACGTCGCCGAGGCGCAACTGAGAATCTCGATGCCGCGGACTTCGGAGTACGTCTCGACCATCCGGCCGATGAGGCAGCCGAGCTGTTCATGCTGGCGACGGGGCGTCATGAGCTCGAGCACTCCGCGGTCGTAGGTCATCCGGGGCACGCTTCCGCTGCGGCCCTCGGCCAGTTCCAGAAACGTCTCCCACCGGACGTTGTCGAGCACGGCGCGGGTTTCGGCAGACGCGAGCAGCGGCATCGAAAACCTCCTCACAAAAAAACGACCGCATTCACCGCAGGATACTGAACAGAATATTAGTACGCGCATCAACGCCAAGATCGACACTGCCGGAGTGGCCCTGTCACGCCCCGTGGCCCTTTCACGCCGTGACAGGTTTTTTCCGGTCACGGCGTGACCGGGCTACCGTGACCGAGATACCCGCAGGATCCAAAACATCCCAGTAGATGCCCCCAGGCAGATGGGCACGCTGGCGGGCCCATGCACACCCCGCAGCCCTCCAGCACCCCAGCCGACACGCCGCCAACCCCAGGGCAGGGCGGGGGAGGCAGCGCGGCGGCGGTCGATGCCTTCATCGCCCGCTGGGGCTCGAGTGCCGGAGCGGAGCGGGCCAACTACCAGATCTTCCTGGCGGAGCTCTGCGACCTGCGCGGCGTGCCGCGGCCCGACCCGAGCGTGGCCGACGAGGCGGCCAATCGCTACGTGTTCGACAAGGCGGTCACGTTCCCGCTCCTCGACGGCAAGACGACCACCAAATACATCGACCTCTACCGCAAGGGGGCGTTCGTCTGCGAGACGAAGCAGTCGGTCGAGCGGCCGGAGAAGGATCCGCTCTCGGTCGCCGATCCCACCGCCCCGAAGGCCCGCCGCAAGAGCGGCACGAGCGTCCGCGGCCTCGCCGACGACAATCCACCATTTCTGCTCGTCATCGACATCGGCCATTCGTTTGAGCTCTACGCCGACTTCTCGCGGCTGGGCAAGGTCTACACGGCGTTTCCGGATGCCCGCAGCCATCGTTTCGCGCTCGCCGATTTGTATGACGAAGCCATCCGCGACCGGCTCCGCACGCTTTGGCTCGCCCCGCTCGCCCTCGATCCCGCCAGACGAGCGGCGCAGGTCACCCGGGAGATTGCCGCCCGAATCGCCGTACTCGCACGGCGGCTGAAGGCGAAACAGCACGACCCCGAAAGCGTGGCCTGGTTTCTGATCCGTTGTTTGTTCGCCTTCTTCGCCGAAGACTCGGGGCTCCTGCCCAAGGGAGCCTTCACCGATCTCCTCGTGAGCATGAAGGATTCACCGGACCAATTTGTGCCGCTCGTCTCCGAGGTCTGGAAGACGATGGGGCAGGGGGGCTTTTCGGCCGCGCTCCGCACGCGGATCAGAAAGTTCAACGGCGGCATCTTTCGTGAGCATGAGCCGCTCAAGCTCGACGCCGAGGAGATCAGCCTGCTTATCGACGCAGGCAAGTCCGACTGGAAGGACGTGGAGCCGGCCATCTTCGGCACGCTCCTGGAGCGGGCCCTCGACCCGCGGGAGCGGACGGTCGATCCGCAGCAGTTCCTGGGGATCGAGATCAACCTGCGGGCCGTGGCGATCGCGGAGGTGGTGCTCTGGATCGGCTGGCTGCAGTGGCATCTGCGCGATCGCAAGTCGCCCGAGAGCTTTTCGGAGCCGATCCTGCAGGCTTACGGCAACATCGAATGCCGCGACGCACTCTTGGAGTACGACAAGAAAGAACTCGTCCGCGACGAGTCAGGCAAGCCGGTCACGCGATGGGACGGCGTGACCACCAAAAAGCATCCGGTCACGGGTGAGGACGTGCCCGACGACACCGCCCGCGTGGCGGTCGAACGGTACGTGAACCCGCGCAAGGCTGAATGGCCGCAGGCGGATTTCGTAGTGGGCAATCCGCTGTTCCTGGGAAAGCTACGGATTCAATCGGCACTCGGCGAAGGCTATGCCGAGGCATTATCGCAAACGCTCTCGGCGCTGCCACGCCATGCAGGCTTGCGTTTGCTGTTCCCGATCACCCTTGGGTCGCAACCGAGGACGGTGCGGCGGTTCGGATCGCTATGACTGTCGGGGCACGGGAGGTCCATCACGGGTCGCTCATTCTCGTGATCCGCGAGGAAATCCGCGAGGACGTCGTTCATGCCTCGCTGTCCTCTCGTTTCGGTGTCATCAATGCGGATCTGTCCGTTGGAGTGGACGTGACGTCTGTCGTGCCATTGATGAGCAATCGACTTCTGGCGTCGATGGACCCGCTTTGGGCAGCCACGGGCCGGATTCACGTCACTTGGGCGCTCGCAACGGGCGGCACGCTCGAGGATCGCCCTCGCTACAACAAGACCTCCTGCTTCGACCCGTTCCCGTTTCCTGCGGCTACCGAAGCGCAGACGATGCCGACACCGCAGCGGCCGAAAAGAAACCGCGCCGCGGCAGGGGGGCTGCGAAGAAGTCAGCGGGCAGGGCGGCACAGCCGGCGAAGGCGGCCAAGCAGGCCTGGCCCAAGGACCTCGCCGAGCAGACGCGGGCCGTTCGCACCGCGCTCGCAGCCGCGGGCGGCATCGTGACGACCGCCGACGTGGCCCGGCAGTTCAAGAACGCCAAGGCTCCACGGGTCGAAGAAATCCTCGCCACCCTCGTGGCCCTCGGCCACGCCCGCCGCACCGACTCCGGCTACGCGTCGGCGTGAGGCGTCCTGCGGATGCGGACGGATTCAGGGGCGATGACCGTGAACGCAGTAGCCAGTTCCGACGCGTGCGACGCAAGGACGGCGAGAACGACATCGGCTCGAACGTCGATAGACAGTCCAGCCTGTCGTAACAACACCACTCCGCAGTGCGCCATCCGACGGCGATACACAAGTTCGCCGAAGTCCTTGTCGGCTGTCAGAAGCAAGACGCCCGCGGCATCGGACTTGGTGAGCACGAGGTCGTCAGGCGTGCCCGGGGCAGATTCAGCTATCGCGAGGATATCGTGTCCGGCGATCCGCAAGCGATCGACGATGCGACCGTCAACGCTTTCATCGACGACGATCCTCATGCAGACTGCCGTGGCGCTGGATAGACGGTGTCGGCCCGTAAGGCACCAGCGGCAAACTTGAGGGCGGCCGAAATGGCATCCGGTGTCAGCGCTGGATGGCCTGCGATCAGTTCATGCACCGATGTTCCGGCAGCGAGCTCTTCCAGGATGAGTTCAACGGTGATACGGGTGCCGGCGACCACGGGCTTTCCCATCATCACGTTTGGATCGGACACGATTGTCGGTGCGGGCATGAAAAACTCCTTATCCTCCGATTATCACGCGACGCAGTTCCCGGTGCCAACTGTGGGCGAATCGCCCCTCCTGGTTGCCGTGGCCTGCCGCGATGCCTCTGGGTAGCATGAGAGCATGGCCACAGCGACCACGCCCATCTGGGCACCGACACCCGAGAAAATGCAGGCCGCCGTCGAGCGGCTCGTGGCTGTCGCGCGGCCGACGAAGATCATCCTTTTCGGGTCACAGGCCCGCGGCGATGCCGATGACCGCAGCGACGTCGATCTCCTCGTGATCAAACCGCACGTGACGGACCGTTTTGAGGAGATGGTTCGCCTCCACCGCTCCTTGAGGGGCCTGCTGCTGCCGGTCGATCTGCTCGTGGTGAGCGAGCAGGAGTTTGAGGACCGAGTCAACCAGCCCGGGTCGGTTGAGCGGGCGGCGGGACGGGAAGGTCGCGTGCTTTATGGCAGCTGACGACCCGGAAGTGTTGATACGTAAGGCGAAGCAGGATGAACTCGTGTTGGAGCGGCTTCTGGGCGACCAGGATGTCGATGACGACACGCTTGGATTTCACGCCCAGCAGGCTGCCGAAAAATTACTGAAAGCGGCGATGGCAATCCGGGGCTTGGATTACCCCCGCACGCACGACTTGGGCGCATTAATCGACATGCTTGCCAAAGGCGGCATGACACTGCCGGAGGACTTGGTCGATATCGACCTGCTCACGCCGTTCGGGACGATTTTTCGTTACGACGAGGTTGTGGAACGGGCGGGTCGAGATCGCCAACAATGGCTCGGCTGGATCCGATCGCTGCGTTCCCTCGTCACGGCAATGAAACGCTGACGATCCCTGCGCGTTCGGACAACGGTTGCGAACCACTACGCCGTGAGGGGGTGCCCGTGCCCCAGGAGCCGGCGTATGCCGCCGAGCGCAGGCAGGATGCCGGAGCGAAGGCGGCATCCGAGCGAGCGAAGGACAGGATGTCCGAAGCGAGCGTCCGGCGACGGGGCATGGGCAGCCCCGAACCCACGCCACAGGAGGTCGACCCACCGAGGAATAGACGGGCCTGTCCCCTACGTCCGATAATGTCTCTTATGTCCGTTTCGGGCTCCCCTGCTTTCGCCGCTGTTTTTCAGGGCCATACGCGACTCGGCGTGCCCTGCTCCTCGACGCGTCAGCGAATCGGAAGCGGGCTCTGGGCACCGACGGGAAACGGCTGCGGCGGGGCCTGCGGCGCGACGGACTGATACCGCGGACCGGTCGGTGCGAAGCCCGGTGCCGCGGCGGGCGCGGCGCCCTGAGCGGGCGCGGTGAATCCGCTTGCCGCAGGTCGTGGCGGCGGCGCGAAACCGGGTGTCGGCTGCGCTGGTGCCGGCGCGTTCCAGCCGGCCGGCATCGGCGCACCGCCGAATGCCGTTCCGCCGCCCGCCTGCTGCCCCCCCTGCCCGGCCGGCCCGCCTCCTGTCCAGGCGGCCGCCGATGTCACCCCTTCCCAGATGGCGGCGAGCGCCGACGGCTGGCCGGCAACCGGCGACTGCGTGGCATCACCACCGTTCCGGAGCGTGTCCTCGAACTGCTTCACGAACGGATTGACGGCCTCAGCGACCTCGCGAGGGAGGATCTCGTCGGCCCGGCTCATCACCTCGGCCACGATGCGTCCGCTGTGGCTGCCCACGATCTGCGGCCGGTAGGCGGGAGCCATGGTGACGGCGAAAAACGTGATCACGATGCACAGCAGCGCCCCCTTGGCGATGCCCAGGAGCAGGCCGAGCTGGTGATCGAAGGCCGACAGGTGAACCGCATCGATGGCCCCGGACACCACACGAAAGAGGAGCCAGACGACGAGCGACGTGCCCACATACAGGGCGAGCATCGCGATCAGCCGGTTCCACGGGGCGGGCTGCCCGATGAAGGGTGCGAGCTGTCCCGCGAATCGCATGGCGACAAACGTGCTGGCCGCGATGCCCGCGATCCAGGCGATCTGCCAGACGATTCCTTTGAAATAGCCGAGCACGGCCGCGGCAGCCAGGATGCCCAGCATCATCAAGTCATAGCCTTCGACCGCCATCGCATATGGTCCGAGGGTGATGAAAAGCGCCGTGTCGGGGCGGAAGTCTAGAAGGGTGCGCCCGAAATCCGAAGCCCAAAAGACGGAACAGACGTCCAATCTTACGCAGAAGCACGCGGCCGCAACGCCGACGCAGCCGACACAAGCCACCTCGCCTTCCGCAAGCCCCCAAACACCCCAGGCGTCGCGTATTCCCATCAATTTGGCGGCGGTGGGGAAGTGCAGGGGATAGCGGACGGTCCGCTGACGGCCGCCCGCAGGTTTGTCGATAGATACCGCGAGGAACCGCGCACGGGGGCCGAAGGCTCCCGGTGCGTCGTGCCTCCGGCGTGGCTGCAATCTTGCATAGCCACCTGAAGCGGTGTTCAAGGGGGATCGTCGCAGTGCCCGGGTTCCGCGAGCACATCACGGGGTCGTCGATCGTGGGCGTGGCCTACGGTGCAGCGGCCTGGTATGTGGGCGACATGCACCCGCTGACATGCGCCCTCGGCGGCGGCCTGTGCGCCGTGTCGGGCATGCTGCCCGACCTCGATAGCGGCCCGGGCATCCCGCTCAAGGAGAGCGTCGCCTTCGCCGCGGCGGTGGTGCCAATGCTGATGATCCACCGTTTCCAACAGCTCGGCTTGCCGCTCGAGGCGATCATCCTCGCCGGCGCCAGCATCTATCTCGCTATCCGCTTCGGTCTCTCCTGGCTGCTCAAAAACTATTCGCACCACCGCGGGATGTTTCACAGCCTGCCGGCAGCCGCGATCGCAGGCCAGACCACGTTCCTCGCCTTCGCGGCAGAAGAGCCGCTGCGCCGCTACTTCGTCTCCAGCGCCGTCGTGCTCGGCTTCCTCACGCACCTCGTGCTCGACGAGATCTGGAGCGTGAAGATGGGATGGTTCGGCCCGAAGGTGAAGAAGTCGTTCGGCACGGCCATGAAGTTCAACGGCCCCGACCTGTGGCCGAACCTGCTCACCTACGCGCTCGCACTCATCCTCGGCCTGCTCGCGGCGGGCGACGCCGCCTGGACCGAAAAAATGGCCAATGTCCGGCAGCAGATGGAGCAAGCCACCCGCACCTACTCCTATCCCCAGACGCCGCAACAGTGGCAAATCCGCCGCTAGAAGCGCCAGCCGGTAGGATGGGGCGCTTCCCGACAACGGTGACCGATGGATCTGCTGTTTGCCGCCTCGCTGCCTGACGCCTCGGCGCTGACCGGGCTCGTGCTCTATCTCACCCTGATCGCGGCCGCGGCCTTCGCAGGCGGCTCGTCGGTCGCGTTCCTTTCGCTCGGCCACCGGCCGATGCAGGTGCTCTTGTCGCTCACCGGCGGCGTGCTCCTGGGCGTGGGCATGCTCCATCTCTTTCCCCACGCCTGCCTCGCCCTGCGGGGTGATGTCGAGACGACCGCCGGATGGGCGCTCGGTGGATTCTTTCTCATGTTTCTGCTGGAGCGAGCCTTTCACGGCCACGCCCACCACACGGCCGATGGCGGGCACGACTGCGGGCATGACCATGATCACGACCACGGCCACCATGACACGCACGCCCACGCGGCGCCGACCTCTCCGTGGGCCTGGTGCGGCGCCTTTGCGGGCCTCGCACTCCACAGCCTCGCTGACGGCGCGGCACTCGCGGCGTCGGTCAATGCCGACGCGGCGCACGGCGGCGGCCTGCTCTCCGGCCTGGCGACGTTTCTCGCGATCCTGCTCCACAAGCCGTTCGACGCCGCGATCATCGCCACACTGATGGCCTCGGCGGACACCGCCCCACGGCTGCGCACGATCGTCAACGTGGCCTACGCCCTGGTCGTGCCCCTCGGTGCGGCCTGCTTTCTCGCCAGCCTCCAGCTCTTTGGCGGGCACCAGACCGAGGTGCTCGGCATCGCGATGGCGATGGCCGCCGGCGCCTTCCTCTGCATCGCCGCGGCCGACCTCCTGCCCGAAGTGCAGTTCCACAGCCACGATCGCGTGCTGCTGACGGCGTCACTCGCTCTCGGGCTGGCACTCGCCTGGGGCATCAGCCTCGTCGAGCGGTCGTCGCATTCCCACGCCGCCCACGCGGCGGCAATCGCCCCCGACGCTCACTGAGGCTGGTCGACGTCCAGGCCGCGGGCGACTCGTTCGTGGCGGACGGCCTCCATGACCTCGCCGATCAGATCCTGCTGACGGCGAATCTGCGGCACCTGGGCCTGAAACAGCCAGGCGATGGCTGCCGCCAGGCCGATGCCGCCGACGAGATGCGGCGTCACCCACTCCTGCGTGCCCTTCCGGCCCGACGCCGGATCGGCCGCGCCGCCGAGAGCCACGATCCCGACCACGGCCAGCATGCCGAGGAGCGCGAACGGAAACGCCCGACGCTTCAGCCGCTTGCTGCGTTCGAGCAGCGACGCATCGAGCCGGTAGGTCTCGACGACCTCGCGGCACCAGCGACTCGTGCCGATGAAGTAGGTCACCGCCATACTGTTGACGAGCACGACGACGAGCGCCGCGAGCACACCCGACAGCCGGTGGACGGTGCCCCACCTTTGCACCTGCGGATCGACGACTCCATGGAGATCGCCGAGCCAGAGCCCAAGGCCGGCGGTGGCCGCCATGAGGGCCACCGCGAACCACGCCGCCCGGGAAAACACCACCGCCATGACTGCCTCTGTTCGTTGCCGCACGTCTGCCAGCGGCGCTGCACCGCCGCCGTCGCCGTTATAGGCTGAGACCGATGAGCCCACCACCGACCAGCCCCGTTTCCGCCGTGGATCGCCCCGTTCTCCTGCTCACCTGCGGCGACCCGGCCGGCATCGGCCCCGAGATCATCTGGCTCGCCTGGGCGGCCACGCCGGCCCACGCCCGCGTGCGGCTGCGTGTCGTCGGCGATACCGCCATGCTCGCCGCGACCATCCGCGGGCGGCATGGCCTCCCTCCCCTGCGGATCACGTCGATCCCCGCCGATGACCCACGAGCATCGGCCCGCGACGAACTGCTGGTGATCGATCCCTCAACACCGGGAGCCACTGCCGACGCAATCCCGCTGGCCACGATCACGGCTGCTGGTGGCCGCGCGGCCGCCTCGGCGGTGCTCGGAGCGCATGACCTCGTCGCCCGCGGCCTCGCCCACGCGATCGTCACGGGCCCACTCCACAAGGAGGCGCTGCACGCGGCTGGCTATGACGTTCCGGGCCACACGGAATTGCTCGCGCGGGCCTGCGGCCTGCCGGATGATGCCGCCTCGATGATGCTCTGGCTGCCAGCGCAGGCGGACGGCGCGCATGCCGATCGGTCAGCTGGCCTCGGGGTCGTGCACGTCACGCTGCACGAGTCGCTCCGCACCGCGATCGCCCGGCTCTCGACGTCTGGCATCGTCGCCGCCGGCCGGCGGCTTGCAGCGCTGCTGCCCCCCCTGCTCGGCCGCCCGCCGCGAATCGCCGTGGCCGCGCTCAACCCGCACGGCGGCGAGGGGGGCCTGTTTGGCGACGAAGAAGGTCGGCTCATCGCGCCGGCCGTGGCCGCCCTGTGTGCCGCGGGCATCGACGCCGCCGGCCCGCTCCCGGCTGACACGCTGTTCCTGCGTGCCAGCCGCGGCGAGTTCGACGGCGTGGTGGCGCTCTACCACGACCAAGGCCATATCCCGATCAAGCTGCTCGGCATGCACCGCGCCGTGAACATCACGCTCGGCCTGCCGCTCGTGCGGACGAGCGTGGCACATGGCACGGGGTTCGACATCGTGGGCACCGGCGCCGCTGATCCGGCGAGCATGCTCGCGGCGATCGACGCCGCCGAGCGACTCGTCCACGCCGGCTGGCCGCCGTTGTAGGTGCAGATTGTCAATCTGCACACGGCAGCCAACCGCAGATTACCAGCCTGCGGCTACGGGTAGTGCGATCACGGCCGCATCAACTGCAACGATTTGACGTGCTGCTCGGTCACGTCCATCAGGCCCGTGGTGGCGGGCTGATAGAAGAACGCCGCCGTATCGACCGGACCACCGAGCTGCGGCTCGTCGATGTCGAGCACCGCGATCGGTTCGGGCTCCGCGCCGCTGGCGACCGGCCGTGGCCCCGGAATGCCGAGCCACTCCACGCGGCGCAGCAGGAGGTCGCTGCGACCGATCGCCAGTCGAATCCGCCACGGCATGCCGTCAGGAAGCGCGGCCGCTGGCACGCCGTCGGGCTGCTTCGCCTGTTCGGCCAAATCGGGCATCAGACCGGCGAACCGTTCCGGAACCCAGACGCCCTCGACGACCCACACACTCGCGCCGCCGAAGTCCGCGGCTGTCGCAGTCGTGAACCGAAATGACTCGCGGAGTAGCCAGAGCATCCGCGGCAGCCCTCCGAGGTAGGGCGAGGAATCGACGCCCTCCGGAGCCTTGAGCTGTTCGAGCTGGTCGAGCACGCGGCGGACATCGACCCGCTGGAGCATCGCCGTCTCGGGGCCGTTGCGTCGATAGCTCCAGCAGAACAGGCCGTCGCAGACCTCCAGTTGCTCGAACGATTCCGTGTCACACTTTAAAGTTGACTCGAAGCGAAACCGCCGCTCACTCCCCTGCCCTGCCTGCACGTAGCGGCCGGCGCCGACGAGCACGCGGTCGCCAATCCGCGCCTTCTGTCTGATGCGGCAGGAAAACGAGTCGGCCCGCGAAATCGCGGCGAGCGCTCCGGCCACGATCCGTTCCGCCTGAGGGCTGTCAGCGGCATCGGCAGCCGCGACGCCTGCCGCCCTCGGCGGAGCAGGCGCAGTCGTTGCCAGCGCGGCCGCCGGCCGTCGGCTGTAGACGCTCGCGGCCGGCGGATCTGCCCAGGCCACGCCCCATGCGCTGCCGGCCACGACGAGCACCGCCACAGTCGCGCGCTGCCGCCACGGCAAACAGGGAGGTCTGCGAAGGGTGAGGCACGTCAGGCGAGGCACGGCTGCGTCGAGTTTGAGGATTTTGCCAAAGAATCGGCCACGGCCGCGTCGAAATACCACCGTCGGAGCGATCGAATCGCACGCGAGCGGCCGCGGTGACCAGCGGGCCGGGAGTGTACGGAATCGAGACCGGTTCGGCCCACGGCGAAACCGCGGGCAAAACCGCCGATCGCGGCCGACGCCAACCCGTTTTCCAGGCCCGGAGGTGATCTGATGCTGAACCGACGTCTGCACGGATTCGTCGGCATGTCGTTGGTGGCGTCGCTGACAGGCTGCCACATCGCAGCCAACTCACCGCTCAGCGGCCTCGCCCAGATTCGCCCCGTGGCGACCCCGCACACCAACGTTCTGCCACCGGCAGCGATGCTGCAGCATCCGGGCCCGGGTGTGGAAGGCCCTGGCCCTGGCATCATCACGCCCGCCTCCTACGAGGCCGCGCTCGATGCGTCGGGCGCCGGTGGTGGCTTTGGCGGTGGCGGCGACGGCGGAGCGATCGGAGCGGCCTTCGCCCCCACGTCGCAGATCGGCTTCATGGGCCCCGACGGCATGCAGGTGCGTTGGGACATCTCAGCCGCCGGTGGCTTCGACTCGCCGCCGCTCGTGAGCCCCGGTCGCTACGACTTCCCGCAAGGGGGCATCTATCGGCTCAAGCTCACCGACATCCCGGGCCGTGAGGGGCTCGAACTCTATCCCTCGCTCGAAGTCGCTCCGGTGACGCCGCGGACGGCGGCCTACCTGGCCCACAACGCGGTGCCGTTCCAACTCACCGAGGAAGACCTCGACCAGGTGACGACCGGCAACTTCGTGACGAAGGTCGTCTACCTGCCCGACGCGGAGTATCAGGAGCTTGCGGTCGCCGGCGTCGAAACGCTCGTCAGCACCCGGCTCGATCCGGGATGTGATCCGGTGGTCGAGGCCGATCGCCGCGGCTCGATCCTGGCGATCATCCGCATCGGCAACAAGGACCTCCAGGCACCCGGTTCGGCAGGCACAGGCGGTGGCGGCCTCGCGGCAACGGGCTTCGGTGGCGGGGCCGGCGGCGAGGCCTGCGGCATCGCGGCGCCCATGGGCATGCCCGCAGGCGGCGATCCGTCGCAGCTGCCGCCGGCGTTCGTCGCCGGAATGACTGCACCCGAATACGGCATGCCGCGGGTCGGCACGCCGATCGGCCTGCCCGGTCCGGCCCACATCCCGCTCGGCATCCCGGCCGGCCTGCAGCGGCACTCGATCACGAACCACACCAAGATGCACATCCCGCCGCCGTCGCGGTCGGTCGGTCTGCACGTGCAGCAGGCCCCGGGACTCAGCTATCCGAAGCCGGCCCGCCATGCCTATGTGGCCGAGCGGCATGACGTGCCCCACATCAAGCTCCGGCAGCCGCCCGAAGACCGCACGCGGTTCGTCGGCAACGGCGGCCCCGACCCCGACGCCCTCGGCCCGGGCCTGATCCTCGGCGGGGCCCCCTGCCCGCCCGAGCCGATGGAGTGACACCCGTGCCCATCCGCTGGACTCGAAACCACACACCACACCTTTTCCGGACAGGGACCGTGCTGCTGAACCCATGCTGGCAGCCGGCGATCACTCTGCTCGTGCTCGTGACCTTGGTGGGCATTCCCCGCCAGGCCATCGCAGCCGAGCGACTCGAGCGGATCGCCGTGCTTGCAGAACCGGGAGCGATTGGCGCCAGCCATGGGTCTCAGCTCGGTCCCCGTCCGGAATCGGTGTGCCCCGACTTCGTCCAGCCCGTCGAGATCCGCGGTCCCGAAGGCATGCTCGTCTCGATCGAGACGGCGGCCGGCTGGTCGCCGCTTAGGCCGGCCCCCTACCGCATGGGCCTCGTCGTCGGCGAAGCCTATCGGGTCCGCATCGGTGGGATCGAGGGCTCTGAGGGACAGGAAGTGTTTCCGTCGGTCCGGGTGCTCGCGAAGCTCGCCACGCCTGCCGGCCAGGCCTGGCGGTTTCCCGTGGAGATCACGATCGACCCCGACGACCTGCGGCTCGCGCTCGACGGCGCCCACGTGCGGCGGGTCGTCTACTCCGCCTGCGATGCCGAGCAGCCCGACATCCTGCCGGCAGCCTGGTTCGACGTGAAGCCGGGCCACGACGCCCTGGCCGTGGCGGGCACGCTCGGTGATCCCGTCGCCGAGATCGTGATCGGCAACCGTGTGCCCTCGGCGGAAGCGATCCGATGACACACGACACGGCCGACGGAGCGACGCGGTGGCTGCGGATCCTCGCGATCGCGATCGGCGCGGTCATCCTCGCATCGTGCCGCAGCCTGCCACCGGCGGCCGCCGTCGCCACATCCGCAGCCGTCGCGACCTGCGAGGAAGTGCCGCAGTGCCCCCCTGCCCCGTGCGACACGTGTGGCCCCATGGCCTGCGTCTGCCTGCCGCGGCCGGTACCGGTGGTCCGCCCCTGCCTCGTCTGCGACGGCGGCGATCATGGTGCGCCGGCGAAGCCGGTGGGCGCTGCCGATCTCGCGAACCTCACGGCCGGCGACACCGTCGCGCGGTTTCGCCCCGCCGATGAGGGGCCCGACGCCGACTGCGTCGACATCGCCGTCGCCAGTTGCGCCTGCGTCTACGCGCCGCGGTTCGCCTCCGTTCGTGAGGTCGTGAGGCCCTTCGAGGATGCACGTCCGGAGGGGCCCCGTGGGCTCGCGCTGAACGAGCGGGCCGGCGAGGAGTCGGAACGCCTGCCGCCCCTGGAACGCACGCAGCCGGTCGGACCGCAGCTCGCCCGCAAGACGCTGCCTGGTGTGGCTCTCGAAGAACGGCTCGGCCCGCTCGCCGTCGATCAGGGAGCGATGCCGCACGAAGACGACGGCGTCGTGCAGCCGGTGGCGCACGCACTCGACGACGCACCGGAACTTGCCCGCACGTCGCGGCGACCGCTCGCCGTGGTCGGCTTCGACGTGCCGCTCGCCTGGACCCGCGTACAAGCCGCCAACGTCCTCTCCGACGGCCGTGAGCCGCGGGTCGTAGCCGCCGACAGGGGCACGGCGACGCTCCGGTTCGAAGAGCCGGGCCGTGCCGAGCTCACACTCTGCAAACGGGCCGGCAGCGACACCGCGAAGCCGGGTGAGGAGCTCGACTTCACGATCGTGCTGCTCAATTCGGGCGACCGGCCGCTCACCGACATCGTGCTCGTCGACGCGGTGCCGCAGCGGCTCGACTACATCCCCGGATCGGCGGCCGCGAACCTGCCCGCCGACATCACCACCGAAACGGCCGACGACGGCTCGACCGTCGTGAAGTGGCGGTTCACCGCACCGCTCCCGGCCGGTGCCAGCGGCTTCGTGCGGTTCCGCACGATCGTCCGGTAACCGGCCGAAAGTTGCGGCCCGGTCGCCGACCGGGGTAGCATTTCAGGCTTGTGCCCCCTCCCCTCCCCTGCCCGCACATGGGCGACCTTCCCGAGGCATTCATGTCCCAGCGTTCATCGTTTCTGTTGGCGGCCGCTCTGGCCGGTGGCCTCGTTGGCGTGTGCATGTTCCAGGGGGGTGCGGCCGCCTTTGCCAAACAGCCCGCGACCGCCGAGGCGCCCGCGGCCGCCGGCGGCCTCAAGGTGCCACCGCTGCCCGAAGGCACGCCCGCCGAACTGCTCGCCTTCGTGGAAGGACTGCGGCAGCCGACCGTCCGCCCGAAGTCGCGGGAGGAGATGATGTCGTACATGAAGGACGTCGCCACCGTCACGGTGCAGGCGGCCGACAAGATCCTCGGCCAGGTGCAGCCCGCCGACGCGACTGCAGTGCAGGCCGCGAAGCTCAAGCTCGAGAGCCTGATGATGCTGGGCCGGCTCGGCGACGAGAAGGCCGCCGCCGACATGGCCGCCTACGCCAAGACGCTGGCAGCCAGCCCGAATGCGGAGCTTGCCGCCGAGGCGCAGCGGATGATGGTGGTGGCCGACGCCCAGCAGATGTTCGCGACGGGTGACCTGAAGGCAGGCCCGGCGATTGTCGAGCGGGCAGCGGCGCTCCTCGCTGCGAACCCCGACGATGCCGAGACGGCCGGTCTGGCAATGCAGTTGTCCGGCGCCTTCGAGAGCCTGCCCGGCGGCGAGGAACTGGCCGCCGCGTCCATGCAGGCCTTCGGTCCGCTCTTCGCCAAGAGCACCAATCCGCAGATCAAGCAGATGGGCGAGAGCTTCGCCGGCACGCTGCGGCGGCTGTCCCTGCTGGGCAAGCCGATGGAGATCAAGGGCACGCTGCTCGACGGCACGCCCTTCAATCAGGCCTCGGTCGCCGGCAAGGTGGTGCTCGTCGACTTCTGGGCCACCTGGTGCGGCCCCTGCGTGGCCGAGATCCCCAACATGATGGAGCAGTACGAGAAGTACCACGCGAAGGGCTTCGAGATCGTCGGCGTGAGCCTCGATGAAGACCGCGACGCCCTCGTGCAGTTCGTCACGGAGAAGAAGATCCCGTGGCCCGTGCTCTTCGAGAAGCCCGAGGGGGAAGGCTGGCGGCATCCGCTGGCGACGTTCTACGGCATCACCGGTATTCCGCAGCTGATCCTCATCGGCCGTGACGGCAACGTGATCACGCTCAACGCGCGGGGCGAGAAGCTCGGCGAGCAGCTTGCGGAGCTCTTCAAGGACGCGGGCTGAGCCCGGCGTCTGGAGACCCGTCGCGTGAGCATGCCGACACCGCAGCCACAGAAGCCGCCGCGGAGCCCGATCTCCCGGCGGGCCGCGGCCTTCGATTCGTCGGGCATCCGCAAGGCCTTCGACCTCGCGGCCCGGCTCGAGGATCCGATCAATCTCGCCATCGGCCAGCCCGATTTCGAGATGCCGGAGGCGGCCCGCGCGGCGGCGAAGGAGGCGATCGACGCCGGCAAACACGGCTACACGCCCACGCAGGGCATCCCGCAGCTCCGCGAGCGGCTGGAGCAGGACGTCCGCCGCGAGACGGGCCAACCGGGCCGCTCGCTCTGCGTCACCAGCGGCTCGAGCGGCGCACTCGTGCTCGCGCTCATGGCCCTGGTCGATCCCGGCGACGAGGTGATCCTCTTCGAGCCGGCGTTCGTGATGTATCGGCCACTCGTCGAGTTTCTCGGCGGCCGGGCCGTGGCGATCGACACGTCGCCTTCGTTCCGGATCGACGTCGATCGCGTGGCGGCGGCGATCACGCCGGCTACGAAGGCGATCCTGCTCAACACGCCGGCCAATCCGACCGGCTTCGTGGCTGACGCCGACACGGTCCGCGACCTCGCCGCCCTCGCCGAGCGGCACGGCGTGACACTGATCAGCGACGAGCTCTATCGCTCCTACTGCTACGACGCCCCGTTCGCCTCCCCTGCCCTGCACTCCGACCGCGTGGTGGTGATCGACGGCTTCTCGAAGTCGCACGCCATGACCGGCTGGCGGGTGGGCTGGGTGCATGGCCCGAAGGAGATCATCGACGCCTGCACGATGCTCCAGCAATACACGTTCGTCTGCGCCCCGCACGTGGGCCAGTGGGCGGCGCTCGCCGCCCTCGACGCCCCGATGGATCTGCCGCTCGCCGAGTGTCGTCGCAAGCGGGATCGGCTCATGGCCGGCCTCCGCGGCCACTACGACTTCGTGCAGCCAGGCGGGGCCTTCTACCTCTACCCGCAGGCCCCGGGGGGCTCGGGCAAGGCCTTCGCCGCCCGCGCCGCCGAGGAGGAGAAGCTGATCGTGGTGCCCGGCAGCGTGTTCGGCGCCGCCGACACCCACTTCCGCATCGCCTACACCGTCACCGACCGCACGCTCGACCGCGGCATCGCCGCCCTGTGCCGGCTCGCGGCCACGGCGGGCTAAGACCAGAGCGAGAGCGAGATGCCTGGCCGCACCGTCGCCCGTACCGTCACTGACGTTGCCAAGACGCTCGACCACGCGGTGCTCAAGCCCGAGTTCACGCGGGCCGACCTGGCCCGGCATGCGGCGATGTGCGTGGAGCGGGGTGTCGGCTGCCTGTGCGTGCGGTCCAGCGACGTGGCCGAAGCCGTGCGGCTCCTCGCGGGCAGCCCGGTCGTGGTGGCGAGCGTGATCGGCTTCCCGCACGGCGCCTGCCGGCCCGAGGTGAAGGCCCTGGAGGCCCGGCTGGCGATCGCCGAGGGCGGCCGCGAACTCGACATGGTGATGAACATCGGCCTCTTTCGCTCGGGTGACGAGCCAGCCGTCGAGGCCGACATTGCGGCGGTGGTGGCCGAGGCCCGACCGCACGGCGTGCTCGTGAAGGTGATCCTCGAGACCTGCTATCTCACGCCCGCCGAGATTGCCGCGGCCTGCCGGATCGCGGAGCGGGCCAGGGCCGATTTCGTGAAGACCTCGACGGGCTTCGGCATGAGTGCCTCGGGCCCGACCGGTGCCACGCCGGCGGCCGTACGGCTCATGCTCGACACCGTCGGCGGCCGGCTGCAGGTGAAGGCCTCGGGGGGCATCCGCACCTGGGACGACGCGGTCATGTATCTCGACATGGGCTGCACACGACTCGGCGTCGGCGACGCCGCCGCCATCCTGGCCGGCGCCCCGTAGGGGTTCCCAGCCGCGCGGGTCGACCTCCTATGGCGTGAGTTCGGGGGTGCCCACGCCCCGTCGCCGGACGCTCGCTGCGGGCATCCATGCCCTCCGCTCGCTCGCATGCCGCCTTCGCTTCGCCATCCTGGCTGCGCTCGGCGGCATACGCCGGCTCCCGGGGCATGGGCACCCCCTCACGGCGTTTTGGTTCGCAAACGGGGGCGTGGGCTGCGGCTCCGTCGTTCGGCCCGCTTCTTGCGACCGTCTACAATGCTGCCACGCTTGGAGACCTCCGCGATATGACTCATCCCCGACTGCCGAAGACGCTGGCCGAACTGCGGGCGAGTGGCTGGACGAGCCGCTCAGTAAAGGACGAGGTGCGGGAGAACTTCCTTCGGCTGCTGCGCGACGGCGGCGAGCTGTTTCCCGGCATCGTGGGCTACGACGACACCGTGATCCCGGAGATCAACATCGCCCTGCTCGCCGGCCACGACATGCTCTTCCTCGGTGAGAAGGGGCAGGCGAAGAGCCGGCTCATGCGGCTGCTCGTGCGGTTTCTCGACGACCAGCTCCCCTACCTCGACGATCCCGCGATCCCGCTCCACGACGATCCCTACGCACCGATCACCCGGGCCGGCCGCCGGCTCGTGGCCGACCGTGCGGCCGAGGAGGTGCCGATCGCCTGGTGGCCGCGCGACGAGCGGTATGCCGAGCGGCTGGCGCCGGGCACGAAGTTCGCCGACATCATCGGCGAGATCGACCCCGCCAAGCTGGCCGGCGGCACGAGCATGGCGAGCGAGGAGGCCCTCCATCTCGGGCTGATCCCCCGGATGCACCGCGGCATCTTCGCGATGAACGAGCTGCCCGAGCTCGATGAGCTTGTCCAGGTCGGGATGTTCAACATCCTCGAGGAGCGGGACGTGCAGATCCGGGGCTATCCCGTGAAGTTCGATATCGACGTGATGCTGCTCTTCTCGGCCAACCCCTCGACCTACAACCGCTCCGGCAAGGTGATCCCGCAGCTCAAGGATCGGATCGGCACCGTCATCCACACCCACTACCCACGAGATCGCGACCTCGGCATCCGGATGGTGGAGCAGGAGGCGGGCATCGATCTCGGGGGCGACTGGCCGGTTGTCGTGCCCTGGTTCATGAAACAGGTGGCGGAGCAGATCACGATCGCCGCCCGGAAGAGCAAATACATCGACCAGCAATCGGGCGTGAGCGCCCGGTTCTCGATCGCCAACTACGAGACGATGGTGGCGAGCGCCCGGCAGCGGGGCGTGCGACTCGGCGAGCGGCCGGCCGTACCGCGGATCAGCGACCTCGGCCACCTCTATGCGTCGAGCCTCGGCAAGCTCGAGCTCGACCTCATGGGGAGCCACCAGATGACGGAGCGGCAGGTGCTCGACGCCGTCATCGCCGAGGCGATCGCCACGGTGTTCGAGGAGTATGTCGAGGCCCACGGACTCGACGAGATCGCGAAGGTGTTCGCCAAGGGCGTGAAGATCGAGGTGGGCGACATGCTGCCGAGCGCGGCCTATGAGCGAGTCGTCGAGGACGTGCCCGCCGTGTGGGAGAAGGCCTTCGAGGTCAACGCGTCACAGGACCCGGCCGTGCGGGCGAGCTGCATCGAGTTCGTGCTCGCGGGGCTGTATGCGACGGAGCGGATCTCCCGGCTCCAGTCGCATGGCCGCACGCTCTACGACACCGGTGGGTTGTGACTCGTGTCCGGTGTGGGCAAGTCACGCCGTGACTTGTTTTCCGGTCACGGCGTGACCGGGCTACCGTGACCGGGCTACCTCCGCAGGTTCGACAATCTGCCGCATCACCCGCCGAGCATTGTCGCGATCGCCTTGCGAGCGGCATCGAGCGCGGCCGGCACCTGATCGACGAGCTTGCCGCCGGCCTGGGCGAGGTCGGGACGGCCTCCCCCCTTGCCGCCGACGGCGGCCGCCGGCTCCTTGATCCAGTTGCCCGCGGAGAGGCCGCGGGCCTCGAGCTCCCGCGAAATGCCGGCCACGAGCGTCACCTTGTCTCCCTCGGCCGCAGCCAGGAAGACCGCGATGGGGCTCGCCTTGCGCCGCAGCTGATCGATGCACTGCCGCATCGCGCCCGCATCGCTCCCCTTGGCCTCGGCCACCACGATCTTCGTGCCACCGATCTCCGTGGCGGCTGCCAGCAGTTCGTCGGGCGAGGCGCCGGCGGCAGCCGCAGCGGGCTTCGCCTTCTTGAGCTCGCGGAGCTCCTTCATCACCGCCGCGAGGCGGTGCGTGAGCTCGTGGGCGGGCACCTTGAGGGCTCCGGCTGCGTCGGCCACGGTCTGCTCGGCCTGGCGGAACCGCTCGAGTGCCTTGCCGCCGGTGACGGCGGTGATCCGCCGCGTGCCGGCCGACACGCTCTCCTCGCCGATGACCCGCACGAGGCCGATCTGGCCGGTGCTCGAGACGTGCGTGCCGCCGCAGAGCTCGCGGCTCACGCCGTCCATCGTCACCATCCGCACGACGTCGGGATACTTCTCGCCGAAGAGCATCATCGCCCCCTCGTGGCGGGCCTCGGCGAGCGGCAGGAGCCGGGCCGACACGGGCACCGCAGCGAGCACGTGGTCGTTGACCATCGACTCGATCTTGCGGAGCGTGTCGGTATCGATCGAGCTGGTGTGTGAGAAATCGAACCGCAACAGATCGGCGTCCACCTTCGACCCCTGCTGCACGGCATGCGTGCCGAGGTGGTGCTGGAGCGCGGCATGAAGCAGATGCGTGGCCGAGTGGGCCCGTCGCAGCGCGGACCGCCGGTGGTCGTCCACCACCGCCGTGACGGTGTGGCCGAGATCGAGCCGCCCCTCGCGGAGATGGCCGACGTGGAGCATGAAGCCCCCTTCCCGCTGCGTGTCGGTCACCTCGAACCGTCCACCAGGCCATTCGAGCCAGCCGCTGTCGCCGACCTGGCCGCCCGACTCGCCGTAGAAGGGCGTGCGATCGAGCACCACCGTCACCGGGTCGGCATGCCCCACCTCGCGGAGTTCGTCACAGAGCGTGTGCTGCGCGATGATGCCGACCACCTTCCCCTCGGCCCGCGTGGCGTCGTAGCCGAGGAACTCGGAGCCGTGCATCGTCTTCTTGAGGGCATCGAGGGGCCCCGAGGCAAACACCTCCACCCGGCTCCCGGCGCCCGACCGCTGGCCATGCTCGTCCATCGCGGCTCGGAAGCCATCCCAGTCGAACCGGCAGTTCCGCTCCGCGGCGAGCGTCTCCAACAGTTCGGGTGGAAAGCCGTAGGTCGTATACAGCTCCGCGGCATCGCCGCCGGCCACGACGGCCTTGCCCGACGAGCCGATCGCCGCGAAGAGCTTTTCGATCCGCTCGAGGCCCCCGTCGATCGTGGCGAGGAACGACGCCTCTTCCCGCTCGATCACGGTCGCGACCCGACCGACCGTATCGGCCAATTCGGGATACGGCTTCGCCATCATGGCCGCGACGATCGGGGGCAGCTTGTGGAGGAAGGGCTCCTGCATCCCCATCTGGCGGCCGTCGAGCACGGCCCGGCGGAGGAGCCGCTTGACGACGTACTTCTCCTCGTTGTTGCCCGGCAGCACGTTCTCGTGAATCGCGAACGTGCAGGCCCGCACGTGGTCGGCGATCCGCCGCATCCGCCGCCCGTCGTCGGTGGCCGGCTCGTACCGTCGGCCGCACACGTCTGCCACAGCCTCGACCACCGGCCGGAGGATGTCGATGTGAAAATTAGAGTCGACGCCCTGGAGCATGGCGCAGGTCCGCTCCAGCCCCATGCCGGTGTCGATGTTGCGGCTGGGGAGCGGATGGAGATTGTCGGGGGGCGGGCCCACGCGATTGAACTGCGTGAACACGAGGTTCCAGATCTCCACATCGCTGCCGTCGGGCATGCGGTAGAAAATCTCGCTGCACGGGCCGCACACGCCGTCGGGCCCCTGGGACGGCGAACTCGCCGGCCAGAAGTTGTCATCTTCGCCCATCCGCGTGATCCGTGCGGCCGGCACGCCGATCTCGTCGGCCCAGATGGCGAAGGCCTCGTTGTCGTCCTGGTAGACGGTGATCGAGAGCTTCTCGGGGGAGATGTTCAGCCAGTTCCGGGCCGTGAGAAACTCCCAGGCCCAGTGGATCGCCTCCCGCTTGAAGTAGTCGCCGAAGCTGAAGTTCCCGAGCATCTCGAAAAACGTGTGGTGCCGCGGCGTGCGGCCGACGTTGTCGATGTCGCCCGTCCGCAGGCACTTCTGGCAGGTGGTGGCCCGCGTGAACTCCAGCTTGCACTTGCCGAGGAAGTGATCCTTGAACTGGTTCATGCCCGCGGGGGTGAACAGCACCGACGGATCCCAGCGCGGCACGAGCACGTCGCTCGGGCGGCGTACGCAGCCCTTCGATTCGAAGAATGCCAGGTAGGCTTCGCGGAGATCGTCGGCCTTCATCTGCTGCGGGGCTCCGGGGGATCGTTCGGCTGTGGAAAAGCCGAACTATACACGCCCCCGCCCTTCGCGCGGGATGCTGGTTTCGTGGTCCGGACGACCGCGAGACCACCACCAAAAACAGCACCGCCCGCGGCGGCCGCTTGGGTCGGCCGCGCGCGGGCGGGGGGGAGCGTGCTGGTCAGGGCATCCCACCGGCGGGCGAGAACGCCTCGCCGGCGGGCGGCATGAGCGAACTACTCGCCGGCGGAATCGCTCGCCATGGCGATCACAGTGTCCTTGGCGGCCAGAATCTTCTCGCGAAGCTCCTGGGCCACCTTCGGGTTTTCCTTGAGGAAGAGCCGGGCCTTCTCTCGGCCCTGGCCGAGGTGCACGTCGCCATATCGCAGCCACGTGCCCGTCTTGTCGACGAACTTGGCGGCGATAGCCAGATCGAGAATGTCGCCTTCGACGCTGATGCCATTGGCGTGCATCATGTCGAACTCGGCGACCCGGAACGGCGGCGCCACCTTGTTCTTCACGACCTTCACCTTCACCCGCTGGCCCACGACGTCCTCGCCGTCCTTGAGCTGGCCGATCCGGCGGACGTCGATGCGGCAGGAGGCATAGAACTTGAGCGCCCGGCCGCCCGGCGTGGTCTCGGGGCTGCCGAACATCACGCCGATCTTCTCACGAATCTGATTGATGAAGATCACGGTCGTCTTGCTCTTGGCGATCGCCCCCGTGAGCTTCCGCATGGTCTGGCTCATGAGCCGGGCCTGCAGCCCCACGAACGAGTCACCGATCTCGCCATCGAGCTCCTTCTGCGGCACGAGCGCCGCCACGGAGTCGACGACGATGATGTCCACTGCGTTGCTCTTGATGAGCAGTTCGCAGATGTGCATCGCCTCTTCGCCGCTCGTCGGCTGGCTGACGAGCAGCTTTTCCAGCGAGATGCCGAGCTTCTTGGCCCAACTCGGGTCGAGCGCATGCTCGGCGTCGATGAAGGCCGCCACGCCGCCACTGCCGGAGATGCCGGGCGACCGCTGGGCGGCGGCCACGGCGTGCAGGGCGAGCGTCGTCTTGCCCGACGACTCCGGACCGAACACCTCGATGATTCGGCCCCGCGGAAATCCCTTGCCGCCAAGGGCGAGGTCGACCGACAGACTGCCCGAGGAGATGCCCTCGATCGGCGCCTGGGCGTCCACGCCGAGCGGCATGATCGAGCCCTCGCCGAATTCCTTTTCGATCTGGGAGAGCGTGTTGCGGAGCGTGGGGTTGGCATCGAGGAAGGCGAGCCCTTCCTTCGCGGCCTTCTTGCCCCCCCTGCCCTCGTCGAGTTTCGCCTCTTTGGCGGTCTTTTCCTTCGCGTCCTTCGCTTCTTTGGCCATCCGTCCGTTCGCTCCTACTGTTGCCGTAACCATGGCGACTGCCTCCCACGCTTCCCGGCGCCTCGTCGGGGTGGTTGCTTTGCCACCATGAATCGAGCGATTTGCCGCGAAACCGTACACTGAACGCGGGTATATTATCGGCCGGCATCCATCTTGGCAAGCAGATTTTCTGGACGGCCGTACAGATCGCGATCCGCGGAAACCGGCGGCGAAACCACCACTTCCCCGAAATCCCATGCCCGAACCTGCCGTCCCCGTCTGCGTGTGGCTGAAACGCGACCTCCGCGTGATCGACCATCCGGCGCTCGCCGAGGCGGTGGGCCCGCGAGGCGGGCGTCGAGTTTCTCGAACTGCCGCAGACTGGCGTTGTCCGCCGGCTCGCGTCGCGGAACGGCTGGAACAGACACTGGGAACAGTAGGATCCGCGCGGGATCTTCATCCGTCGCTGGGTGCCGGAGCTCGCCGGCGTGCCGCCGGCCTACGTGCACATGCCGTGGACGATGCCAGTCGCCACGGCAGCCGCCGCGATCGCCGCGGCTCGATGCAGCAGGCCCCAGTGCGACAGTCGCTCGGCAACGACACCACGGATAGCGACACGAGTGGCGCACCGGTCCCCGCAGGCCGCTCCAAAGACTCCACCGGAATCATGCGGCGGAGAAAAGAAGCTCCTTGAGATTGAGTTTCTCCTCCCGCTTGGATAGCCCGAGGATTTCGACCCCAACGACTTCACCACGGGCGTTGAAATCCAGAATCACGCCCGGCGCCACCTCCTGCGATTCAGCAATCGGCGAGTCCTCTATCGTTAGATAAAGAGCGTCTGCCGCTTCGTCTACTTTGAGCTTCATAAAAAATCCTTCACTGAACGATCAAAGTATACCGTCACGACGCGAAGGGGAACCGCTTTCGGGTCGAAAACCACACGAAGGGCCCTCCCGCCAAACTCCTCGATGTGCCTGACGTGATGCACCAGCGCTGGGTCGCGTCGATCAGACTCAATACTGCCAGGCGCATCAATCGTCCTCGCAATCCAGTCCGCTTGGATTCCCCGACGGCTGGCGACGTGTGCGGCATGCCGCGTCATTTGATAGGCCAATGCGTCGCTCCTCGACGACTCGGGGATTTGCCTTCGTCAAAATGGCCTTGGTCGGATGAAACAGCCCGTCGCAAACCAGACCGAGCCGGAAACCACAAAACTGAATATATGTCCACCTCTTGAAGTGAGTCAAGACGTCATCGGCAAAGAGGGATGGAGGTTGTCCTCGCAGCCCGGGCAAAAAATGCCCGGCTTGGCCGCATTCAATAAGCGAATGGCCGTCTAGGCAAACTGCCGCTGCTCTAAACTATCTGTGTGGTGTACGTAAGTGGGTGTGGCCCCGAACTTCCAGTCCTCACGGGGCGGGCTTCGGCCGGCGAGGGCGATTTTCCATGATGTCCATGATGTTTGTTTCCCTTCCACGAACGCGTCGCTTGGCACCTCGACCAGTCCACGGTCTCACGCTCGTGGAACTTCTGGTGGTGGTCGCCATCATCGTGTCGCTCTTGGCCCTGCTGCTTCCGGCGGTCAACATGGCGGTCGCGTCATCGAGGCGAGCGGCGTGTGGCAACAACCTCAGGCAAATCGGAGTCGCGCTGAACGGCTACGCCAACACGCACCACAACCCCAGCCTGCCGGCAATCGCCTGGCGAGGGGGGCCCGGCGACGTGACCAAGTGCAAATTTTTTAGGAGCGGGTGGACCGGCGGTGTCGATAGCCCCGGGAAGGAGGGGGGATTCAGCTGGGTCGTGCAGATTCTGCCGTTCGCCGAGCAGCTCAACACGTTCGACACGATCGGCAGCCTCTCAACGGTCGACGGGCAGCCGTTTGCGCCGTTTGATGTTGTCCAGGGTGTTTACGGATACGGCAAGTTCGCCGACTGCCTCGTGGGAAAGAACGCGGGACCGGCCGACCCCAACAACTGGAATGGCGGCCTGAATCCGAACCTCATCGACGACGAAACGATCGACAGAGTCAAACTCAGCTGGGCGGTCTGCCCGTCCCGGTCGACAGGCGGCGTGAATGAACGGCGGGCACAGTGCACCTACCGGGCCAACGGGGGAAAAGAGCCGACCACGGTCATTCCTGCTCCTGAGGACGGTCCCATGAAGCACGCCAGCGCGACGGACGGCCGGGGATTCGCGCTCGACTCGATTTCCGACGGGCTGTCGATGACCTATCTCGTGTGGGAACGGAACGACGGGTCGCTGCTGAGGGTCACAAGCCCTGTGAACTCGTACAACACCACTCCTTTCTACTGCGGCAAGTTACTCTCGGTCGGTCTGTATCCCGCCACGGTTTCTGATCTCGACGGACCGCTTGTCTTGAAAGCGCCTTATCTTCCCGTGCCGTCGGGGACTCCTAGTCCCTACTTCGGCCCGAATCCGAACTCCGACCACCCGGGGGGCGTGTTTGGTGCCCTGATGGCCGACGGAGCGGTGCGATTCGATTCCCTCAAGATGACGAACCGGGCGTTTCAGGCGCAATCCACCCGGGCGAAGTCCGACCTGGTACCCTAAGGCTGTGGGACAACCCAGCGAGATATCCCAAAGCCTCAAACCACATCCTCCCCTTCCGTCGCCACAGGGTGACCACCATGAGCCTGCGTCGAGCGATAGGACGGAGCCGGCACCGCACGGCGTTTACGCTCGTGGAGATGCTCGCCGTGATCGCGATCATCGGCGTGCTAATCGGGCTCTTGCTGCCGGCGATCAAGAGTGCGCGGGAGGCGGCCCGCCGAGTTTCGTGCTCCGGCAACGGCAAACAGGTAGGGCTGGCGATTCACAACTTTTTGAGTGTGCACGACAGATTTCCGCGAGCTGGGTATTTCCACGGCATATTTCCTTGTCCGGATGAAACCATCGCGAAACTTGAGGGTACCCGGGATAGTTGGATTCTCGCGATTTTGCCGTTTCTCGAGGAAACACAGCGCTACAACAGTTGGGCCGGTGGTACTGCGGCGGCGAACAGCCTTGATAAAGGGGCCATTCCCGCAATCGCGTGCGCGTCGTCAGCCTGGGCGGCCAGTGCTCTTGGTTACAACGGAAAGCCGGTGAGTAATTGGGGGGCGGTGTACGGGGACACTCTATTGCCTATGTCAACGTCAGGAAACGGAATACTCGGTTCTCTTCGGGGCGAAGCTCCGGTTCAGCGAGATTCAGTCACGGACGGGCTTTCCAACACGGCGATGCTCGGTGAGATCGCCACCCACGATAAAGCCACGAAGAAGTATCTCGTCGTCCCAATAGTTCCTACCACCCGGAAAAGTTGCCAAGACTCTACCGTAGCCCCACGTGATAGCGATGGCCATGGTTTGGAGCCCT
>JAPOJV010000044.1 GCA_029978085.1 bacterium
CATGCTCGGCACATCTGCGGTGAACGCCACGCATCTCGTGCTCGAGTTCGAGCCGCTCACCGGCCGCATGCACCAGCTCCGGCTGCAGGCAGCCTGTCGTGGGCTCCCGATTCTCGGCGACGAACTGTACGGCGGCCCCGCGGGAATCGACGGCCCTCCGGCCGACGATCCGCGCGCCCGCCCCATCGCGTTGCATGCCTGGCGAATCGAATACACCGACCCTGACTCAGGCGAACGCATCACGCGCGAGGCCCCACTCCCCGAGTGGTGGCCACCACTCGAGACCCGTGAGCCGCGCTAGCCGGGCGGCGCGAGCCAGCCGGCGTGGATCAGCCACTGCTGGATCCACGGCAGCGTCCATGGGTTCCAGGTCGGATACGCCGCGGAGAGCACCGAGATCGCGAGCAGGATGAGGGCGATCGCTCTGCCGATCCGCGAGGTCGCGAGCCGATCGGCGGCCGGCACCGTCGCCATCCCCCACAGCGGCGCGAGCCAGAACGCCCAGCGGAAGCCGCTCACCATGCCGCCGTAATTGCGGTCGAGCTGGGACCGCGACAGATAGAAGGCGATCACGACGGCCGACACGATCGCGATCGCCGCGGCCAGGTCAGCCTGCCCGATGCGGCCCGGGCCGCGGCGGCGGGCGAGCATGGCGAGACCAGGGATCATGAGCAGCCATGCGGGCGTGAGCGAGAAGATGCCGTGATGCCCGACCAGGACGTGCCAGACATAGGCTGCGGCGGATCGCTCGCCGCGGTCGACCCCCTTGGGAGACCGCCAGTAGCTCTCGAGTCGCTTGCCGTTGGGGAGCGTCAAAGCGAAGTCGTACCAATTGGTAGGGTTCCAAGAGTCGCCGCCGATCTCCACGCGAGTCGCGACCACGGCGGCCGACGCAGCGGCGGGCTGCGGCTCGCGATGGGCATACGGGGGGGAGATCGTGCCGTGGGCGAGCCAGTTGGTGCCGAGCGCCGCCGCGGCGACCAGCGCGACGGCGGGCACGGCCGCGGTCAGCGTCTGTCGCAGGCTGGTGCGGGCCAGGATCACGAGCACGGCCGCGAGCCAGGCCAAGGCAGGCAGTTCGAACGCCGCCGTCAGAGCGGCAGTGAGTCCGGCGGCCGCGAAGGCCCGCCATGATCGCAGGCCGTCGGTGCCGATCCGGAAGAGGAGCCAGCCGCTCACCGCCGCACAGGCCGCGGCGGGAAGATGGTTGGTGAGCGCGACCGCGAACGTGGTCAGCAGCGTGCCGCAGCAGATGACGGCGGCCGCCCAGATGCGGCCCCAGTCGGTGGTGCCGACCGCGTCGATGAGACGGCACGAAAACAGGATCACGACGAGCAGCGGCGCCACGCCGAAGAACAGCATGAGCATGCGGCCGAGCTCGAATGGATGGTCGCCGAGGGTCCAGCCCGTCGCTTTGTGGAGCAGCCAATACGGGCCGGCGCAGAGCACCGAAAGCAGCGGGGGCTTGCTCGAATAGAGCCGCAGCCGGCCGCTGGCATCGGGATGCGCGACGGCGTCGATCGTATCCCAGCCTGGTTCGGCCGCGATCTCGTCGATTGCGAACGTGCCGCGCTCCACGAGGCTGCGAATCGTCATCCAGCGGCTGCGATCGTTGGCCGAGAGAAACGGCCGCATGAGCCGCTTCTCTTGCTCCACTCGCGCACGCACAGCGCGGGGATCGACGTCGAGCCCCGCTGCCACGGCCTTGGCCACCGCCTCATCGACGAGCCGCTTCTCGAGCGCGAGCTTGTCGACGCTGGCCACGGCGCCGATCCGCCCGATCAGCCCGCCGAGGGCGACGGTGGCGAGGATGGCGTAGATGCCGTGTCGGAGTCGCGCTCGCGACTCGCCCCGCACTCGGCGGCTCTCCGGCACGAGACCCGCCACCTTCCACAGGTCGGCAAGCCCCGTGAAGAACCGCGCCGGCCCATACTTCGACACGCCCCTGAGTCGCGGCCGGTGGTGAACCGGCTGCTCGACCACACGGTGGCCGGCGAGCCAGGCGAGCACCGTGATGAACCGGTGCATGTCGGTGTCGAGCGCGAGCCCGCGGGCCACCTCGCCCCGCATGGCCTTGAGCCCGCAGTTGTGGTCGTGGAGCCGGAGCCCCGTGAGCCAGCCCACCAGGCCGTTGAACACCCGCGACGGCATCGTCTTGTGCCACGGGTCGAGCCGCGGCGTCTTCCAGCCGTTCACGAGCCCCACGCCGGGCTCACGGTCGAGTCGGGCGAGCAGCCGCGGGATCTCGGCGGGATCGTCCTGGCCATCGCCGTCGAGCATCACCACGTGGCGCCCCCGCGATCGGCCAAAGCCCGCCATGAGCGCCGCCGACTTGCCGCGTCCGCGGTCATGCCGGATCGCGACGATCCGTGGGTCGGCGGCCGCCGCGATCGAGATCTCGTCGCCCGTCGCATCGGTGGAGCCGTCGTCGATCACGAACAGCTCCCAGGAGAGGCCGGCCGCATCGAGCGTGCCGCGGATCTCCGCGATGAGCGGGCCGATGTTGCCGGCCTCGTCGCGGGCCGGCACCACGAGCGAGACATCGGGTTCGGTCATCGGTGGCTCGCGCGCGGGGCGGGGGAGGGAGGAACGTGGAGGATACCGCGGATTGCTTCTCTGGCCCAAGCGTCTTGAGGAGTGGGCCGGCTCGGGGGCGAGGTTTCGTCTTCCCGGTTGCACCGCCGGTCGGGGGCACGTGCTCGCCGCCGGCGGATTAAACCCCTTCGGGGCACCTTCGGTGTGACGATTCGCGCTCAACTGATGTGGTTCGCCAACTCTGCCAGTCAAAATTCACCGGCGGCTGCGCGCGACCCCCGACCGGCTCCGTCTCCGAGTGATTTGCGGTGCCGCATTTTCGGGCGTCCGCATCAGGGGTGGTGCGGTATCATTGGGGCCTCACGAGTCCACGCTTTCTTCGCAGCCCTTTCTTCGCAGGTCTTGCTCCACGGAGTCGCGGATGACACGGATGGTTTCGTTCGGCGTGCTCCTCGGCCTCGTGGTCGTGTTCGGGCTGCTCTCGCTGCGGGTGATGCAGGGGTTCCTGCTGCCGCTGCTGCTCGCGGCCATGCTCGTGGTGATCTTCGGGCCGCTGCATCGCTGGCTGCGGGATCGGTTTCAGCTGCCCGAGTGGGCCGCGGCGGGCGTGACGACGCTGTTCGTGCTCCTGATCGTGCTCGTGCCGCTGGCGCTGCTCGTGGCCCGTGCCGGCGGGGATGCCGTGGCGATGGTGAAAAGCGAGGAGGGGGTGCGGCTCGACCCGAAGGTGCTCGACGGGCTTGTGGCGAGCGTGAACGAGGCGGTGGGGCTGCACCTCACGGCCGACGACGTGAATGCCGAGCTCAAGAAGCTGGCGGAGGATCTGATCGGCCCGATCGCCAAGCGGGCGCCGGTGGCGCTGGGCAAGATCCTGATCGGCCTGATCGTGATGACGGTGAGCCTGTTTTATTTCCTTGCCGACGGCCGGCGGATGCTGGAGGCGGTCACCCGCCTCGTTCCGCTCGATGTCCGCTACCAGTGGCAATTGCTGCAGGAGTTCGAGGAGGTGAGCCGGGCGGTCGTCAGTTCCACCCTGCTGGCGGCGATCGTGCAGGCGATCCTCGCGGGCTTCGGCTTCTACGTGGCCGGGCTTGAGAACGTGTTCCTGCTCACGCTGCTGACGTTCTTCGGCGCGCTCGTGCCGTTCGTCGGTGCCGCTTCGGTTTGGGGCACGGCGAGCCTCTACCTGCTGTTCTTCGTGAAGGACACGTGGACGGCCGCCGGCCTCGCCCTGTGGGGGGTGTCGGTCGTGTCCACGGTCGACAACATCATCAAGCCGATCGTGCTCCATGGGCAGTCGAAATTGCACCCGCTCCTGGCCCTCCTGAGCGTGCTCGGGGGCGTGGGCGCGCTCGGTCCGATCGGGATTTTCGTGGGGCCGATCGCGGTGGCCTTCCTCCAGGCGGCCCTGACGATGCTCCAGGTGGAACTCGACAGTCTGGCCGACGAACAGCGGGTGGCGACGGTCGCCCACGGGAAAAATCCGCGGCCCGAGTTGCACGGCACCCGTCCCGGAGGTTGAAATTCCCGGTGGATTCACCCCCGGGAGGTTCGTGCCGATGGTTGTGGAATGCGTGATGGCGCTGGCGATGCTGCTGGCAATGGGCATCGAGGCAGCCTACGTGCCGACCGAGGGTGGCGGTGGGGAGTATCTCGTGCGGGTCGAGCCCGACCTCGTCCGCGGCAGCCGGGGCGACAGCCCCTACCAATTCACGAGTGACGTGCCGGAAGACGCCCGCGACGTGCGGCGGGTGCGGATCTATGTGGCGGACAATTGGCCCCGCGACGTGGAGCGATCCGTGATCGAGGCGGCCAAGCGGCCCCGGCAGGCGCTGCCCGTGGCTGCGACGACCGCCCGGGCCGACATCGCCACGCCCGTCGTCACCACTGCGGATCGCCCCTGGGGCTGGCTGATCGGCAGCCTCATCGCGCTCTTTCTCTCGCTCGGTGCCAACGCCTATCTCGGCATGCTGCTCGGCGCGATGCGGCAGCGGTACCTGCGGGACATCCAGCAGGGCTACGTGAAGGTGTGAGTCGAGAAGGTCCGGCACCGTAGGCCCGTCACTCCGCGTGGTCCTGTCACGCCGTGACAGGCTGTCTTTTCCGGTCACGGCGTGACCGGGCTACGGTGCACTCGCCTACGACCGCGGGCCGAAGAAGAAGGCTTCGGCGGGCCACATGTCGCCGGTGTCGACGGTCACGGCCGGCTTCGCGACCGGCGGCGCGACGGCCACCGGGGCAGGAGGCAGCTCAGGCTCGACGATCACCGGCATCGGCTCGGGGGCCGGTTTCGGCTTGGGGACACGCCTCGGGGCTACGAGCACTGGCTGCGGCTGGCTCCAGACGGGTGCCGCGTCGGTGAACGTGCGGACGTGGGCGCCGGCATCGTGGAAGATCCTCGCCACGTGCTCGTGACAGGTGAGCACGAGCATCTGGCGGCCGGCGGCCTGTTCGGCGACGAACTCCACGAGCACGCGGGCCGCCGACCGGGCCCGCGAGTCATCGAAGTTCACCAGCGCGTCGTCCATGACGATCGGCAGGCTCACGTCGTGGCGGCCGAGGTCGCGGATTAGCGCCAGCCGCAGGGCGAGGAACACCTGCTCCCGCGTGCCGCGGCTGAGCCGCTCGGGATTCCAGATGGCGCCATCGGCATCGTGCACCTCCAGCCGCGCCTCGTCGATCGCGGTGGTGATCGACGGATAACGGCCGTCGGTGAGCCGTGCGAGCCACCGCGAGGCTTCCCGCAGGACCGGGGGCTGATGGTCGCGGGCGACGGCGGCCCGCGTCTCCTCGAGCAGGAGCCGCGCCCGCTCCAGCACCCGCCTGCGGTCGACCTGCTGGGCGAGCCGCTCCTCGACCTCGGCCAGGTCGGCCTGCAGGCTCTCGGTGCAGCGATCGTGGGCAGCCGCCTCGACCTTGGCCACGACGGCCTTCCGCCGGTCTACGGCCGCGGCGAGCGCCGCCCGCTGCCGGCCGGTGGCCGCGGTCGCGTCGGCGAGCCGGCGGGCGAGCGGCACGATGTGGGCGTCGGCCAGCCAGCGATCGACGTCAGCCGGCTCGGTCGTGCGGCGGCGGGCATCCCGCCAGGCGGTTTCGGCCATCTCGGCGTCGAGCTTGGCCTGCTCGTACTCCGGCCGACGATCGACCTTGGCCAGGAACTCCTGCTCGGTCGTCACCTCCCAGCGGGCGTAGAACTCGCGCACGCCGCGGTCGGCCACGAGCACCTGCCGCTTGGCGTGACGATGCTTCCGGCGGGCGAGGTCGAGCCGCCGCGTGAGCTGGCCGCGGCGGCGGACGATCGCCTTGTCGGCATCGAGCCGCTCCTGGAGCAGCCGCAGGTGGTCGAGCGGCGTCGACTCGGGCACGAGCTCGCACTCGACGAGCAGCTCGTCGACCCGGCGGCCGAAGGCCGCGACCTCCTCCCGCTTGTGCCGCGCCTCTTCCGAGAGCCGGCGCCGGTCGTCATCGAGCGTGAGGAGCGTGTGGCGATGCTCCGAGATCTGGCGGACCTCGCGCGGCGAGAGTGTCGGGGGCAGGCCCCGCTGCTGCAGTGCCCGCCGCCACCGGGCCCGGGCCGCCTTGCGGTCCTCGAGCGCCCGGGCGAGCACCTGCTCCGCCGCAGTGACACGATCCGCGAGCAGATGCAGCGAGCCTTCGCGGGCGGCGAGTTCCTCCAGGCGATCGAGATCCGCCTGAGCCTGGGCGAGTCGCCGATCGAGCGAGTGGGCCGCATCCGCCGTGAGCTTGGTGTCGAGCAGGCCGCACTGGGCCGACACGTCTTCCCGCTGCTTGCGGGCCATATCCAGCTGCCGCCGCGCGGTGTCGAGCCGCGTCGATGCGGCCCGGTCGAGCGACCAGGTGGTGACCGATGCGACCCCCGTGCCGGCAAGGCCCAACGCGGCCATCGCGTAGGCAAGCGAGCCGGTGATCGTCGCCGGAAGGAGCAGGCCGGAGAGCAGCATTCCTGCTCCGATCACGAACAAGGCCCCGAGCCCGACGAGCCACGGCACCGGGATCAGCTGGCCTTCGAGGCTCGCCGCGGTCTCCCGCTCCAGTCGGGCCACCGTGCGGTCGAGGTCGGCCAGCTGCTCGCCGGCCGAGATTCGGCGGCGAAACGCCGCGGCCCGATCGCCCGCCTGCTCGATCGCGTCGGCGATCGAGAGCCCGCCGAGCGCCGCGCCCGATCCCTTGATCGAGCCTCGCGACTCATCGAGCGACCGGCTGGCATCGGCCACCGCCCGCCGCGCAGTCGACACCTCCTTCGAGGCACGGCTGCACTCCCGGGCTCGCGCCCGCAGCGGGCCGAACGACTGGGCGAAGCCCTCGGGCAGGAGCACGTCGGGCAACGCGTCGTCGCTCTCGTCGAGCGTCGCCGCGACCGGCACCACCCGCGACAGCCCCGCGATGCCCACTTGCTCTCCGAACCGCCGCGCCGCCAGGCGGGCATGGGCCTCGGCCCGTGACACGTCGGCCTGCAGCCGCTCCAGGCGGGGCAGCTCCTCGCAGAGCGCGGCGACCGCCACCCGCTTCTTCCACACGGCCGACTCGGCGGGCAGATCCTTGAGCTGGCGGGCGAGCTTGGCCCGCCGCTTCTGCCGCACCGCCGCCACTCTCGCCAGCTTCGACAGCCGGCGGCGGCTGCTCCGCCAGGCATCGCGGTCGGGGTGCACCAGCGGCGCCGACTCCAGGGCGGCGAGCCGCTCCGCGGTCGTTCGCCACGTGGCGTGCAGAGCCTCGAGCGGCAGCACGCCCCGGACCACCTCCTCAGCATGCACCGCGTCGGCCACGCGGGCCTCGATGGCCTGAATCTCGGCGTCGAGATGGACGAGCTCGGCCCACAGGCCGCCGGCGGCCAGCGCCGGTGCGTCGAGCGTGGCGAGCCGGTCGAGCAGCTCGCGGCGGCGGCCCTCGAGCGCGGCGATCGGCGACGCGCCCGGATCGGTCGAGTCGAGTCGCGCGATCGCGTCGCGAAGGTGCGCGAGCACCCGTGACACCTTCGAGCGGTCGAGGCCACTGGCCAATTCATACAGCCGGCTGCCGCAGCCCTCCGGCTCCAGCGTGCGGAGCTCGTGCAGTTCGTCGAGCCCGAACGCCATCACGCTCGTGAACGTCGTCTCGTCGATGCCTCCCACGAGATCCTGCAGGTAGACCCGGTGGCGGGGACCGCGGGAGTCGGGCGTGATGTCGGCGATCTCGATGAGATCACCGTGGTCGCCACCGAGGCCGACGATGTCGTCCTCGTAGCTGGCCCGCGTGAGCGCCGCGATGTGCGGGCCCTCGTGCCGCCGCTCGATGGAGAGCAGCGTGTGCTCGGGGCCGACACGGACGAGCAGCCGGCCGGCGCACGGCACCTGCGGGTCGAGCACGCCACGGCGAAACAGCCCCTCGAAGCCGAAGAAAACCGCCCGCACGAACTCGAGGAGCGTGGTCTTGCCCGTCTCGTTGGTGCCATAGAGCACCTGCACGCCGGGGCCGAGCCGATCGATCGTGACCTGTGACAGGGCGCCGAACCGTTCGGCGGCGATGCGTTCGATGTACATGGGGGCGTTCCGCAGGAGGAGGCCTTAGGTTGACTCGACCAGTTCCAACGCGAGCCAGCCGGCCTCGCGGGCCAGGTCGGCCGGGATGGGCGGGGCAGGAGACTGTTCCAGCCCCGCGACGATGTCGGCGAGCGCCGACGAGAACGACGTGGTCGTGCCGGGCCGGCTGCCCGACCGGGTGTGCCCGAGCGGGGCCAGCGATTCGCCGGGGTCGGCCACGAGGTCGCGGCACCAGACGCGGAAGGTCTTGGGATCGTAGAGCTGCCGCACGCGGGCGAGCGTCTCGGCGGCGATCTCGGCCACCCGCACCCGCCGCGCGACGCTCGTGCCGCAGGCGATCGAGCAGCTGACGATCTCGACCGGGGCGTGGGCCGCGGGCGTCAGCGACTCGAGGCCGCTCCAGATGGCGGTCGCCAGCTCCTCGTCACCTCCTGCGGGTGAATCGATCCCGAGTGTCCGCCAGGTGACGCGGTGCGTGGGAATCTCCCGCCAGCTGCTCCGCCAGTCGGCATGCGGGGCCACCCGCAGCGCGGCAGACTCGGGGTCGGTCGGCGGAGCACTACGGTCGAGCAGCGTGAGGCCATGGCAGCTGCCGGCCGCTGCCTCGTGCTGGCCGCGGGCCTGGACCGCGTGCAGCATTCGCATGCCAGGTGGCAGCGACTGGCGGCCACGGGATGCCCAGACGAGCAGTGTGCCGGGGTGCGACCAGGTGGGCGACGCCGCGGCGGCCGCGGCGAACGTGGCCGGATCGACGGACGCGGCCGCCCGCCCGTCGCCGTCCCAGCGGTCACGCTGCCAGAACGCGTCGTCCCAGCCCACGACGATCCGCCGGTGCAGCGGTGCGCCGCTCGTGGTCGTGAGATCGGCGGCCGCGGTCCTGCTGCTGGCCAGGGCGAGTTCCACGTCGAGGCCGCCCACGTCGAGCACGAGCGGCGCGTGTGGCGTGACGAATCGCAGGCCGGCCGGCTCGCCCAGCATGCGGACGAGCTCGGCGCAGTCCGCCGGGTCGTCCGTCATGAACACGGTGGCACAGCCGTGGGAGGCGAGCGTGGTGATCTGCTTCCGCAGTTCGGCGGCCTGGGCGGGACTGGCACGCCGCGGATCGAGCACGCGGCCGCAGAGCACGAGGGCACTGCTGCCTGCGGACCGGGCGGCGGTCACCACGGCATCGAAGGCATCCGCCGCAGCCCGCGCGACTGCCGCCGTGACATCGGCGGGCGCGGCCTCGGGAACCGGAACCGGACGATCGAGCGCGGGATCGAAAGCGAACAGGATGTCGGCCATGGGGTGCATTCCATCCTTGGTTGGCCAGCGCCGGGGGCGGCGATCCGAACCGCCGGCAGGGAGTGGCCCCGCAGACGTGCCGTAGCCCAGGCAAGATGGGGGCAATGTAACGCCCGGCGGGCGGTTTCTGCCACGGCAAAAAGGCCGCGGTAGAGCCGGGTCACGTCGAGAGCGGCGGCGGTGACGCAGCGAAATCCGCGAGGAGCCGTTCGGCCCAGGCCACGTCGGCCGCCGGCCCGCAGGCGGCGAGCACGCGACTCCGGAGCAGCACACCCTTCTCGAGTTGGCGGGTGAACAGTCGGCAGGCAAGCCGCACTCGTCCCCGCTCCCACACGGCATCAATCCGCGCCGCGTCATCAGGGTGGGGAGCGATGACCACGGCCGTGCGATCGGGACGCACGCACATGATCACCGCGGCGTCGGCGGGCAGGGGCGCGGTCGGGGTGAGTGCTGCCCAGCCGCTCGCCGGGTTTCTTCCCCGCCAGCGAACCTCGCCCGACCCGATGTCGGCCACCACCGCCACGGCCGGATCGCTGTCGAGCAGCGATGTCTGGGCGGACGCAATCAATTCCCAGGCGGCGGTCGTGGCGTCGCAGGCGAGCCGCCGCCACATGGCCGTGGCCCGGAGGTGCCGCGGATCGGCGGGCTCATAGACCGCCGTGATGTCACTGCCGCGGACCCAGTGATCGCTCGGTGGACAGTTCGTGGCGAGGTCGAGACCGAGCAGGTGATCGACGGTCGCGGCCTGCGGCCCGGCGGTGATGGTCAGTCCAGCGACTGGTCGGGCGAGGTCCAGCGACACCTCGAGGCCGCCGCAGCGATCCAGGCTGCGAAGTCCGGCGAGCGTCCAACTGGCGGTGGCGACGGCGGCGGGCATGGGGCGGCTTTCCAGGGCTGAAGGTCGTGCGAGCAGACGCGTGTAAGCTGCATCTATTAAAAAGGGCGGCGCCCGGGTTGGATAGTCGTGGGCGACGCCCCTGGCACCACCCGCGGAGACACGCATGACGCTGCCCCTCGATTCCTCGGCCGATCCGCTCGCGGTCTGCGTGGAAGCGGCCCGCGCCGGCGGCCGTGTGCTTCGCGAATGGCGCGGGCGGTTCGCCGTGTCGCGGAAGGGGCCGCGGGACTTCGTGACCGAGGCCGATTACGCCGCCCAGCGGGAGATCCGTCGGATCGTTGCCGCCGCATTTCCCGCGCACGGCTTCGTGGGGGAGGAGGCCGAGGCGGGTGGCGGCCAGCCGGCCTCGGGTGAGCCCGGCCATTCCGGGCGTGGCCTGCGCTGGATCGTCGATCCACTCGATGGCACGTCGAATTACGTGCACGACTTTCCTGCCTACTGCGTGTCGATCGCGCTCGCGGACGGTGACGAACTGCTCGTCGGCGCGATCTACGACCCGCTTCGCGACGAGTGCTTCACTGCGCGGACGGGCGGCGGCGCGTTCCTCGACGAGCGACCACTCCGCGTGCCCGACGTGACCGATCCGGCCGAGGTCATGGCGGCCGTGAGCTTTCCGCCACACGTGCAGGCTGATTCTCCTGCGGTGGCCGACTTCCTCGCCGTGCTGCCCCATGTTCATACCGTGCGCCGCACGGGATCGACGGCGCTCAATCTCGCCTACGTGGCCTGCGGCCGGCTGCATGCATTCTGGGTCCGCCGCATCTCCTGCTGGGATGTGGCGGCCGGGCTGCTGATCGCCCGCGAGGCCGGAGCAGCGCTCGGCCCATGCACCGCTGCGGCCTGCCCCGGTGATCCCATCCCACTCGACGCCCCGGGGCTGATCGCGGGCAGTTCGCCGCCCGTCTTTCATGCCATCCAGCGGATGCTGCACGGTGGGCTGCCGGTCGTGCCGATTATGCGGGCTGCGAAATCGGCGCAGGACGGACGTTCTGGGAAGGATCTCCCGGGGGCGCGGTAGGCTTGCGCATCGGAGTGTGTGATGGCCTGCGCTGATCGTCTCGTCATTCGTCTCGTCGTGCTCCTGCTCGGCGTCGTTGCCTCCGCTCTGGCGGCGGCGCAAGAGCCGGCGGCTGCGCCCGTCGCGGCAGCGGCCGCCGTGCCGGCGGCGGATGACGGCGCGACAGCCTCCGCTCCGCGCCGGATCGACGAGGTCGGGCCCGAGATCTTCTATCTCCAGGACGACGGTGGCCGGCTCGTGCCTGTGCCCGGCTTCAGCTACCGCGACTTCGTGGAACTCTTCCGCATGCAGGAAGGCCTGCCGGGTGCGCTCCAGCCACCGGCGGCGGTGCTCGAGCGGCTGCTCGTACGACTCGACCTCGGGCAGGCGGCCGGCGCAGCCGCACCGACCTGCCCGGCCGTGGTCGAGTGCACGGTGCTGCAGACGCGCGGCGGCTGGGTGCATGTGCCCATCGAACTCCAGGGCCTGCTGCTGTCGGGCGCGCCGCGGCACGAAGGACCCGGGCGGATGGTCATCGACTCCGACCAGGACCGCGGTGGCTATCGGCTGTGGTTCGATCACGTGCCGGAGAAGGGGGGCGACGCGAGCCATGTCGTTGTGCTCGAAGGCACCGTCGCCGTCGATGCCTCGGCCGACGCCGAAGCCGTGGCGCTCCGGCTGGCCCCTGCCACGACCTCGACCGTGGAACTCGTCTCGGCGCGGAAGGCGCCGGCCGTGAGTGTTCAGCCGGCGCCTCCGCCGCAGCGGATCGCGACCACCACGACCGACGACGGCAGCCGCACCACGGTCTCCGGCCTGGCCGGCGATGTGCGGATTCGGATCGCCGACGCGATGGCCGGCGTGCCGGCCTGGAACGGCGTGCCGGAGGCCGCCGTCGAAAGCCTCGTGCGGATCGACGGCCGACATGCCTTCACCGATGCGACTGTGCGGCTGGCCAACCTCCCGCCCACACTGCGCACGGTGCGGATCACCCTGCCGCCGCGAGCCGTGCCCCGTGGGGTGCGTCCACCGGCGGCGATCGTGGCCCGCGGGGGCAGCGACGCGGCGCCGACGGTCGACGTGGCCATCGACCCGTCCGGCGACGGCGAGGCCGTGATCGACCTGCAATGCGAGCGACCGCTCGATCCGTCGGAGTCGCTGCCGTTCGAGGCGGCGGGCTTCGCGGTCGAACAGGTGGAGCCGTGGCGGCAATGGGGCCGTGTGAGCCTCGTCGTCGAAGGCGAGTGGCGGGCCGAGTGGTCTCCCGGGCCGGGCGTCCGGCGGGTCGATCCTCCCGCTTCGGCGCGGCGGCAGGGCTTCGTGGCCGCCTTCGCCTACGACACGCAGCCGGCCTCGCTGCCCGTGCGGGTCCGGCCGCGGCAGAGCCGCGTCGTGATCGAGCCCGACTACCGCTACACGGTCGGCGCCACGCGGCTGGAATTGCTCGCGCGGCTTCGCATCACCACCAGCGGCGGCCCGGCGACCTCCATCACGGTGGCGATCGATCCGGCGTGGACCATCGATGAGGCAGGCCCTGCGGGCATCGTCGATGTCGGCGGCGTGACGGAGGACCGCGGCACCGTCACGATTCCGCTGACCCAGCCGATTACCGGCGACGCGGTGGTTGAACTTCGGGCGAGCCGCGTCATCGATCGCGATGCCACCCGTCTCGCCTGGAAGCTCCCCGTGCCGCAGGCGAATCTCGTGGCGCCGGCAGCGGTCGTCGTGGAGTCCGACAGCGACATCGAGGTCTTGCCCGACACGGCGGCCAGCGTGGGGCTCGTGCGGCAGTCGGCGACGGCCGTGCCCCGGGGCGGCTCCGACTCGTCGGCGCTCGTCTACCGCCTCGATCTGCCTCAAGGGACGTTCACGGCCACGCGGCGGTTCCTCGAACGTCGAGTGACGGCGGCCGTCTCCACGCGGGTGGAGGTGGATGCCTCCGACCTGGGCGTCGCGCAGACGATGCGACTCAATGTCGTGCACGTGCCATTGCAGTATGTCGAGCTGTGGGTGCCCGAGGCCGTCAACGAATCGGGCACGCTCGAGGGGCGGCAGGGAGAGACGCTGCTCGACCCGTTCGAGGTGCCTGAGCCGGCGGCCGAGCCGCCGGTCGGCCGCGAAGCGGCTGTCTGCCTGCGGGCCATTCTCTTCGAGCCCGTGCTGGGCTCCGGCGAGCTGACCGTCTCGTACCGGCTGCCGATGCAGGCAGTGCCGGAGGAGGCGACCGTGGCGGTCGATCTGCCGCTCGTACTCCCGGCGGTCGGGCGGATCGGCCGCCAGAGCGCCGTGGTGGAGGCAGCCGACACGTTGGCCGTCGACATCCGCGGTGACGCCTGGCGGCCCGAAGCCGGATCGGCAGACGCGCCGCGGGCGTGGGCCGCGAGCAAACCGCAGGAGCTGCTGCCCCTCGCGATCGCCGGTCGCCAGCGGACCGACGCGGCGGGCACCGTCGTCGAGGCCGCCTGGCTGCAGACACGGCTCCTCGCCGAGCGGCGCGAGGATGCCGCGACGTACGTGATCGGCGGCAACGGTGCCGCCACCAGTGTGTCAGTGCCGGTGAGCGGCGGCGTGGAAGCGGGAGCCTACACGGCGCGGCTCGACGGCGCGACGATTCCGACGGTGGTTCGCAAAGACGGCACGCTCGTCGTCGACGTGCCGGCGGGCGTGGACGTCCGGCCGCGGCTGCTCGAGATTCGTTGGTCGTCGGTGCGCGAGGAGGCAGGCGGCGGCTGGGCCCGCGCCATCGGCATGCCCGCGCGACTCGAACTCACCGCACCCCTGTTCACCGCCGGCATCGCGCAGCGGCGGTTCTATTGGGAGATTGCCGCCCGTCCCGACGAGCACCTGCTCGGGACGCCCGCGGCGTGGACGTCGCAGCAGCAGTGGCGCTGGCAGGGAACGAGCTTTCAACGGCTGCCTGTCGTGTCGCACGCAGCGATCGCCGCCTGGATCGAGGCCAGCGTTGGCGGCGCGGGGTCGCAGCGATCAGCGGCGCCCGTGCCTGAGCCCGCGGTCGTCGAGCGGCGGCTCGTCTATTCCGGCGTGGGACCGCCCGGAGCAGCGCGGGTCTGGGTCGTGCCGATCTGGTGTCTCGTCCTCATCGCCTCCGGCACGAGCCTGGCGGCCGGCCTCGCGGTCGCCTACCGGCCGCGGCTGCGGCGGACCGCGGTCGTGCTCCCCTGTCTGGCAGCGGTCGTGCTGGCCGCAGCCGCGCAGCCCGATCTGGCCGCTGTGCTGGGCCAGGCAGCCGTGCCAGGTATCGTGCTTTCGCTGGTCGCCTGGCTCCTGCGCGGCCTGCTGGATCGACCGGGTGGAGTGGATGTCCGGCCGCTGCCGTCCGCCGTCTCGCCAAGCTCCATGACGCGGTCGCTTGGCGGTCCGCATTCGCTTGGCGGTCCGCCTTCGCCTGACGGTCCGCCTTCGCTCGTGGTCTCGGGCTCGTCGCTCCGCCGCGAGGACAGTCTCACCGCGATCACGAAGCAGCTGCCGTGAGCACCAGGATGCGAGGGACGAACCGGTCGCGGGCCACACGCCTGCTGGTGGCGATGCTGGCCGTCATGGCCGCGGCCGGCGGCCAGGCTGCCGAGCCTCCGATGGCGCCGAGGCTCGAGTTCCACCGCGTGCACGTACCCGCCGGCCGCCTGGGCGCCGTGCGGCTCGGCGCGGAACGCTATGTGCCCATGTCGATCGCCGAGTTCGAGGCCGCCGTGGCCCGGGCGACGGATGCGCGGCACGCGGGAACGGTCGTCATGCCGCGTGCGGTCGCCGACGCGGCCACCTACGCGGTGCGGCTTGCCGACGACGGAATGCTCGTCGGCCTTCTCGCCTGCTCGATCTCGCCCGCGACGGCCGCCGTCGTGCGGGCACTGCCGCTCGGGCCGTTGGTAGCCCGGCGGGGCACTTTCACGGGAGCCTCCGGCAGCCGTGACGCACTGATTTTTGGCATGCCGACGGCAGGCAGTTTCATGCAGACGCTCGAGAGCGGCACGTATGCATGCGAGTTCGTCTGCCCGCCGGTCGCGGCCGGCGAGACGACGTTCAGGCTCCCCCTCGCGGCCTCGTTGACGACGACGATCGAGCTTCAGCTTCCCGAGCAGGCCGTGCCCGTCGTCGTCGGCGGCGCAGCGCGGCATGCAGTGATCATTCCGCCGCGCGGTTCTGACGAGCCGTGGCGGATCGAGGTCGGTGCGGCGGACGAACTGGGACTGACCATCCAGACCCAGCCGACCAGTCCGGCCGGTGTCACGGTGTGGTCGACGGTCGAGATTCGTGGCCAGCAGGCCGAGTTCGCCGCGACCGTGCGGCCATCGGGTCCGTGGAGCCGCGATGCCCTCGTGCTCGATAAGGATGCGGCGGTGCGAATCACGTCGCTCACGGCCGGGGCGGATGATGAGCCGCTCGAGTGGACGGAGCCCCAGGATGGCAGGCAGATCGTCGTCGCGGTGTCCCCCTGGCTGGTCGGCACTCGGGGTGACATCGGCGTCCGCGGCGTCGTGCCCGCGGTGGGACCGGTCTGGAGGCTGCCGCTGCTCACCGCCACGCAGTCCCGCTGGTCGGGCGGCGGCAGTGTCGTGCGGATCGACCCCGCCTTCGGCGTGGCAGCCGTTGAGATCGACGACTGCCGCATCGTCACGGCGGCGGGCGCGGATCGCTGGCCGGCGGCACGGGGGCCTGACGCCAGCGGGCTGCGAACCGCTGCGCCGCCCCCGCGGTCGGCCGTGTTCAACATCGAGGAGCAGGCGGCGGGGGCGACCTGCCGCATGACGCTCCGACCCCGCACGCCGACCTTCGACGTGGCCCGCGTGACCACGGTGGAGATTTCGCCGCGGGCCCTGCTCGGACGCAGTGTGTGCGACATTCGCGTCGTCGATGGGGAGGCCTTCGAACTCACCGCCCGGCTCGCGCCCGGCTGGATTCCCGACTCCGTTGAACTGCTCGACTGGGCCGACGAGTCCGCCGGTGGCGATGCGCAGCCGCTCAGGCCGGTGGCCAATGCCCAGCCTGTCGAGTGGCGGTTCGTGCAGTCGCCGGGGGGCGACTCACTCCGCATCGGGCTACCCCTGGGCGCCACGCCCGCCCGCGGCATCGGCCTGCGGATCTCGGGGCATCGGGCCGGCATCCAGCCTGGGGCGGCGTTCATGACGAGCGACATCGACATGGTGCGGTTCGATGGCGAATCGGCCGGCACGGCCATGATCGATATCAAGACGGTTGCGGATTCCTTCATGGAAGTGGACGACGCCCCGGTGGGCATGGTGGCCGTCGAGGGGCGGCTGGCGCGGCTCGTGGAGGGAGGGACCATCCGCGGGCGGATTTCCGGAGGCGATCTCTCGCCCAACCGCCGCGCGCGACTCGTGACAAGGCGGCCTCCGTTCGACGCCACCGTCGCCGTGCGTCTGGAGGTCCGCGACGACCGGCTCAGCGAGGCGTTTCGGTTCGACTGCCGGCCCGAGGCCGGCGGCATCGAGACGCTCGTCGTCGATTTTTCCGAGGCGGTGGGGGAGGGGCTGGAGTGGCTGGTCGCCAGCCCCGAGGGCGTGGCCGTGACGGCCCGGCTGCTCCCGCCCGGTGACGCGACCGCGCTGACTGCGAAGCGTCCGGAGTCGATTGCCGAGTCGTGGCTGCTCGAATTCCGCCCCGCCATCGACGAGCCGGTCTCGATTCGGGCGACGCGGACCATTCCGTTTGCGGCGTCCGTTCCCGTGCCGCAGGCCTGGGTGCGTGAGGCCCGCGCCGCAGAGGGCACCGTCACCATCCTGTCGGCTGGGCAACTGTTGCCCGAGGTGCAGAATCATCGCCTGCTGGAGCTGCCCGCGCGGTTGGACGGTCGGGCATCGGACGCGCGGACCGTCGAGTTCACCTATGGGCCGCCGCCTGCGACTGCCGGCCCCGCGGCGGAGCTGCGGCCGGCCGACCGCAGTGTCGATGCTCGGGCCTGGGCCTGGCGAGAGGACGTGAGCTTCCGCTGCGAGGAATCGGGACTGGTCGAGTGCGAGTCGCGGTTCGAGATCGAGAACGAGGGCCGGGATGCCGTCGTCATCACCGTGCCGTCCGGGCTCCGGCTCCAGGGCGTCGCCGTCGATGGCCGGAGCCTCCCCGGCGACGTGGTCACTGCCGCCGGGACGCCCCTCCGCGTGCCGCTGCCGGTGGCGGCACGGCGCGTGGAGCTGGTCGTGCGGTCGCTGCTGACCCCAGACCCGGCGGTCGGCTGGTGGCAGATCAGCCCCCAGGGCTGTGGCATCGACCTGCCGATTCTCGCGCGGTCCATTCGGCTCTTGCTCCCGCCGGAGCTCGAAGCGGTGATGGCCGATGGCGGGTATCGGCCGGCGGATCCAGTCGCTGCCAGCTGGCTGCTCCGGCTGTGGGGCATCGCGTCGACCACGCGCGTCGACGGTCGTGAATCGCGGGCGAACGAGACTGGATTTCGCGCCGAGTCCTTCGTGGCCCGTGGCAGTCGCGACGGGGGCGGCATCATCGTCATCCGGCGGCGGCTGATCTCGTCCGCGTGCGTGCTCGCGGCGCTGGCGGCAGGCGCGAGTGCATTCCTCATGGTGCCGCGTGCCTGGTCGCTCGCGGTCGGCCTGTGCCTGGTCGCTGCGCTGGCGGCGGTGTGGGCGCCGGCCCCGCTCTACGAGATCGCCAGGGCGGCGTGGTGGGCCGCGCTGGCGGGCAGCCTGTGCGGCGTCGTGCTGCGGCGCGCGGCCGTGGCCCTGCTCGTCGGCGCGAGCCTGGTCGCACCGATGAGTCACGCGGCGGACCCAGAGCCGGACTCGTTTCGCGTGTTCGTCACTCCGGGCAGCGGCGGCGAGATGGCGCTCGTGCCCGAGGCGTTGTTCCGCCAGCTCGCAGGGGCCGGGCAGGCGGCGGCTGACGTCCGGGTGGTGCGGTGCACCGTGTTCGTCGGACAGTCGGCCGATGCCACGCCGTGGCGGGTCGAACTCGACGTCGACGCCGATGCCGGCGGCACGCTCCTGATCGAGGAGGACGAGGGAGCGTCGTGGCGGCCGGTGGACGCCGCTGCCCGTGGAGTGCTCGTGCGGCCGGCCGGGAACGGCGTGCGGCTGACGGCATCGACGGCGGGACGGCATCGGATCGAGTTGAACGCCACGCCGCGAGTGGAGCGGCGCGGCGGCCTGGAGCGGGCGGAGCTTCGGCTGCCCGGTGCGGCCGCAGCAGCGGTGCACCTCGTCGGCGATCCGCTGCCGGCCAACGCCGTCGCCTGCGAGCGGGCGGCTCTGGGGCAGTCGTTCCTGCCCGCCCCGCTCGTCGACCCCTCGGCGGCAGCACCGGTGTTCGACGTGACGGGAGCGGGACGGGTGCGGCTGCTGCGGCCTCTCGATCCGCGCGACCGCCTGGCCACCGAGCCGACGGCCGCCACGACCGTCAACCGCGTCTTCTGGGGCCTCGACACGTGCACCGTGCAGACGACGATCAGCCTCGATGCAGTCGATCTGCTGCATGCGGTGCGGCTCCGCGCGGACGAGCGACTCGAACGGCTGGAGATCATGGATCGCACCGCGGTATCGCTTCAGGCGGTCGGGCCCGGACGGTGGCTCGTGGAGCTGCCGCGGGCGACGCGGGGGAAGGTGGAGGTGCGGCTCGAGTCGCGAATGCCACTTGCCGACCCCGTCGGCCGGTTTCGCGTGCCGGCGATCTGGCTCGATGGCCTGGCCGGTGAGCTTCGCACCGTGCAGGTGGAGGCGTCGCCCGATCTCGACGTCGCGGTCGATCCTCCGACGAGCAGCGGCGTCACCGCGGCGGAGTTCGAGGCTGGCGCCGCGCCGCAGGTGCGGGTCCGTCGCCGCCGGCAGCAGCCCCGCGGGGTGCAGAACCTCGCCGTGACGTTCGCCAACGATCGCATCACGCTGGCGCTTCGCGGCCAGATCGACGCGACGACGCTGGCGGTCACGGAGATTCCGCTCCAGGTCCCGCCCGGATGCATCATCGACCGCGTCGCGTTGCTCGAGGATGATCTCGCGCCGGTCGATGGACGTCCGCAGCCGGCCGTCGACATCGTCTGGACCCGCAAGGCCACGGATCGGGTCGTGATCGTCGTGCAACAGCCCCGCGCGGGGCGGTTTCGGCTCGTGGCCGATGCGCGGCTCCGGATCCGGCCCCTAGCGCGTGGTCGCGTGCCGCTGATGCGGGCCGAGATCGGCGGAGGTGCCCCGCTGATCGTGTCGTGCATGGGCGAGGCCGCCGGCGGCCCGACGGTGCGCCTGGCCACCAGTGCGGTGCGGCAGGCCGGTGCCGCCGAGTCAAACACGACGGTGCCGACGCCCGAGCTCGCCGAAGTGTTCGACGACGAGCCGGGGCCCGAGTACGTGCTCGAGCCGGCGGACGTTGCGCCCGTCAACGCCACGGCCGCTCCATCCGCCGCGACGTCGGCCGGCCCCGCACCGGGAGAGAGCCGCGTGGAGCTCACCGACGTGTTCATGGCGATCGACGGCCGGGGACGAGGCAGGGGGGCCGTCCGATTCGATGTGGCGACGGCCGAACCCACGCTTCTGCTCCGACTGCCCCGCGGCATGCGGCTCTACGACCTGCTCGTCGACGGCACGCAGGTGCCGACGGTGCCGCGGTCCGCCGACACGTGGGAACTCCGGCTGCACGGCATTGCGTGGCCGCGCACGATCCTCGCGCTCTTCGCCGGCGACGTGGGGCCGGAATTCATGGCGGGGCTCCCGATCAGCCTGCCGCCGCCGGCGCTCGTCGGCCTGCCCGCCGCCGGCGTGCTCTGGACGATCGAGCCCCCCACTGGCTTCGAGATTCGGCTCGCCGAGACAGCCCGGCTGCTCGATGCCGCGGGCCATGCAGCGGCCCGCCGCGCCGGCCAGCGCCGCGCCGGCGACCGCTTCGACGCGGCGCTCGAGACCGCTGATCCGCGGCAGCAGGACCGGCTGCGGCAGCTCATCGACCTCCGCCGCGGCCCGGGCATCACGGGCTCGGAAGCCGCCTGGCAGCGGGCCATCGGCTGGCCATCGGCAACGCACGCCGACTCAGGGGCGGCGTTCGCACGCTCGACTGCGGCGACCGATCTCACGCTCCGGGCGGTTCGCCGCGCGGATCCCACGGTCCCGGGACGCGCCCTGGCGACCTGCGGAATCGTGGTCGCCGCCGGGCTCGCCTGGAGGCTCGCGGCCTGGAAAGCGGGGCGACGCAGGCAAGCCGAAAGCGATCTGGCTCGCGCTGCCGACCACCGCTAGTGTCCGCCCCCTCACGGCCGGATTGCGGCGACGACAGGGATGTCGTCTGCCTTCGGTCGCCGGGCATGGAGGCAGGCACGCATGCGGATCGGGTGCACGTCGAGACGTGGTTGGGCGAGTGGTGCCGCGGTGGCGGCCGTCGTCGGTGGATTGCTGTGGGCGACGCCATCCGTGCAGGCCGCCGGCTACCGGACGGCGAACTTTCTCGTCGACGCGCCCACCGAGGCCCTGGCCCGGAAGATCGGCGATGCCGCCGAGCAGTATCGCCACACGCTCTCGCTCGAGTGGCTCGGCAGTCCGCTACCGCGCTGGAGCCGCCCCTGTCCGATCAAGGCCGAGGTCGCGCCGCATCTCGGCGCCGGGGGGGCCACCAGCTTCGTGTTCGACCGCGGCGAGGTGTTCAACTGGACGATGACCATCCAGGGGAGCGAGGAGCGGATTCTCGATTCCGTGCTGCCGCACGAGGTGACGCACACGATCTTTGCCAGCCACTTCCGCCGACCGCTGCCGCGGTGGGCCGACGAGGGAGCCTGCACCACCGTCGAACATCCCGTGGAGCGGGCCCGCCAGCACCGGCTCCTCATCGAGTTCCTCACGACCCAGCGGGGCATCGCCTTTCCCGAGATGTTCGCGATGCGGGAGTATCCGGCCGACGTCCTGCCGCTCTACGCCCAGGGCTATTCGCTGGCCCGCTACCTGATCGACCGCGGTGGTCGCCACAAGTACGTGGCGTTCCTCACGGAAGGCCTGGCCAGCGACGACTGGTCGGCGGCGCTCCAGCGTCACTACGGCGTGCCGACGGTGGCGCAGATGCAAAGCGTGTGGCTCGACTGGGTGAAGCAGGGCTGCCCGGCGCCGCCGGCCACGATCGCCGCCGTCGCACCGGCCACGCAGTCGGGCTGGACGCCGACGACCCGCGGCCAGAGCCCGGACCCCGTCGCGTCCGCACCGGCGCCGGCTGCAATGGCGGCCACCCCGCGCCGCACGTCGATCTACGCCATGCAGGCCCGCCGCACCGGCGCCGATCCGCAACGGTAAGGGGCAGTCGCATGCGAACGGCAGGAGGGGCTGCCCATGCCCCGAGAGCCGGCGTATGCCACCGAGCGCAGGCAGGATGCCGAAGCGAAGGCGGCATCCGAGCGAGCGAAGAACAGGATGTTCGTAGCGAGCGTCCGGCCCTTGG
>JAPOJV010000258.1 GCA_029978085.1 bacterium
ACCACCAGCCCGCGTCGCCGCGGCCTTCCACACGGCCGGATCGACGTCGTCGGTCACGAACCGCAGCGATCCATCGGCCATGGCCACATTCACCCCGCCGGGATGCCGGCTCCGCGCCGCCCGCCAGCCGTAGCCGGCATAAGTGACCGCCGGGTCTGTCGTCTCGCGGACGACACCGATGCAGTCGATTTCGGGATCGTTGGGGAGCCGGCCGTGGTTGTAGAGCGTGGTCCGATATTCGCCGTTCGCCCAAGAAAATCCCCGCGGGTCACGTTCATTCCAGATGGCGGCCGCTGCGCATCGTGCCGAGGTCAGCGGTGATCCGCTCCAGAACGCATACGCCGTGGCAGAGTTTACATCAGCGCGATTCTGGGTGCGTGTCGGCCCCTCCCCGAGCGTGCTTTCTGCAAACAGTGCGGTCTTCGCCAGACCGTCAGTGATCTCCTTCGTGCGGATGCGCGAGTTGATGAAAAACATGCCGTCGGTTTGGAACGGAGTGCCACCACCAACCCCGCTGCCGGCGCAGCCGGCGTAGTTTGTGGGGCCGAACAATTCGGAGACCGCCGCCGCCTTGTCGCTCGGGCAGAGGAACTGCGGCACGATGATTTTGACCACTGGTCGGTTCTGCGGCGCAATGGACTCGGCGGTCGGCTCCAGTCCACGATAGAGCGGTACCGAAAGATCGAGACCCGCGAGAAGGTGAGCTTCTTCGCAGAACGGCGTGAGATGGGCGAACGCCGACCACCGAAAGAACGTCTGCGGAAAGAATCGACGCCCCGACCACTCGCGGGCCTCGGCGCCGAGGGGAAACCATCCCCGCGCGGTCTCGTAGCCCGCAGCCGCCAGCCCCAACTGCCGCAGATTGCTGCCGCACGCGATCCGCCGAGACGCCTCCCTTCCGGCCTGAACGGCCGGAAGCAATAAGGCGATGAGCATCGCGATGATCGCCACGACCACGAGCACCTCGACGAGGTTGAAGCCCGCCCGGGGTCGCCGCATCAACCCCTCCGCGAACGGCGTCTCATGCAGTGCCATCCAAGACCGGCGGCCGCTGCCACCGCCAGCGCCATCCCCGTCGGCTCCGGCACCGGCGCGATGGCGATGCCCCCGATGGAGCCGAAATCGGCGTATGTGTAGAAAGGCGTGAGCAGTTGCCCTGTGCCCGAGGCAGAGACGAGATAGAGGCTGGGGTTGAAACCACTGACGCTGCCGGTAAGCAGGTCGCCGTTCGACAATCGGGCAAGGGGACCGACGTCATATCCGAAAGCCGTCGTAAAATCCGGCTCAATTCGCCCCAGGAGGCTCGTCTGATCGGTGATCAGGTTGGTGGCGTAGACACTGCTGCTGTTTGTGCTCGCCGAGTAGAGCGTCGAGCCGAAGACCGCCAGCCCTGTCGGGCCAAAGTTCGCGATTGGGCTGCTCGAGCCGGAAACGACCGTGCTCACGAACGACGCCGGATCCAAGGTCGCGTTCAACCGTTCGACCTGCCCCGAGATGCCCTGGCCCCCTCCACCGTACACGGATTTGCTCACATAGAGCGGGCCGTCTCCTGCCGATACCGCAAGCCC
>JAPOJV010000051.1 GCA_029978085.1 bacterium
GGCCGCGGCCAGCGGCTCGGCGACGATGAGTTCCGGCGCGTCGGTGACGTCTGTTTCGCGGAGGACGACGTACTCGAGGTCGGCCTTCACGGCGGCGAACTGATTCGACGGCAGCGTCCACGGCGTCGTCGTCCAGGCGACGAGGCTGCGGGAGGTCGGTCGGCCGGCATCGTCGAGCAGTGGAAACGCGACGTAGACGCTCGGGTCGGCGACTTCCTTATAGCCCTGGCCCACTTCACCGCTGGAGAGCGCCGTACCCCCCTGGGCCCACCACCAGACGATCTTGTGCCCCTCGTAGAGCAGGCCCTTATTGAACAGCTCAGCCAGCGCCCACCACACGCTTTCCACGTAGCTCTGATGGTAGGTGACATAGGCGGCCGAGAGATCGATCCAGAACCCGATCCGCTCGGTGAGCGTCTCCCACTCCTTCATGTACCGCCAGACGCTCTCCTGGCACTTGTGGATGAACGGCTCGACGCCGTAGGCCTCGATCTCGGCCTTGGAATGGATGCCCAGCTCCTTGCAGACCTCCACCTCCACCGGCAGGCCGTGCGTGTCCCAGCCGGCCTTCCGCTCGCAGAAGTCGCCCCGCATCGTGCGGTAGCGGGGATAGAGATCCTTGATCGTCCGCGTGAGGCAATGACCGGGATGCGGCATGCCGTTGGCGGTGGGGGGGCCCTCGTAAAACACGAACCGCCGCCCGCTCCGCCGCCGGTCGAGCGACTTCTCGTAGATCTCCCCCTCGCGCCAGAAGGCGGCGATCGAGGCTTCGAGGGCGGGAAAGTCGGGCTTGCCGCGGACGGGGTCGAACATCGGGGTCGGTGGGGGCGATCGGATTGGGGCTGACGGGACCGGCAAGACGCTAAGCGTACCCCGGTTGACCGCAGCGCCACAGGGGCCGCGTCCCCGCCCGATCCTCGCGCAGCTTGAGGCTCGTGCGCACGGGCGGCTATCCTGTCGATTCGGCTCGATCCCATCCTTCGCAGGCTATCGCGTGAGTCTCTGGTCTGACCTCAAAATCCTCACGCAGATGGCGTTCAAGCCGGTCCGCGGGGGCACCCACGCCGAACGGCTGGAGAGTTTCTACGGCGGCCAGGCCCGCGACTACGACGACTTCCGCCGCCGGCTCTTGAAGGGCCGCGAGCACCTCTGGGATGCCCTGCCGCGGCCCGACGGAGGCATCTGGGTCGACATGGGGGGCGGCACGGGCGCCAACCTCGAGAACTTCGGCCCCGGGATCGCCAGCCTCGGGAAGGTCTACGTCGTCGATCTCTCGCGGTCGCTGCTCACCGTCGCCCGCGACCGCTGCCGGCAGCGGGGCTGGACCAACGTCGAATGCGTCGAGGCCGATGCCACCACGTTTCGGCCGGCTGAAGGCTCGGCCGACGTGGTGACGTTCTCCTATTCGCTCACGATGATCCCACCCTGGCACGCCGCCATCGACAACGCCCTCGCGATGCTCAAACCGGGCGGACTGATCGGCGTGGTGGACTTCTATGTGGCGCAGAAGCATCCGGCCGAGACGCTACGGCGGCACGGCTGGCTCTGCCGCTCGCTGTGGCCGGTGTGGTTCGCGACCGACAACGTGTTCCCGTCCCCCGACCACCTGCCGTACCTGCGCCGCAAGTTCGAGACGGTGCAGCTCGAGGAGCAGATGGCGAAGCTGCCATACGTGCCGCTCCTGCGGGCGCCGTATTACATGTTTATCGGGCGGAAGGCCTGATCGACTCAGAGCATGTTCCGTACGAAGATGTACCGGCTCGGGGGCGGTACAAGTTTCGTCGCGGGACCTCGAAGACTCGGTCCACATGCTCCTCAAGCTTGCACCGACCCCCTCGCCTACCCGTGACGGTGAGATTATCCGTTGCCGATAGCGCGGACGGTGGAGGTGATGATCGCGCGGAGCTTGGGTTCGGCGGAGCGGGCGACGGCGAGGATGGCTTCGACGGTGGCCACCTCGAGGGCGTCGGGGAGGCACATGTCGGTGATCACGGAGATGCCGAGCACCTTCATGCCGGCGTGCACGGCCACGATCACTTCGGGCACGGTCGACATGCCCACCACGTCGGCGCCGATCGTCCGTAGGAACCGGTACTCGGCCCGTGTCTCGAGATTCGGGCCGGTGACGGCCACGTAGACGCCGCGGTGGGCCGCGAAGTTTTCGTGGCGGGCCACCTTCAGGGCGGCGTCGATGAGGTGGGGCGTGTACGGGGCCGACATGTCGGGGAACCGCGGCCCGAGCCGGTCGTCGTTGATCCCGATGAGCGGATTGTCGTTCATCAGGTTGATGTGATCGTCGATCACCATCAGGTCGCCGGTGCGGAACTGCGGGTTCAAGCCGCCGCAGGCATTCGTGACGATGAGCAGGTCGGCCCCCAGCCGCTTCATCACGCGGACCGGAAACGTGATCTGGGCGAGCGGATAGCCCTCGTAGGCGTGCATCCGCCCCTCCATCACGACTACCGGCACGCCCTCCAGCAGGCCGCAGACGAGCTGGCCGGCATGGCCGTGGGCGGTGGAGCGGGCGAAGTGGGGGATCTCGTCGTAGGGGATCGTCACCGTGTCGGTGAGGGCCGCCGCCGCGGCACCGAGGCCGCTGCCGAGGATGATCGCCGCCTTGGGCTTGTGGGCCCACCGGCCAGAGATGAAGGAGCAGGCGTCCGTGATCTTGTCGAATTGGTCGAGCATGCGTGCTCTCGAAAGGGGTGATGCTGGGCCGGCATCATACCCCAGAGCGGCTGCCGCGCCCCGACTCAGTCGGTGTCGAGCAGCGCCCGGAAATCCGGGTGTTCGCGGAGCGACTCGAGATCCGGATCGGTCTCCATGTGAGACAGATCGTCGTAGCCCAGAAGGATCGCCCGCGACAACGAGTCGATCGCCTCGTCGGAGCGGCCGGCACGAGCCAGCGAGCAGGCGAGGTTATAGCGGGCCAGGAAGTCGTCGGGCATCAGCTCGACCAGCCGCCGGTCGAGATCCACGGCTCGCTTCACGAGCCCCTTCCGCGAGACGAGCTCGGCGAGAATCCGCAGCACCTCGACCGAGTCGGCCTTGCGGACGAGCAGTCGCTCGAAAAAGTCGATATCGAAGTCGAGCTGGCCGAGATTGCCGAACCAGTCGGCAGGCTTGTGATCGGTCGGCTTCTTCCGGCTGCGACCGCCGGACTTCCCCCGCGGGCCGGCGGCACCCGGGTCGTCTGGAGCGGAATGAGGAGTGTCTCGACCGGCCATGACACGATTCCCGGAGCGGACGGAACTATTTCTTGCCCTTGCCCGGCGGAGGCGTTTCGTCGCCCTCGTCCGGGTGATCCCAGTCGGGGTCGTTCTCTTCCTCCTCGAAGTCATCGTCGAATTCGTCGTCGAAGTCATCGAAGCTTGATTCTTCGTCAGCCAAGGGCTGCGAAACCGCGAGGTCCTCCTCGTCGCCGAGGTCTTCCTCGTCGTCAGGGTCGACGCCGCAGGTGACCGCGGGCAGGGCGGGCTCGGCCGCGGTGTAACTGGGTACCGACCAGATGCCCGGGCAGGCAGTCAGCGGATCGGCACCAGGGCCGAACGGAAGGGGCAGCGGAGGAGCGAAAACGACACTGAGCAACGGACAAAACCTTTCGGAATGGGGTGGGCAGGCACGCAGAGCAAACCCTTTTGCGCCGGCGGCGTCAAGGCTGGGGCAGCCGGTGCGCCGGAGCCCGGGAAATATACGCGGTTGAGTGGAGGCCCGTCACCAAGGTAGCCCGGTCACGCCGTGACCGGAAATCAAGTCACGGCGTGACTTGGCCACGCCGGAAATCAAGTCACGGCGTGATTTGGCCACGCCGGAAATCAAGTCACGGCGTGACTTGGCCACCGAGACGCCCCTACGTGTGATAGTCGGCGTTGAGGTGGACGTACTCGGCCGTGAGGTCGCTCGAAAAGAAGCGGATCGAGCCCGGCCCCGAGTCGAGTTCCAGCCGGATCAGCGTGTCGCGGGCATTCTTGATCGAGGCCGACACGGCCTCCGCGTCGAATGGCACCGGCGTACCGGCTTCGAAGAGCAGCGTGCCGTTCACCCGCAGCCGGAGCTTGAGCGGATCGAATGCCACGCCGGAGTAGCCCGCCGCCGACACGATCCGGCCCCAATTGGGGTCGGCGCCGTGCACCGCCGTCTTCACCAGTGGGCTGTCGGCGACCGTGCGGGCGATCTGCCGGGCCTCGTCCCGCGACCGGCAGCCGGACACCTCGACCACAAGCACGTGCGTCGCCCCCTCGCCGTCATCGGCGATCTCACGGGCGAGCGATTCGCACGTGGCCTTGAGGGCGGCGGCAAAGGCCGCCAGTCCCGCGCCGTGCAGCGTGCTGCCCCCCGCGGCGCCGTTGGCCAGGAGCAGCACCGTGTCGTTGGTGCTCATGTGGCCGTCCACGCTCACGCAGTTGAACGTCTCCTCGCAGGCCTCCCGCAGGAGCCGCTGGGCATCGTCGGGCTCGATTGCGGCGTCCGTGAGCACCACGCCCAGCATCGTGGCCAGCTTGGGGCCGATCATCGCCGCCCCCTTCGCCATGCCAAACACGGTGTGCTGCGTGCCGGCTGCGGAGAACGTCGCGCCCGCGAGCTTCGGTCGCGTGTCGGTCGTCATCATGCCGCGGGCCGCGGTCACGGCCGCGTCTTCGCCGTCGTCGAGCTTTGCCGCCACCTTCGCGATCCCGGCTTCGATCTTCGCCAGCGGCAGAAACTCGCCGATGATCCCCGTCGAGAGCACGAGCACCTCGTCCGCGGCCGCCTTCACTGCTGCGCCGGCCGCCGCAGCCATGGCCCGGGCGTCGTCGAGCCCGCGGGCGCCGGTGCAGGCATTCGCATTGCCGGAATTGACCACGATCGCCCGGAAGTTTCGTCCGGGCGTCAGCGACCGGTCGTAGGCCACCGGCGCCGCGAACACGAGGTTCGTTGTGTAGACGCCCGCCCCCGTCGCCGGGGCATCCGACACGATGAGCGTGACGTCCTCGCGTGAGGCATTCCGCTTGATGCCTGCGTGGACGCCCCCCATGCGGAAGCCGCGGGGCAGGGGTGGGATCGGGAGACGGACTGGCGTGTCTGTGATGCTCATGATCGAAATCTCGATGATAGAACGGTCAGTGGTGGATCGGCGGCTCGGGGACGGCACAAGTCGCCGCTACGCGGTCCTTCGGATTGTCGCGGTGGGCCGCGGCGGCCCAAGGCTCCTCGAGCTTGCACCGATCCCCTCGCCTCGCACTCTCTTGAAACAAACCTCGTCTCAGCATCTTGTTCAAGAGAATGCGAGGAGAGTTACAGCAGCCCGGCGTGCTCCGGGAGGTCGAAGAGGACGTTGAAGTTCTGGACGGCGGCGCCGGCGGCGCCCTTCACGAGGTTGTCGAGGCAGCTGATCAGGAGCACGCGGTCGCGGACGACGCGGGCCGTGATGTCGCAGAAGTTGGTGTCGACCGTGTCCTTCGTGCCGGGCAGGTGGTCCACCACGCGGACGAACCGCTCGGAGGCGTAGGCGTCGCGGAGGAGCTGCATCACCTGGCCCTCGGTCACCGTCTGCTTCGGACGGATGTAGATCGTCGAGAGGATGCCGCGATCCATCGGGGCGAGCTGCGGCGTGAAGATCACGCTCGGCCGCGAGCCGGCGTGGCGGGCGATCACCTGCTCGATCTCCGGCGTGTGCCGATGCCGGCCCACGTTGTAGGCCGACATGCTCTCATTGCACTCGGGGAAGTGCGTCATGAGCTTGGGCTGCCGCCCCGCACCGCTCACACCGCTCTTGGAGTCGATGATGATGTCGTCGAGCTGAAACAAGCCGCTCTTCACGAGCGGCGCCAGCGGCAGGATGGCCGACGTCGAGTAGCAGCCGGGGTTGGCCACGAGCGACTGCCCCTTGATCCGGTCGCGAAACAGCTCGGGCAGGCCGTAGACCGTCTGGCCGAGCCGGGCGGCGTCGGGATGCTCATGGCCATACCATTCGAGGTAGGTGGCGGCATCGTCGAGCCGGTAGTCGGCGCTGAAATCGACGACCTTGGCCCCCGCGGCCACCACTCGCGGCAGGATCTCCGCGCTCGCGCAGTGCGGCAGGCAGCCGAACACGCACTGGGCCCGCGAGCCGACTTCCTCCGGCGAGAGATCCTCGAGCGGCAGATCGAGGCGGCCCACGAGGCTCGGGTGGACGCTCGAAATCGGCGTCTTCCCTTCCTGCCGGCTCGTCACGGCGACGATCTTCGCCTGCGGATGGCGCAGGAGGATCTTGATGGCCTCGAGGGCCGTGTAGCCGGTAGCGCCCAGGACGGCGACGGTGATCATGGTGGAAGCCTTGCAGGAGGACGAACGAACAGCCGGCGGAGTTATACGGAATTCCGGCCGGCCGGTGCGACCAGCCGCTTGTCGATGAGCCGCACGAGCCAGTTGGCCACGGCCCGCTTCGTGCCCTGCTTCGAGCCGACATGCTCGTGGCGGGCATCGTAGACCGCCACCGCGTTCTTCTCCGCCTCGAGCGCGGTCACGTCGTTCACGACGATCAGGTCGCACTTCTTGGCGGTGATCTTCGCGAAGGCCCGCTCTGGGTCGGCCCCCGGCTCGAGCGCGAAGGCCACGAACCACTGCCCCGGCCGCTCGCGGCGGGCGAGCGTGGCGATGATGTCGGTGGTGGGCTTGAGCTCGAGCCTGAGCCCGGTGCCCTGCCGGGGAATCTTGCCGGGCTGCCGCTTCACGGGCTCGAAGTCGCACGGGGCCGCCGCCGCGATCACGCCGTCGCAGGCGGGCAGTTCGCGGAGGCACGCCGCCAGCATCTCGGCCGTCGTCACGACGGGGATCACGCGGGCCCGCCGCGGATACTCGACGTGCACGGGCCCGCTCACGATCGTGACGTCGTGGCCCAGGGCCAGGGCGGCCTCCGCCACCGCCTTGGCCATCCGTCCGCTGGAGGCGTTGGTCAGATACCGCACGTCGTCGATGTAGGCCCGCGTCGGTCCGGCGGTGAGCAGGATTCTCGCCATCGCATCAGGAGCGGGAGTGCGGTGGGCGGCGGACCAGGGCCGCGGCGATCGAGGCCACGATCTCGTCGGGCTCGGCCATGCGGCCGGCGCCGGTCTGCCGGCAGGAGAGCCAGCCGGTGCCCGGCTGAATGATCGACACGCCATCGGTCTGCAGCTGGGCCACGTTCCGCTGCACCGAGGGCTTCGCCCACATCGCCGCGTTCATGGCCGGGGCCATGAACACCGGGCATTCGGCACAGAGCAGCAGCGTGGTGAGCAGGTCGTCGGCCGCCCCGGACGCGGCCTTCGCGAGCACGTCGGCCGTGGCCGGGGCCACGACGACGAGATCGGCCCGGGCGGCGAGCTCGATATGGGCTCCGAGTGGAAAGGCCGCCGGGTCGAACGACCGCGATGCGACCGGGCGGCCCGTGAGCGCGGCGAACGTGGCGGCGCCGACGAACTCGAGGGCATTCGTCGTGAGGACGGCCGTGACGCGGGCCCCCTGCTGCACGAGCAGGCTCGTCAGGGCCGCCGCCTTGTAAGCCGCGATCCCGCCCGACACGCCAACGACGATTTCCCGACCCTCGACCATGTGCATCACCCCGACACAACGCCCAGGGGCGTGATTACAGGATGGAGGCGTCGAAATCGAGCGGGCCGCCGGCTTCTGGCGACTCGCCGGTGATCCGCAGGTTCATCGAGGTGTCGAGGAAGATTTTGTCCTGCTTAATTTCCTCGATCACGATCTGCATCTTGTCGTCGGTGGCCACGTCGACGAGCGGCCGGCTGCCGGCGTTGAGGGCCACGAGCCGCTTCTGGATCAGCGTCGAGAGCTTGAACCGGCCGCCGACCTTGTTGACGATCTCTTCTTCGCGGAGGTCTTCGATCATGTGTGGGCTTCCTGTGTTTTCGGGGAGGCGGGGCGGGACGGTGGAGATGGTTGAGCGGGCAGGCCGGCGTCGAACAGGATGCGTTTGATCGCCGCCAGGGCCTCGTCGGGATCCTCGTTCACGACCCGATGGCGGTAACGGTGGGCCTCGAGCAATTCGCGGCGGGCCACCTCGAGCCGTCGGGCCATCGCCTCCGGCGACTCCGTGCCCCTGCCCAGCAGCCGTTCGGCCAGCTGATCGGGATGGGACGGCTCGACGAAGATCGTGATGGCGTCAGGATACCGGGCGAGAATGGAAAGTGTACCCTCCACGTCGATCTCCAGCACGACCCACGATCCGGCGGCCAGCCGGGGGGCCACTTCGCTCACGAGCGTGCCGTACCAGTGCTGCCGGCCGTAGACCCGGCAGCATTCCAGGAATTCGCCCGCGGCCCGCCGCCGCTCGAAGTCGTCAAGCGGGATGAAGTGGTAGTCGATGCCGTCCCGCTCCCCCGCCCGGGGTGGCCGGGTAGTGGCCGACACGCTGGGCACGAGGTGGGGCAGGTCGGCGAGCAGGCGGCGCAGCAGCGTCGTCTTACCGACTCCAGAAGGGCCGGAGATGACGACAAGTTTGCCCGGGAGGACGTCCATCCTGAAGTTGTACCGCAGGCCGCAGCCGGTTGAAAAGCGGAGGGGCAACGGACGCCACCGGACGGGTCACTCCAGGTTTTGCACCTGCTCGCGGAGCCGCTCGATCCGGGTCTTGATCTCGACGACGGCGTGGGCGATCTCCGCGTCAAAGGCCTTCGAGGCGATCGTGTTGGCCTCGCGGCCGAGCTCCTGCGAGAGGAAGTCGAGCGACCGCCCCGGGGCTTCGGTGCCCAGCAGGTGGGCGAACTGGGCGAGGTGGCTGTCGAGCCGCACGAGCTCCTCGGCGATGTCCGTGCGGTCGGCGATGACGGCAATTTCACGTGCTACGTCGGCCGCTGCCAGTGGCACGCCCTGCGGTTCGAGCAACTTGGCCACCCGTTCCACGAGCCGGGCCCGGTGGGCCTCGACCATCTGCGGCACGCGGCCCTTGATCGTGCCGGTCAGGCCCCTGATCTCCGCGCAGGTCGCCCTGAGATCGGTGGCGAGGGCGTCGCCTTCGCGGCGGCGCATCTCGTCGAGCCGATCGAGCGCGATGTCGAGGGCCTGCGCCACCAGGGGCCAGGTCCGCTCGGCTGCGTCGCCATCGGGCGCGGTGTCCACGAGCACGCCCGGGAGTCCGAGGAAGCTCTCGACCGCATGCGGGGCCGGCAGATCGCGGGAGAGGCAGAAGTCGGCGGCGGCGTCGAGATAGGCTGCCAGTTGAATGGCGTCGAGACGGCGACCGGCTGGCGCTGCGGGGCCGGCGACATCGAGCCACATCTGCACGCCCCCACGGCGAACCCGCTTGCGCACGGCGGCCTCAGCCCGCCCTTCGAGCGCCACGAATCCGTCGCGGCAGCGAAACGTGAACTTGAAGTGGCGATTGTTGACGCACCGTAACTCGACGCGGCAGGTATTCGCGCCGTCGGTGGCGACGCCATCGCCACAGCCGGTCATGCTCAGCGCCATGGTGCGTGCGGCGGCTACTTGGCCGCGGGCTCGGGAGTCGCCGCGGGGGCTGACGGAGCAGCTGGCTCCGCAGCCGGCTGGGCCGCTGGAGCGGCGTCAGAGGCGGCCTCGGACGTCTGCTCAGTGGCTGCGGGCTCTGTGGACGTGGCCGTTTCGGCAGGCTTCGCCTCTGGAGCAGGTGCTGCAGAGTCAGGAGCCTGCGGCGCGCCGCCACTGGGCGGGGCCGGCTGGGTCTGCGGCGCCACCGCCTGCGGCGCCGCCGTGCCGAGCGAGTTGCTGAAGAGCGACTGCTGCCGGCCGAGCACGTTGATCGAGAGGATGCAGAGGCCGATCCAGAAGGCCGCCACGCCGACGGTGATCTTCGTGAAGATGTCGCCCGCCTTCGTGCCGAACGCGCTCTGGCCCCCCATGCCACCGAGGGCGCCGGTCAGGCCGCCGCCACGGCCCCGCTGAATCAGCACGAGCAGGATGAGGAACAGCGACGTGAGGGCGAGCGTGAAACCGAGGAAGAAGCGGATCAGCGGGATCATGAACGGGAACGACTCCGAAGAATGTGTGAGGCGATAGCTTATCCCAGCCGGCCTCAGCGGCCTACCCCGGCTCGTCCGAAGGTAGGCCCGTCACGCCGTGACCGGATTGCAGGCAGCATGTCACGGCGTGACATGCCCACAAGGTAGCCCGGTCACGCCGTGACCGGAACCGGCCTGGTGTAGACCACCAGGCCTACGCAAATGCCTTCGCGATCCCGAGAAAATCGTCGGCCTTCAGGCTGGCGCCCCCCACGAGGGCGCCGTCGATATCGGGCTGGGCCGCCAGGTCGGCGGCGTTGTCGGGCTTCACGCTGCCGCCGTATTGGATCCGCACCTTCGCGGCCACGGTGGACGATGACAGGCCGGCGAGGAGCCGGCGGATGAGGGCATGCACGTCCTGGGCCTGCTGCGGCGTGGCCACCTTGCCGGTGCCGATCGCCCAGACCGGCTCGTAGGCGATCACGACCTTCTCGAGATCCGCGGCCGACAGCCCGGCAAGCGAACCGTTCACCTGCGTCGTCACGACGGCCTCGGTGCGGTTGCCTTCTCGCTCTTCGAGCGTCTCGCCCACGCATACGATCGGCGTGAGCCCCGCCGCGAGGGCGGCCTTCGTCTTGGCGTTCACGGTCGCGTCGGTCTCGCCGAAGAGCGTCCGCCGCTCCGAGTGGCCGAGGATCACATAGCGGCAGCCGAGATCGACGAGCATCGGCGGGGCCACCTCGCCCGTGAACGCGCCGCTCGCTTTGTCGTGCATGTTCTGGCCGCCGAGCGCAACGTCAGACTTCGCCGCCGTGAGCGCCGTGCCCACCGTCTCCGCATACAGGGCAGGGGGGCAGAGCACGAGTTCCACCGCCGCCGCCTCGCCTCGCCGCGCCGCGATCGCCGCCGTCAGTTCGCGGGCCTTCGCGCGATCGAGGTTCATCTTCCAATTGCCGGCGACGATCTTGCTGCGGGCCATGCGGTATCTCCTGGTTTGTGATGGCGGTAGTGTAGCGAACCGAACGCCCCCTTGTCGTTCACAGGAGTCACGGCGGCTCCGCGCCCGCCTTACGGGCGGCGTGTTGCATCGCCGCCTCGACCGCCTGCACCGTGTCTGTCGATCCCCGGAAGGCCGCGGCAGGAAAGCGGAACGGCCCGGCGAGCATGCGGGCGTAGATCGAGGCGCTGTCGAACCGGTTGAGGCTCGCGCCGGCGAGGTACTGCAGTCGCAGGTTGCGGTCGGTGGTGATCTCCGCGTCGGCGAGAAACGCACACAGGCTGTCGGCGTTGCCGATGCAGGTCGCGAACAACTCCTCAACCGTGCCGATGCCCACGTCGGCGAGCGAGCCGCGGACGGCCGCGAACTCCGGCAGGTCCAGCCGCCGCGCGATCGCGTCGAGGTCGATGACCGTCGGCCCGGACTGACCGAGGAGCACGAGGTCGTATCCCATGCCTCCAAGCGTGTTGCCGATCACGAGCCCGTCCGGAAAGACCGCAAAAAACGTGGCGAGCTGGCTCTTCACGGCGGCGTCGTTGGTCTGGTAGAGCTGCACGAACAGCGTGAACACGCCCCCCGGTCGGAGCCGCGACTTTGCCAACTCGAAGAACTCAAAGGTGTAGAGGGGCGCCGCGCCGCGCACCCAGGGGTCGAGGGGGTCGGAGGTAATGGCGTCGTAGGTGCGGGGGGTCGAGAGCAGGTGATGTCGACCATCGTCGATGACGACGCGGACCTTCGCGTCGCGGAGCACCCCTCCGTTGTGGTCACTGAAGTGGGCGAGCACCGCGGTCGGCACGATCGGCTCGATCTCGACGATCGTCTCGGACTCCACCCGCGGGTCGAGCGACACCGCCCCCGCCGTCACCCCTGCGCCGCAGCCGATCACGAGCACCTCCCGCGGCGACTCGGGCACGAGCGTGGTCAGATGCCCGAGGAGCCGCTGGAGCCGCATGTCCTGTGACACGCTCGAGGCCTGCACCTTGCCGGCGTTGTGGTAGAGCGTCAAACCGGTGGGCGTCCGCGTGACGGCCACGGAGGCCTGCAGCCCTTCGCCGATGTACACGAACTCGTTGTCGCCACCCCACAGCCCGCTGAACCGCCCGTAGGCGACGAGCGCGGGGGACACCGGCGGCACCAGCCACGCCATGGCGGCAACCCACGTCACGGCGAGGCAGCCGCCGGATGCGACCGCCAGGCGGCCCCGCGGAAACACCCGCCACGCCGCCGCCGCGATGGGCACGAGCGCCAGGCCGGCCGCGATCGCGGCGACGAGGATCAGCAGCCGCTGCGTGCCCTGGGATGAGCACGTCCAGACCAGCGGAGCCGCTGCGACCGCGCCCACGATTGCACCGAGCGTGTTCGCCGCGGAGGCGCCGGCCACCCGCCGGGCCGGGTCGTCGCCACGGCGGGCGAGCGCCGCGACGGCCAGCGGGAAGCTCGCACCCCACAAGCATGTCGCCGGCAGCACCGCCCACAGGCAGCGGACGAGGTCGAGTTGGAACGTGGCAACCGCATCACGGCCGAGGGACGGATTGATCGGCCACAGCGGGAGCGAATGGGCCAGTTGAACCGCCCCCCAGGTGATGCCTGCTGGAATCAGGAGCTGACACAGGCCGAACGCCGTCCGGGCATCACCGGTCGCGCGGGCCAGGGATGCGGCCCATACGCTGCCAAGCCCCATCCCCGCGAGGAACACGGCGAGGATGACCGCAAACGCGAAGACAGTGCCCCCGATCTGGAGCGCCAGCAGCCGCGTCCAGGCCACCTCGGCCGCGAGCGCCGTGAGTCCCGAGAGGCCGACCGCGACGAGCAGTCCACGATCGAGCCGCCGCCGCGTTTGGGAAGTGAATGCCGCGGGAGCGGGTGCAGGCGTGCAACCGGCGACCATCGCGGCCAGCGCCGCCACTGCGAGGTTCCCTGCCACCGCGACGCTCCCCACCGTGAACAGGTCGAAGCGGGGCAGGAGGCCGTAGGCCGCGATCAGGCAGCCGCAGACCGCGCCCGCCAGGTTGCCGGCGTAGAGCAGGCCCAGCCAGGCGTCCGTCGCGGCCGTCCGCGCGACGAATCCGGCGAGCACTGGCATCGTGGCCCCCATGAGCACTGTCGGCGGCAGCAGGCAGACGGCCGTCACGAGCCCGCGGACCACGAGGCCCGGGTATCCAGCGGGCAGGCTCGCGGCATAGAGCGATCCGAGGGTCGGCGCCGCCCAGAGCAGGCCCGCGCCACACACCGCGATGCCGGCCTCGAGGGCGGCGTAGACCGCGAGCGGATGCCGTCCGACGGCAGCCAGCCGCGGGGCGATGAAACTGCCGATGCCCATGCCCCCCATGAACGTCCCCAGCAGCACGGCCAACGAGACCGCGGATGAGCCGAGCGAGAGCTGCAGCAACTGAAACCAGACGATCTCATGGACGAGCGCCCAGACGCCGCCGGCGGTAAACAGCCCGAGCACCACCGGCCAGACCCAGGCATTCAGGGGCGGTCCCGCGCCACCGGCGTTGCGCCCGTCAACGCTCGCTATGGGCGACGTCGAATCGGTCGCAGCTTCGATGTGCATGAAATGGGCGGACGCCATGGGGGCCGGGACGCTACCGATGCGACGCACACGGCCGGAAAGGTATAGGGCGACGGCCGGACAATGCTCAAGTGACGGATGGTCCCGAGATCAGCCGACGGCGGCGGCGAGGGCGTAGGAACCGAGGATCACGACGCGTTTGCACCGCTTTTCGAGGGCGGCGATCGCCCGGCGGACGCGGAGGTCGTCTCTGTGGCCTTCGAGTTCGACGAAGAAGATGTAGCCGCGTTCCTCGCCCGGCAGCGGAAACGATTCGATCCACGTGAGGTTGAGCTTTTGCTTCTTCGGGATCGAGAGGGCGTCGGCCAGGCCGCCCGGCTTGTGCTCGATCTCGAACATCAGGGCGGTCTTGTCCTTGCCGGTGCGTTTGGCGTCGGCATGTCCGATGACGGCGAAGCGGGTCGTGTTGCCCGCGACGTCTTCGATGTTCTCGGCGAGCACGTCGAGGCCGTAGTGCACGCCCGCCTGCCGGCTGGCGATCGCGGCGGCGTGGGGCGTCTTGGAGGCCGTTTCGGCAGCGGCGCTCGTGCTCGTCACCTCCACGAGCCGGGCCGACGGCAGATGGCGGGCCAGCCAGTTGCGACACTGCGAGAGGGCCTGAGGCCGACTGTAAACCTCCTTGATCGCCGAGCGGTCACAGGCGGCCAAGAGATTGTGATGGATCCGCAGCGGCACCTCGGCGCAGATCTTGACGGGCAGCCGGGCGAAGTTGTCGAGCGTGTCGGCGATTCGGCCATCGGTCGAATTTTCGAGCGGGACCACGCCGTAGTGGGAGTGACCGGCATGCACCTCCTCGAAGGCGGCCGAGATGCTCGCCACGGGCACGAAGTCGACGGCGTTGCCGAAGCGATGCAGGGCGGCGAGGTGGCTGTAGGTCCAGGCCGGACCGAGATGGGCTACGCGGAGATGCTGCTCGATCGCGCGAGAGCCCGAGATCAGTTCGCGATAGATCGCCTTGAGGCTGTCGTTCGAGAGCGGGCCCGCATTGGAGCCCGTGACTCGTTCGAGCACCATTTCCTCACGGGCCGGGTCGTAGGTGGCCTGGCCGGCCGAGCTCTTGAGATGCCCGATCTCGCGGGCGACCTCGGCCCGCCGGTTCATCAGGCCGACGAGGTCGCGGTCGATGGCGTCGATCTGGGCCCGCAGGCCTGCGAGGCCACCGTCCTTGCCGCCGCCAGCGGCCCCCTTCGACGGCTTCGATTCCGGTGACGATTTGGCCATGGTTACCTTCACAAGCGGCCAAAATGGCAGCCTCCTGGCCGCCGCCGGAATGTCCCGAGCCGCAGGGCTCAACTGTACCCGGAACATCCCGGCCGTAAATACGCCCAAAACGAGGCTCGCCGCGGTCTTTTCCACGGGTGGCACGGTCTTTGCATCCCCTCCTCGCCATCGTCAACCGAATCATTTCTGACACCGGATTCCGGCGTCGGGCCCCCAGCAGCTGATCTCACGAGAGGAACCCAACCACATGGCAACCAAGCAGGGCGAAAAGATCATCGGCATCGACCTCGGCACCACGAACTCCGTGGTCGCGGTGATGGAGGGCAAGGAGCCCAAGGTGATCGCAAACAAGGAGGGCAATCGCCTCACGCCGAGCGTGGTCGCCTTCAACGACAAGGGCGAGACGCTCGTCGGCGACATCGCCCGGCGGCAGGCCGTCACGAACCCGCGGCGGACGGTCTACTCGATCAAGCGGTTCATGGGGCGGCGGCACGACGAGGTGGCCAACGAAGAGAAGATGGTGCCGTACGAGGTCGTGGGTGGCCCGCAGGACTACGTGAAGGTGAAGGCGGGCGACAAGGAGTTCACGCCGCCGGAGATCTCGGCGAAGGTGCTGCGGTCGCTCAAGGAGTCCGCTGAGGCCTACCTGGGCCACAAGGTCAACAAGGCGGTGATCACCGTCCCGGCGTACTTCAACGACGCTCAGCGGCAGGCGACGAAGGACGCCGGTCAGATCGCGGGCCTGGAGGTGATGCGGATCGTCAACGAGCCGACGGCCGCGGCGCTTGCCTACGGTCTCGAGAAGAAGAAGGACGAGAAGATCGTCGTATTCGATCTCGGCGGTGGCACGTTCGACGTGTCGGTGCTCGACGTTTCGAAGGACGGCGTGTTCCAGGTGATCAGCACCAACGGCGACACGCACCTCGGCGGCGACGATTTCGACCAGGCGCTCATCAACCACGTGGCCGACCAGTTCCAGAAGGAGCAGGGGATCGACCTGCGGAAGGACGCCATGGCGATGCAGCGGCTCCAGGAGGCCTGCGAGAAGGCCAAGAAGGAGCTGTCGACCGCCCAGAGTTCCGACATCAATCTGCCGTTCATCACGGCCGACGCGTCGGGGCCGAAGCACCTCCAGATGACGATCACGCGGGCCGAGTTCGAGCGGATGTGCGACGGCCTCGTCGAGCGGTGCCGCGGGCCCGTGCTCCAGGCGCTCAAGGACGCCAAGCTCGACCCGAAGGACATCGACGAGGTGGTTCTCGTCGGCGGCTCGACCCGGATTCCGAAGGTGCAGGAGCTGGTCAAGAAGCTGTTCAACAAGGAGCCTCACAAGGGCGTGAACCCCGACGAGGTCGTGGCGCTGGGCGCGGCGATCCAGGGGGGCGTGCTCGGTGGCGACGTGCAGGAGGTGCTCCTCCTCGACGTTACGCCGCTTTCGCTCGGCATCGAGACGGAAGGGGGCATCTTCACGAAGCTCGTGGAGCGGAATACGACCGTGCCCACCGAGCGGAAGCAGGTGTTCAGCACGGCCGCCGACAGCCAGACGGCCGTGACGGTAAGCGTCTACCAGGGCGAGCGGCCGATGGCGAAGGACAACCGGCTCCTCGGCCAGTTCAACCTGGAGGGCATCCCGCCGGCGCCCCGTGGCACGCCGCAGATCGAGGTGAAGTTCGACATCGACGCCAACGGCATCCTGTCGGTGAGCGCGAAGGACCTTGGCTCCAACAAGGAGCAGACGGTCAAGATCGAGCAGTCGAGCGGGCTCAACGAGAGCGAGATCGAGCGGATGCGGAAGGATGCCGAGAGCCATGCCGAGGACGACAAGCGGAAGTTCCGCCTGGCCGAAGCCCGCAACAAGGCCGAGGCCCTCTGCTTCCAGACCGAGAAGCTGATCAAGGAGAACGACGCCAAGCTGTCGGCTTCCGACAAGGCCCCGCTCGAGGCGGCGGTCGCCAAGGCCCGCGAGATGGCGAAGGGCGAGGACGTCGACGCGATCACGTCGGCCCACGATGCCCTCGAGCAGGCCACGCACGCGCTCTCGAAGGTGCTTTACGAGGCAACGGCGTCGGCCCAGCGGGCCGGAGCCGGCCCCGAGGCCGCCACGGCTGGCACCGGCAAGGGCCCTGACGACGCGATCGACGCCGAATTCGAGGTCAAGGGATAGCGTGAACCGGGCCGCTGCTGGCCCGGTTCAAGCTGCTCAGCCGTACCTGCCTGGAAGCCCGAGGCGCAAGCCGAGAGGGGTTGTGACGCACTATCCGAGAAGGGGCCGCCCTTTCGGCGGCTGATCATCGATGGCATTCCGATTCGACAAGTTCACGATCAAGGCCCAGGAGGCGGTGCAGGCCGCCGTCGAGCTGGCCGGGGAGCGGGGCAATCCGCAGGTCACCCCGGTGCACCTGCTCCATGCGCTCGTCACCGAGCGCGAGGGGATCGTGCGTCCGCTGCTCGAAAAGATCGGCACTGACCGCGGCCATCTCGAGCGGATCGTCGAGGCCGAGCTGTCGCATCTCCCGAAGGTGCAGGGGGGCTCCCAGCCGCAGCCCGATCAGGAGCTGGTGAAGGTGTTCGAGACGGCGACCACCGAGTCGCACACGATGAAGGACGAGTTCGTCTCGACCGATCACCTGCTGCTGGCGCTGGTGAAGGTGCCGTCCAAGGCGAAGAACGTGCTCCAGCTGGCGGCGATCGGCGAGAAGGAGCTGCTGGCGGGCCTGCAGGCGGTGCGAGGCCAGTCGCGGGTGACCGACCAGAATCCCGAGGCGAAGTTTCAGGCCCTGGAGAAGTATGGGAACGACCTCACGAAGCGGGCGAGCCAGGGCAAGCTCGACCCGGTGATCGGCCGCGATGCCGAGATTCGCCGGGTGATCCAGGTGCTCTCCCGACGCACGAAAAACAATCCCGTGCTCATCGGCGAGCCGGGCGTGGGCAAGACGGCGATCGCGGAGGGCCTCGCCCTGCGGATCGTGCAGGCCGACGTGCCTGAAACGCTCAAGGGTCGGAGCGTGGTGGCGCTCGATCTCGGCGCCCTCATCGCCGGCACGAAGTATCGCGGGGAGTTCGAGGACCGACTCAAGGCGATCCTCCGCGAGGTCGAGGCGGCTGCGGGGAACGTGATCCTCTTTATCGACGAGCTGCACACGGTGATCGGCGCCGGGGCGGCCGAGGGGGGCTCCGACGCGGCCAACCTGCTCAAGCCGGCGCTCGCCCGCGGTGAGCTGCGGTGCATTGGGGCCACCACGCTCGACGAATATCGCAAGCACATCGAGAAGGACGCGGCGCTCGAGCGACGGTTCCAGCCGGTGATGGTCGGCGAGCCGAGCGTGGAAGACACGATCGCGATCCTGCGCGGACTCAAGCCCCGCTACGAGGCCCATCACAAGGGAGTGAAGATCAAGGACTCGGCGCTCGTGGCCGCGGCCGAGCTCTCGCACCGCTACATCGCCGACCGGTTCCTTCCCGACAAGGCGATCGACCTCATGGACGAGGCGACGAGCCGAATCGCGATGGAGCTGCAGAGCGTGCCGAGCGAGATCGACGAGGTGCAGCGGCGGCTCGTGCAGCTGGAGCTGGCGGCCCGACAGCTCGCCGAGGAGACGGAGGAGCATGCCAAAGACCGCCTAAAGGAGATCGAGGCGGAGTCCGCGGACCTCCGGAAGAAGCTCGCCGACCTGCGGCAGCAGTGGGAGGCCGAGAAGATGGGCGTGGGCAGCACTCAGGAGCTGCGAAAGCAGCTCGACGAGGTGCAGCTCGCGTTCGACCAGGCCGGCGTGCAGATCAAGGAGCGGCAGGCCTCCGGCCAGCCCGTCAGCGAGGATCTCTACCAAAAGCTGTACGAGCTCGACGTGAAGCGGAAGGCGCTACAGCAGCGGCTGGAGCAGGAGGGCACGGAAAAGGAAGGGAAAGACGCGGGCAAGTCGCCGGCGAAGCGACTGCTGCGCCGGGAGGTCGGCCCCGAGGAGATCGCCGAGGTCGTCAGCGCCTGGACCGGTATCCCGGTCACGCGGCTGGTCGAGACGGAGCGGGCGAAGCTGCTCGTGCTGGAGGACCGGCTGCACCAACGGGTGGTCGGCCAGGAGGAGGCGGTCGAGGCAGTGAGCGATGCCGTTCGCCGCAGCCGGGCCGGGCTCCAGGATCCGAACCGCCCCATCGGGTCGTTCATTTTCCTCGGTCCCACGGGTGTCGGAAAAACGGAACTCTGCAAGGCGCTCGCCGAGGTGCTGTTCGACGACGAGAACGCGATGGTGCGGATCGACATGAGCGAGTTCATGGAGAAGCACACGGTCGCGCGGCTGATCGGCGCCCCCCCGGGCTACGTCGGCTACGAGGAAGGGGGCCTGCTTACGGAGGCGGTGAGAAGGCGTCCTTACTCCGTGGTGTTGCTGGACGAGATGGAGAAAGCCCACCGCGACGTGTTTAACGTGCTGCTGCAGGTGCTCGACGACGGCCGGCTGACCGACAGCCTCGGCCACACGGTCGACTTCACCAACACGATCGTGGTGATGACGAGCAATGTCGGCAGTCAGGCGATCCAGGAAATCACGAAGGAGGGGGGCAGCGAGCAGGAGGTCCGCGACGCCGTGAAGGAGGCGTTGCAGGCCCGGTTCCTCCCTGAGTTTCTGAACCGGATCGACGAAACGATCGTCTTCCACCCGCTCGACAAGAAGCACATCCGCAGGATCGTCGACATTCAGGTGAAGCGGCTGATCAAGCAGGCCGAGAAAGCCGGCATCACGCTGGAATGCACCGATGCCTCGCTCGAGGAGATTGCCCGGCTCGGCTACGACCCGGTGTACGGGGCCCGGCCGCTCAAGCGGGTGATCCAGCAGCAGCTCCAGAACGAGCTGGCCCGCGA
>JAPOJV010000062.1 GCA_029978085.1 bacterium
CTTGTCACGGCGTGACAGCCCACACCGCAACGGGCCTCCTTCCGCGACCCGCAGGGTTTGCGCCGTTTGCCTGCCGGTCGCGGAAACCTTGCGGGTGCGAGCACCGAGAGTTCGGGGGGCGGTCTCCCGGCACCGATACCCAAACCGGGCGGGGGGTTTCTTGCGTCACGGTTGGCGGACCGTGCGCTCGGTGACCCGTTGGTGCCGAACGCAGCGGTGGGCCGCGAAGGTCGCGGTCCATCCACCACGCCTTCAACTGGGAGTTTCCGTGACCATGCGATTCATCAAGTTCAAACTGCCGCTTTGGGTGGCGGGCGGCCTCGTGGCCCTCACCGTCACCTCCGCCGAGGCACAGGTTCCCGTCGTGCCGAACGTGCCGCAGGAGGATGCCTACCAGCTCCGCGCCCTGCCACCGCAGGAGGCCGCTCAGGAGGCTGCCGCCGCCGAGGAGGAGGGTCCGACCCGCTATCTCGAGACCGAGCTGCTGCAGAGCCGGGGGATCAACACCTACGGCTGGATCAACGCCGGCATCGGTGGCAACAACTGGGGCGCGCCGTGGAACGGTCCGATCACGTTCAACGATCGCAACTGGATGGGGCAGATGAACCAGCTCTATCTCGTGAACGAGAAGACGCTCGACACGGGTGACGGCGGCTGGGACTGGGGCGGTCGCGTCGACCTGCTCTACGGTACCGACTACATCTACACGACGGCCCGCGGTCTCGACGCCGCACGCGCCGGCGACCCGATCGGGCTCGGTGCTCCGCGGTGGGGATCGAACAAGTACTACGGTCTGGCGATGCCGCAGCTCTACGGTGAGCTGGGCTACAACGACCTGGCCGTGAAGTTCGGGCACTTCTACACGATCATCGGGTACGAAGTCGTGCCGGCCATCGGCAACTTCTTCTACACCCACGCCTACACGATGCAGTACGGTGAGCCGTTCACGCACACCGGCGTGCTCACGACGTGGACCCCGAATGATCAGGTGGTGTTCTACAACGGTATCACGAACGGCTGGGACAACTGGGACGACGGCATGACCGCCTTCGGTCCGGTCCAGAACACCGGCTATGCCGGGTACAACAGCAACGCGTCGTACCTCGGTGGCGTGACGTTCAAGAACTCCGACGAGACCAAGACGCTGACGATGACCACCTCGACCGGCAACGAGCTGCCGCAGTTCGGCGTGCCGATCGCCGGCAACCGGTCACTCATCAGCACGGTCTACGTGAACGAGCTCTCGGACAAGCTCACGTACGTGTTCCAGAACGACAATGGCTGGCAGTTCAACGCCTTCGGGCCGGTGAACGACCTGCAGACCGCGACGTGGTACGGCATCAACCAGTACATGTTCTACTCGTTCAACGACACCTGGACGGGCGGCATGCGGTTCGAGTGGTTCCGCGACAACAACGGATACCGGGTGAACAGCCCGCTCCGGAACGCCCTGTTCGGGCAGTCGCCGGTCTACGGTCCGTACGCCGGCAACTTCTGGGCACTGACGTGGGGTCTGAACTACAAGCCCAACGCCAACATCATCGTGCGGCCCGAGTTGCGGTACGACTGGTTCTCGGCCGCCGACGGCGTGACCAACAGCCCGTTCGGCCGTGGGGACAAGGACTCCCAGTTCTACGGCGGCTGCGACATCATCTGGCAGTTCTAGTTTCACGGCTGCCTGACGGACGTTGATGCAATAAAGCGAGGCCCACCGGGATTCCGGTGGGCCTCGCGGCTTTGTGTCTCGACGTAGCCCGGTCACGCCGTGACCGGATTGCTTGTCACGGCGTGACAAGGCCACGGTAGCCCGGTCACGCCGTGACTGGATTGCATGACCTCACCGCTTTCGGCCGTTTTTTTCTGCGGCGATCCCAGGCTGGCCTGTGCCGTAAGTCCAGCCGCGGGTACCACACAGGGAGGTTTGCGTAATCTGCAAGGCCTGCGTAGGCAGCGGAGTTTTTCAGTCCGGCACGATCCCGATAGCCTGCTTGAGCCGTTTTCGGCCCTCGATCTCTCGTGGAGTGGGTTGGTCCCACCCGATGAGAGAACCTACGGGTGCAGGGAGGTAGAGCATGAGTTTGTCACGGACGATGAGTTTCGCGGCCAGCCGCCAGGTGAGTGAAGTTCAGGGGGCCGCTGGGTCTCTGGGGGCGGCGCGGGCCTGCCTCTGGGCCGTGGTGGCCCTGCTCGCCGGCGGCATCCAGGCGATTGCCGGGGAAACCTGGCATTCCAGCTACGAAACGGCCCTGGCCGCGGCGACCGACTCCGGCCGGCCGGTCCTCACCGTCTTCACCGGCAGCGACTGGTGCGTCCACTGCCGCCACCTCGAGGAAAACGTCCTCCACACGGCCACGTTCAAGGATTGGGCCCGCGACCGGGTGGTGCTCCTCATGATCGACCTGCCCCAGCAGGGCATTTCCCAGCAGGAGCGGCAGCAGCGGTCCCAGGTCTGCATCAAGTATGGGATTCGGACGTTCCCCAGCGTGCTCCTGATCGCCCCCGACGGCAGCAAAATCACGGCCCAGAGCGGCTACAAGGGGCAGACGGCGGCCACCTGGGTGGCCTCGCTCGACGGCCATGTGCCCCAGCCCGCCGTGCATCAGGCTGAGGCCGACCGGGAGGAGCGGGTGCTGTCGTCGCTCGACGACGCCGTCGCCGAGGCCAAGGACGTCAAACGCCCGATCCTGGTCATGGTGTCGCGGTCGAGCGACGCCGCCGCCAAGACGGCCGTCGCCAGCCTGATCAAGGACCCCGAGTTCGAGTCGCTGGCCCGCGAGAATTTCGTGGTCGCGGCCGTGCCGGCGGCCGGTGAGCCCGAGGCTGCCGAGCAGATCGACGAACTGCTCGGAGGGGTCGAACTGCCTCCGGACAGCGTGGAAATCATCGTCACCGATGACGGGCGTACGCCGCTCTACGCGGAGTCGGGCACGCAGCCGCCCCAGCGGGTGGTGTCGGGCCTGCGGCGGTTCCTCGCCGGCCGGTCGCGGATCACGCGGTCGGGAGGCGAGTCGGCTCTGCGGTAAGTTCGCCGACGAGCCGCCGGAGGTCGTCGAGCGGGCGGCTGCCGGTAGCCACCGCCGCCGTCGCCCGGCCTGCCTCGGCCAGCAGGCCATCGGCCGCCTCCTGAATCCGCCGCGCTGCGGCTGCCTGGGCGGTCATGCCGTCGTGCAGTTCGTCGAGCGACCGCGTGACCGAGTGCACCGGGTCGATGATCCGGCCGAGCTGCTCGCTCACGGCCGCCACTTCGCCGATCCGGCCGCTGACCTCGTTGCGGAACCGGTCCATCTCCATCGTGCCCCCGGCCACCGCCCCCTGCATGTCGCGGACCATCCGCTCGATGTCCTTGGTGGCCATCGCGGTCTGATCGGCGAGCCGGCGGATTTCCTGGGCGACGATCCGGAAGCCGCGGCCCGCCTCCCCCGCCTTCTCCGCCTCGATGGTGGCGTTCACGGAGAGCAGGTTCGTCTGTTCGGCCACCTTCGCGATCGTGGTCACCACCGCGGTGATGCCCGCGGCCCGCTGGCTGATCGTGGCCAGTTTGCGGGTGAACGCATTCATCGCCTCGTCGAGGTGTTCCATCGATCGGGCCATGCTTTCAAGACCGCCGCGGCCACGGTCGGCGACTGCGGCCGCCTCCCGGGCGACACCTTGCACCGTCTGCGTCGCCGTCACGAGCCGGTCGCCGGCCCCGGTGAGATCGGTGATCCGCCCGGCCAGTTGCTGGGCGACGGTGCCGAGATCGCGGGCCGAGCGATGCTGCTCATGTCCGGCGGCCTGCGCTGCGGCATCGACCTGTTCGAGCCGCAAGACGATGTCGCGCACGCGGGCGGTGCAGGCCGTGATCTCATCCGCGGCCTGCGCTCCGATGGCCTCGGCCACTGCATCGGCTTCAGCGGTGAATGACCGGGCGAGCCAGTCGGCGGCGAGAGCCGCCGGAATGGCGACGGCGCCGAAGGCAGCCATTGCGATGCCGAGAAGCCGCCGCAGTTCAGCCGGGGGAAGTGTGCGGGGATCGGTCTGCTGCGCGACGAGGTGTGCGGCCACCGTCGCGCAGACGGCGACCACGACGACGCCCAGGGTCAGGGCCACGATTCGAAGCCGAAGCGACATCCGCATTCTCCGCAGGGCCGACCACAGGCCCATGCGGCAAAGCTAGTTCGTGGTTCGGCCCCACGCCACCTGCCGGTGGTCGGCCGCGACCGGCACGACCCGCGTGATCGGCACGAGCGGAACAACATGTAGGCCCGCCGAAGCCACCGTGGGCTGCACGGCGACCTGGACCGCCGCGGGGCGATGCAGCTGCGTGGCCAGCCCGCAGCCCCCGATCGGCAGCAGCATGAACAGTGGCGCCGCCAGCCACGGCAGCCACACTGGCACGGATCTGGAGGGCGCGGACGGGAAAGCGGCGGTCGTCATGGCGGGACGGATAGCGACAGCCCCACGCTCGAATCAAGGTCGGCATAGCAGCCAGGTCACACCCCCGTAGGCCCGTCAATCCGTGACAGGCCTACACAAGGGTGGGCATGTCACGCCGTGACATGCTGGCTTTCCGGTCACGGCGTGACCGGCCTACGAGCCGATGGCAGGCTGGGCAAACTGGCCGAGGCGGGGCTCGAACCCGCACGGAGATCGCTCTCCACAGGATTTTAAGTCCCGTGCGTCTGCCAGTTTCGCCACTCGGCCGGTGGTCGTGAGAGTGTATCGCCGCCGGGGTGCGTTACACTCCGGGACTTTGGCAGCCCAGGCAAGGACGACATTTTGAACCAGGAAATCACGCAGGCCGCCGCGGCAGCCCGGGGCATCGACGGGTTTCTCGGCTCGCGGGCCTCGATCGGGATGGACGTGGTGCTCGTGGGGCTGATCGCCCTCCTGCCCGTGATGGCCTGGAGCATCGCGGCGGTGCGGCAGGGCCACTACGCCCTCCACAAGCGGCTGCAGCTATTCATCGTGGCCGCGCTCCTGGTCGCGATCATCGTATTCGAGATCGACGTCCGGCTCGTGAGTGACTGGAAGCTCCGGGCCGCCGGTGGGCCGCCGTGGGGCGGTGCACCGAATGCCTGGTGGCCACGAGGCGTGCTCGTCGCACTGGCCATCCACCTCGTGTTCGCCATCTCCACGCTCGTGATCTGGGCGTGGGTGGTGTGGGAGGCGCTGACGCGGTTTCCCGTGCCGCCGGCCCCAGGCAGCCATGGTCCGCGGCACCGTCGGATGGCCAGGCTCGCGGCCCTCGATCTCGTGGCCACGGCCGTCACCGGCACGATCTTCTACTGGCTCGCCTTCGTGGCCTGAGCGGCGAGCCGTGGCCTGTGTTCCGCATCGCGGCCGCCGCCGAACCAGCGGCACAGGCCCACGCCGCCGAAATAGAGCAGACAGAGCGGCACCGCCAGAAACAGCATGCTGTAGGGATCGGCCGGCGTGAGCACCGCCGACACGATCACGATCACGAGCACGGCGATCCGCCACTGCGATGTATAGGTGGCCACGTCGAAGACACCGATCCGCTCCAAGAAGAGCATGACGAGCGGCAGCTGGAAGCCGAGGCCAAAACCGATCGGCAGGATGAGCACGAACCCGAGCCACTCGCTGATGCGGGGGTCAGGATCGAGCCCCAGCCAGGAGTTGAACTGCAGCAGATAGTCGAGCACGAAGTCGAACACGAAGAAGAAGGCCAAGAGCACGCCCGCGAGGAAGAGGCCGATGCTCACCGGCAGAAACGTCCACACCCACTTCTTCTCGTGCGGATAGAGCCCCGCGGCCACGAATGTCCAGAGTTGGTAGAAGATCCACGGGCTCGCCAGCACCACGCCCACCATCAGCGCGGCCTTCACGTAGATGCCGAAGGCCTCCTGGGCCGAGAGCGTTGTGATGCTCACCCGCGAATCCCGTGAGAGCGGCTGCCAGAGGAGCACCGGCACGAGCGATTCCATGTCGAACGTGCCGGCCGCATCGTCGGCCTGTGCTGCCGCCGTGCCGCTGCCGAGCACGCGAGCCAGCCGGTCGGCGTGCAGCTCCCTGAGTTCGAACGACAGCCCGTGCTGCTCGACCGCGTCGATCACCTCGCGGCGGGAGTAGGGGAGCGTGGCGCCTCCGGCCTGTCGCGGCTGCCAGGCATCGAACTGCTCGATCGCCCGCTCGGTGTAGTAGTCGCCGAGCGCCTTGCGGAGCGGCTGCTCGATCAGGTGCACGACCGGCCGGGCGACGAAGAAGCCGAGCAAGACCGCGATCGCCAGGCCCGCGGCAGCCCGGATGAGGCAGGTCCGCAGTTCTTCCAGGTGCTCGCCGAACGTCATCGTCGAGCTAGTGAAGAGGTCGTCGTCGGAGGGGCGGGGCATAGGGAGAACCGGGGCGGCCACGGATCGCGGATACGCTCGACTGTACTTCAAAATCGGGAGCTTTGTCTGGTGGCTCCGCCAGTCGGGGGCACGTGCTCGCCGCCGGCGGATTTTGACGATTCGCGCTCAACTGATGTGGTTCGCCAACTCTGCCAGTCAAAATTCACCGGCGGCTGCGCGCGACCCCCGACCGGCTCCCTTCTCTTGCTGGCAATACGCCATGAGGGGCTGCCCGTGCCCCGGGAGCCGGCGTTTGGCGGCCAGCGAAGGCAGGATGCCGAGAGCGCAGCCGCCATCGAGCGAGCGGAGAACAGGATGTTCGCAGCGAGCGTCCGGCTCTCGGGGCATGGGCAGCCCCGAACCCACGCCAGTTGACGTCACCCGCCGGTTGGAAACGCTACGCGCCGTACTTGCCGAAGCGACCGGCGTGGGCCATGGCGAGGAGCATGAGGTGCTTGGCCGGGAAGATGCCGAAGCCGCCGCGGAGGCAGTCTCGCTCGGAAAACTTCGTCAGACCGTCCGGGCGGCAGGTGTCGGCGGCGAGCAGCGTCGGCACCGGGTGCCACGAGTGGCTCTTGAGCTTGCTCGGCGTCGAGTGGTCGCCTGTCACGATCAGGACGTCGGGCTTCAGGGCCTCGATCCGCGGGATCGCCGCGTCGAGCTCCTCGATCCGCTTCACCTTCTGCTCGAAGGCGCCGTCTTCGCCCGTCGAGTCGGTGTATTTGAAGTGGAGGAAGAAGAAGTCGTAGTCGTTCCAGACCTTCGCCAGCTCGTCGATCTGCTCGCCGAGCGTCTGGGCCTGGCCCACGAGCGTCATGCCGACGAGCCGCGCGAGGCCCTTGTACATCGGATAGACGGCGATCGCCGCGGCCTTGAGGCCATAGAGCTCCTGGTAGGAGGGCAGGGCAGGCTTGGCCGCGAACCCGCGGAGCACCATGCCGTTGGCCTTCTTCTCGTCCTTGAGGATGGCCCGCGCCTGCCGCACGAACTCCTTCGCCACCGCGGCTGTCTTCGTCGCGGCCGCGTGGGCCGGCTGCGGATCGAGCGGAGCGACGCCCGTGGCCTGGGGATCGGTGTCGGCCACGCGGCCGTCGAGACCCTGGCCACGGAACACGACCACGAACCGATGCTCTTTGACCGGCTTTACGAACGTCTCCACACCGTCGATCTTCACGGCCTGCAGCTTCTCCACGACCGCGAAGCTCTCCTCTGAAGGAATGCGTCCGGCCCGGCGGTCGCTGATCAGACCGCCTGCGTCGAGCGTGCAGAAGTTGCCGCGGGCGGCTACGTCGTTGGGGCCGAGCTCAAACCCGATGCCGGTGGCCTCGAGCGCGCCGCGGCCGATCTTGAACTCGAGCGGGTCGTAGCCGAAGAGGCCGAGGTGGCCGGGGCCCGAGCCGGGCGTGATGCCGGGGAGCACGGGGAGGCTCGAGCCGGAGGGGCAGCGGACGGCGAGCCGATCGAGGTTCGGCGTCTGCGCCGTCTCGAGCTCCGTCTTGCCACCAGCCTCGAGCGGCAGGCCGCCGAGGCCGTCGGCCACGAGCATCACGATCTTGCTTCCATTCTTCTCGGCCAGTTCGCGGATCAGGTCATGCTCGGTCACGGTGCGGCAGCTCCTCGGTTTCAAGTGGCTTGGAAGTGGGCTACAGTGCCGCGACCAGCCTACCGCCTTTCGCCGCGGCTGCCACCGCGGCTCGTCCTTCCGAGGCCACTTCCATGAGCGTTGTCCGTCCGCAGCCCGCCACCGATCCCATCCAGTACGACCCGTCGGCCGTGCTGGCGACCGGGGGCATCGCCCAGTCCGACCTCGATGCCCTCGCTGGCCGGCTCGACGCGGCCCGCACCGAGACGCTCGCCGACGTGGACCGTTGGCGGAGCGGTGGCACGCGGCCGGGCGAGGTGCTCGATCCCGCCTTCATCGACCTGCCCGACCGGCTGCTGGCCGACTACCAGACGAGCCGCACGACGAGCGAGCTGTTCGCGATCCTCCAGACGGCACGGCGGATCCGCGACGCGGTCGATCGCGTGATCGTGCTCGGCATCGGCGGCTCCTACATGGGCACGCGAGCCCTGTTCGAGGCCTGCTGCCATCCATTCCATAACGAGCTACCACGCGGCGAACGCGGCGGCCGGCCGCGGCTCTCATTCGAGGGCTTCAATATGGACAACGACTCCGCGCAGGGGCTCTTGGACCTCGTGGCCCCCGCCGGCGCACCACGGAGCGACGACCTGCTCGACCGCTGGGGCGTGCTCGTGGTGAGCAAGAGCGGCGGCACGCTCGAAACGGCCATCGCGACCCGGCTCTTCCTCCAGGCCCTCTCCGCGAGCGTCGGCGGCGACACGGCCCAGCTCGCCCAGCGGGTCGTGCCGATCACCGGGAAGTCGGGCCGGCTCGCCGATCTCGCAAAGGCCATCGGCTGCCCCGACGTGTTCGATATTCCCGACGGCGTCGGTGGCCGGTTCTCCGTGTTCACGGCCGTGGGCCTCTTGCCCGCGTCGATCGTCGGCATCGACGTGGTGCGGCTCTTGGAAGGCGCGGCGGCGATGAACCGCCGGTTCCGCGAGGCGCCGGTCGCCGAGAATCCCGTGCTGCAATACGTAGGCGTGGGGCATCTCGCCGAGGCGAAGATGGGCGCCACGATCCGCGTGCTCTCGGCCTGGAGCAATCGCCTCGAGTCGCTCGGCTTCTGGTACGACCAGCTCCTCTCCGAGAGCCTGGGCAAGGATGAGAAGGGAGCCACGCCACTCACCGCCGTCACCACCCGCGATCTCCACTCGCGCGGCCAGCAGCACCAGGATGGCCGTCGCGACAAGCTGATCACGAACCTGATCGTGGGCGAGCCGCGCCGCGACCGCCTCGCGCTCCCGACTCTCGGCTCGTACGGCCACGACCAGGACAAGCTCGACGCCCTCGTGGGCACCACCTGGCCCGACATGCTCACCGCCGCCATCGGGGGCACGAACGAAGCCTACGCCCAGGCGAAGCGGCCCACGGCCGACATCCTGCTGCCGCGGATCGACGAGCACGTGGTGGGCCAGCTCCTGCAGATGCTGATGCTGGCCACGGTCGTCGAGGGCCGCCTCGTGGGTACGAACCCCTACGGCCAGCCGGGCGTGGAGGCCTACAAGAAGTTCATGATGGCCCGCCTGCGGCCCACTTGATCCGCGCATCTCGGGCGATGCAGGAGGGGCTGCCCATGCCCCGAGAGCCGGCGTTGGCGGCGAGCGAAGGCGGCAGGGAGGCGAGGGGGTCGGTGCAAGCTCGAGGAGCATGTGGACCGAGTCTTCGAGGTCCCGCGACGATCTGAAAGACCGCGCAGCGGCGACTTGTACCGCCCCAGAGCCGGCGACACACCTTTTACGTTTGCGACGTCAGCGAGCGTCCGGCGACGGGGCGTGGGCAGCCCCGACCCACCCAAGGGTCATGCACGTTCCCGCATTGGTTCGGCCGGCGGCAAGACGCTCCGTCGTCGCTCCGGGATTCCTCCCGCCACCCGGGTACCCGATGGCACGCACAGAGCTACGGATATCCCTGCGCTCCTCCTCCGGTCTCACCGACCGGCCTCCTCACGATCGGGAGTCGAGGTTCGCGGCGTCGGCTTGCCAAACGACGGGTGGAGGAACGGATATAGTTTGGCATTCTGTCACCCCGCGGAGGCTTTGCTCATGCCCATCACGCTCACGTGGACCGGCCATGCCACCTGGCTCGTCGATACCGGTGCCGGCCGGCTGGTCGTCGATCCGTTCTTCGACGAGTGCCCGACGGCGAGCATGAAGGCGGCCGACGTGACGTGCGATGCGATCCTCGTCACGCACGGCCACTTCGATCACGTGGCCGACCTCGTGTCGATCGCGAAGCGGACCGGGGCGAAGGTGCTGTGCACGTTCGAGATCGCCCAGTGGCTCGGGAAGCACGGCGTGGCCAACACGCAGCCGATGAACCTCGGCGGGATGGCCGCGGTGCCGGGCGGGACGGCGAAGATGGAGATCGCCTGGCACTCGTCGAGCCTGCCCGATGGCACGTACGGCGGCACTCCCGCCGGCTGGCTGCTCGACGTCGGTGGCGTGCGAATCTACTTCGCGGGGGATACGGCGCTGTTCTCCGACATGGAGCGGATCGGCCGGCCGCACGCGGGCCGTGGGCTCGACGTCGCAGTGCTTCCGATCGGCGATTGCTTCACGATGGGGCCCGACGACGCCGTCGAGGCGGTGCGGCTGCTCAAGCCGACGCTCGCGCTGCCGAACCACTATGGCACCTGGCCGCCGATCGCACAGGACGGCGCCGCCTGGGCGGCGCGGGTGCGGGAGGCGACGCAGGCCGACGCGAAGGCACTCGTGCCCGGCGAGTCGGTCAGGATCGGGTAGCAGGCAACTCGACCTGCTTGGACGGGGGCACCTGCACGCAGATCGAGTCCCCCTCGACCCGCACCGGGAAGACATCGACCCTCAGCTTCTCGTTGTCGCACCAGGCGCCATCGCAGGCGCGGAATCGCCAGGCGTGCCATGGGCAGGTGACGACGCCGTCGACGAACGGCCCGGACCCGAGCGAGGCGCCCATGTGCGGGCAGAGGTCGTCCATGGCGTGGTAGGCGGTGCCGTCGAAGAACACGGCCACGAGTCGGCCGTTGACCTCGAACGTGCGGCCCTCGCCCGCAGGGATCGAGCCGGTCTTCGCGACCGATGTGAAGGGCAGGGCGTTGGTAGCTGGGGTGTCGTCCATCTGCAGGAACCTCCGCCGCTATCATAGCGGGCATGAATGCTTCGTCGGTGCCGGCATCGTCGCCACGAATTCGCCTGCTCGTCCTCGACGTCGACGGCACGGTCACCGATGCCCGACACGAGATCCCCGCGGCCACGCGGCAGGCTGTGCAACGGGTGCGAGAGGCCGGCGTGCGTGTGATGCTGGCCACGGGCCGTCGCTATCGCGACACGCTGCCCGTGGCGGCGGCGCTCGGCATCGATGCGCCACTCGTCACCGCCTCGGGGGCCCTCGTGAAGGCGCCACCGACGCATGCCACGCTGCACCGGGCCGCGTTCGCTCCGGGCGTGCTCGAACAGGCGGTGGGCATGATCGTCGCGGCCGGACATGAGCCCGTGCTCTACACCGACAGCTACGCGGAGGGCTTCGACTTTCACTGCCGGCAGTGCGATCTGCCGCCGGCCGGTGAGCCGCGCCGCGGTCTCGAGGAGTATCTCGCCCGCAATGCCGGGCTGGCCCGGGTGCAACCCGATCTGCACGAGGCGGTGCCGTCGGGCGTGTTCGCAGGGTTCGCGATGGGGCCGCATGAGGAGATGATCGCGCTGGAGGCGACCCTCAACGGAACCTTTCCCGATCAGGTGTCGGTACACGTGATCCGCAGCCCGCGGTATCGCGACTGGCTCTGCGAGATCGCGCCGACAGGGGTGACGAAATGGTCGGGCATCATGGCGGTGGCCCGGGAGTGGGGGCTCGGGGCGGCCGAGATCTGCGCCGTGGGCGACGACGTGAACGACCTGCCGATGATCCGCGCGGCGGGGTTGGGGGTGGCGATGGGCAATGCCGTGGCCGAGGTGCAGGCGGCGGCCGATCGGGTCGTGGGCACGAGCGACGCGGCCGGCATTGCCGACGTGGCGGAACTGCTGCTTGCCGGGCTTGCCTAGGCTGCGTCGTTTGCGATGGCCGAGCGAGGTCTGGGCGGCCCGACCGGTGGTGCGATTGTGGCGACCGTGGGGTGACCCTATATCCCCACGTGCCATGGACCTCAAAATTCACCGCCCGCGTGGAACCTGCGCCGTCAGCGGCCGGGCATTCGTGCCGGGTGAGGTGTTTCATTCGGCACTCGTCCGTACCGCGGCCGGCCTCGAGCGGATCGACATCGCGGCGGAGGCCTGGACCGTGCCGCCAGCCGACACGCTCGCCGCGTGGCGGTCGGCGTATCCGACTGCAGAATCGAGCGGACCCGAACTCGCGCCGGTGGACGTGCTCCTCGATGTGCTCGATGAGTTGGAGCGGAACCCCGACGACGCTGCCGTCCGCTACCTGCTCGCGCTGCAGCTCGTGCGGCGCCGGGTGCTGCGGATCGTCGATGTGTCGCCGGCCGCGGAACCGACGACTGATCTCGTACTGGCCTGTCGCCGTCGCGATCGCGAGTACCGCGTGCGGCCCGTGACCGCAGCCGAGGCTGCCGCGCCGGGCACCGGCGAGCGGCTGGCGGCGCTGCTCTGGTCGGGGGAGGCCGCCTGATGTCGTCCCGCTCGCGTCCAACCTCACTCACTCGGTCGCGGCTCGTCGCCTTCGCGCTCGTCGTTGCCTGCTGCGCCTCGAGCGGTGCGTCGTGCCCGAACGTGCTTCGTGGCTACCAGATCGGCACGATGCCGCTGCCGCGGGCGCTGCCGCCGCAGCCGACGCTCGACCAGGTGATCGCGGCGGTGCACGACAACACGGCTCGCGTGCGGAGCGTATCAGCGCCGCAGGCGGTGCTCGTGGTGCCGGGCGTGCCGCGGCTCTCCGCCCGCGTGGCCTGCGAGCCGCCGCGACGGTTTCGCCTCCAGGCCCAGACTGCGATCACTGGCCCCGAGCTCGACATCGGCAGCAACGACGACCTCTTTTGGCTCTGGCTGCGGCAGCACACGCCGCCGATCACCGCCTTCTGCAGGCACGACCAATATGCCCAGTCGAAGGCCCGGCAGCTCCTGCCGATCCGGGCCGACTGGATGCCCGAGCTCCTGGGCCTCGTGAACTTTCGGCCGGAGGATGCGCATGAGGGGCCATTTCCCATGCCCGATGGCCGGATCGAGATCCGCAGTCGAATCCGCGACACGGAAGGTGAACTGCTCAAGTCGACGATCCTCGATGCGACGACCGGCCTCGTGGCCGAGCAGCATCTCTTTACGCCGGCTGGCGAGCGGCTCGCGAGCGTGCGGACGACCCGGCATCGGGTCGATCCCGGTTCGGGCGCGGCCCTGCCCCATGTGGTCGAGGTGTCGTGGCCGACGGCCAAGGTCGACTTCAAGCTCGAACTGGCGTCAGTCACTGCGAACCTGCCGACGGCCGATCCGGCCCAGCTCTGGCAGATGCCGGCCTACCCGGGCTACGAGCCCGTCGATCTCGCCGACCCCTCCGTGACGATCGGACCACCCTCCGCAGCGCCCTGATGCTGCTCACGCCCGCATCTTCGCCTTGGCGCGGGAGAGGGCGGGGCCGATCGAGCCGAGTGGCATGCCGGTGAGCCGGCTGATCTCGCCATAGCTGCGGCCCTCGAGATGATGCAGCCGCACGAGCTTCGCCTCGTCTGTGTCGAGCCGCTGGAGGAGCGATTCGACATGCTCGCGGTCGACTGCGCGGGCGACGTCGTCTCGCGGCGTGGCTGCAGTTTCGACGGCTACCGACGGGGAAACGAGGCGGCCCGACTCGAGCCGGCGGGCCAGAGCCCGGGCCACAACACGGCGGGCGATAACGGCGAGATACGTGGGCAGGCTCGCCCGGCCGGCAAAGGCCCGCAGGACGGCGGCGTCGTTGCGGAGGCAGGTGAGCAGGATCTCGGCCACGAGGTCGTCGCGGTCGGGACCCGCGAGGGACGTCCGCCGCTGCACTGCCGTCCGCTCCACGACATGGACGAAGAGCCCGCTGAACCGCTGGACGAACTCGTCCCAGCCGGCCGAATCGCCCGCCAGACAGGCCGCCAGGAGCCGCTGATCGTCGGGCGTCGCCAGGGGCACGGTCGCCGCGGCTGGGGGAGTGGCCTGCGGCGTCGTCGGCTCGTTCACGGCTCACCGCTCCTGTGGAAGCCTCATAATAGGAGCCACGGTCGATGGCCTCCAAGGCCGGCGCCACGCCGATTTAGGAAATGGAGGTGATCCGGCCGACATTCAGTTCGTTGACAGCGTTTCGGGAGGCACCTAGGATGCCGCGCAGCGTCGAACTCGGCCGTCAAGGTCGACCGATCTTGCCGAGTCCGCACGCCCGGAACCGTCGCCCAACCGTCCGCCCCGAACCCTTGTTACTGGAGCCTCGCCGACCATGACGCACGTCGTTGCCGAACCCTGCTTCGCCTGCAAGTACACCGATTGCGTGGTCGTGTGCCCCGTGGAGTGCTTCTACGAGGGGGACAAGATGGTCTACATCCATCCCGACGAGTGCATCGACTGCGAGGCGTGCGTGCCCGAGTGCCCGGTCGAGGCGATCTTCCACGAAGACAACCTGCCCGCCGAGTGGAAGGACTTCACGGCCCTCAACGCCGAAATGGCCCCGCAGCTGCCGGTGATCACCGAGAAGAAAGATCCCCTCTGCGGCGGCGAGTGATCCATCGGGCTTGCCGCTGCTTGGAAGCCCGCAGCGCGAGCTGAGGGAATTCGCGCGGCGTCACGTGAGGTCGGCGAGCCAATAGGCGCTTTCCACGAAGCTCTTCCAGCTCGCGTACTTCGGGTTGCCGAGCTTGATCGTGAGGAGCGGGCTGCGCTTCGGCTTGGCCGGCTGCCGGATGAGCTGCATGCGGGCTTCCTGCGGCGTGCGGCCACCCTTGCGGACGTTGCAGGCCACGCAGGCGCAGACGATGTTTTCCCAGCTCGCCAGGCCGCCGCGGCTGCGGGGCACCACGTGATCGAGCGAGAGCTCGCTCGTGGGGAAGTGCCGGCCGCAGTATTGGCACAGGTTGCCGTCACGGGCGAACACGTTGCGGCGGTTAAACCGCAGCCCCTGCCGCGGGCTCCGGTCACAGCCCATGAGGCGAATCACCCGTGGGGCCTGGAGTTCGTAGCCCACGGCCCGCACCCAGTCCTGATCCGGCCGGCGAAACGCCGCCTGCATCGCCGAGAGCTCCCGCCACGAATCGAGCGAATAAGCGGCGTATTGCCCCTCTTCGATGTGCACGACTTCCGCGAGGTCGCGGAACAGGAGCGCGATCGCTCGCCGCACGTTCGTGATGTGAACGGCGACGAACGAGCGGTTGAGCACCAGCACGCTGAGCCCCAGCGTGCTCGGCGCCGCCTGCGACGGCAGTGCGAGTGTCGACATGGCACCTCCATCCGGGCCGCACCGGCGGCGCGGCTCCCGCGAACCTCTGCAGTTTAACGCAGCCACGTCAGCCGCCGCAAACTCCGCCCGGCGCACCGTCGAAAGTCCCTGGGTTCCCCATGGAGCATTCGCTGAAAAAACCACCGCGCAGACAGGCGCAACGCTTGCCTTGGCTGGTGAATCGAGTCACACTCAGACGAATCAAACTCGCGGTTGGGACGGCGGAGGCCGCGGTTGCTGCCCGCCCCCATCACTTGCCCGGAGAACCAGATGCTTCACTTCTCGTGCGACCTGTGCAAACGCATGATTGACCCCCACACCGACGTGCGGCACGTTGTGAAGATCGAGGTGTTCGCCGCGATCGAGGATCAGGAGTGCTGTGGTGAGGCCGACGTGCTCGCCGCCGATGCCGACCATCTCGAGGAGGTCGAGGAACTGCTCGACCGCATCGAAGAAGACGAGTGCGATGACCTCGACGACGCCCGCTCGATGCGATTCGATCTCTGCGAGCAATGCCGCCGGCGATTCGTCCGCAACCCGCTCGGCGTCTCCTCAGGCAAGAAGCTCGACTTCAGCCAGAACTAGCTTCACGCTTCGCGTAGGCCCGTCACTCCACGTAGCCCTGTCACGCCGTGACAGGCTGCTTCACCGGTCACGGCGTGACCGGACCACCTTCAGCCCGTTGCGGAGCAACGTGCCTCCGGTTTCGTTGGCTCAGGAGGGGTTGCCCATGCCCCGGGAGCCGGCGTTTGCTGACCAGCGCAGCCAGGATGGCGAAGCGCAGGCAGCATCGAGTGAGCGAAGGACAGGATGTCCTGAGCGAACGTCCGGCGACGGGGCGTGGGCAACCCCGACCCACGCAAGACTTCGTCGAACGCAAGTGTGAGCCGGAGAAGACGGCCGCCGGTTTTCCCGATGCGTGAAGTCGGCTAGATTTCGGGACCCCGTTCACGCACCCGAGGAGCACCTGCACTCATGGCCGGAAAGACCCTGAAGATCGCTGCGATTCCTGGAGACGGCACCGGGCCTGAAGTCACGGCCGAGGCCATGAAGGTGCTGGCGGCGGTCGCGAAGCTCGAGGGGTTCACCTACGACGTCGAGACGCTCGACTGGGGCGGCGACCGGTATCTCAAGACGGGCGAGATCATCCCCGAGGGCGGCCTCGATCTCCTGCGGACGAAGGACGCGATCTTCCTGGGGGCGATCGGCCATCCGCAGGTGGCGCCCGGCATCCTCGAGAAGGGGCTGCTGCTCGACCTGCGGTTCAAGCTCGATCAATACATCAACCTTCGGCCCGTGAAGCTGCTGCCCGGCGTGGAGACGCCGCTGGCCGGCCGCGGCCCGAAGGACATCGACTTCGTCGTGGTCCGTGAGAACACTGAAGACCTCTACTGCGGCGTCGGCGGCTATCTCAAGAAGGGCACGCCCGACGAGGTGGCCGTGCAGCAGGCGGTCTACACGCGGAAGGGCTGCGAGCGGTGCATCCGCTGGGCCTTCGACTACACGCGGCAGCGGAACAGCCCCAAGAAGACGCTCACGCTCGTCGCCAAGACGAATGTGCTCACGTTCGGCCACGATCTCTGGTGGCGAACGTTCCAGGACGTTGCCAAGGAATACCCCGACGTGAAAACCGACTACAACCACGTCGACGCCTGCTGCATGTGGATGGTGAAGAATCCCGACGCCTACGACGTGATCGTGACGACGAACATGTTCGGCGACATCATCACCGACCTGGGCGGCATCCTGCAGGGAGGCATGGGCGTGGCTGCCGGGGCCAACCTCAATCCCGACAAGGGGGGCGTGAGCATGTTCGAGCCGATGGGAGGCAGCGCCCCCAAGTACACCGGTCAGAACGTGATCAATCCGATCGCCGCGATCAACGCGATGGCGATGCTGCTCGAGCACTCGGGCCATCCCGCCGCGGGCAAGCGGATCGACACGGCCGTCGCCCACGTGACCGGCACGAAGATGAAGAGCCAGGCCGCCGGCAAGATGGGCTACGGCACCCGCGAGGTGGGCGACCTGGTGGTCGCGGCGCTTTAGCCCACCGCCCGGACGTGTTCAGAGCCGCACCCGGCGGCCCTCGGCCTGGCTTTGGGACGCGGCCCGGACGATCTCCATCGCCGTGAGTGCGTCGTCGAGGCCGCTCAGGTGGCGGATCAGGCTCGTGACCGAGCGGTGGAACTGGAGCAGCATCTGCTCCCCCACCGGGCGGTCGCTTTCCAGCGACTCCTGATGCCGGCCCGCCGTATCGAACCAGACGAGGCTGGCGGGCAGGTCGATGAACGCGATCCCGTTTTCGCAGACCACCTGCAGGGCAGGGGGCGGA
>JAPOJV010000011.1 GCA_029978085.1 bacterium
ACGTCCCGCCGTCCACCTCCAGCCAGCGACCAGCCCAGCACGCCCAGGAGCGCGACGAGGGCCGCCGCCGCAGAGCCGGCGAGGATCCAGGCCCGCGCAGGCGAGGCCGCCGACGAAGGCGCCTTCGAGGCCGACACGCGGGGCGCCGGACTGACGAACACGGTGTCGCTGAACGCGACATCGCGGCTGCCTGCCGCAGCCTCGAACGCGGGACGATCCACCGGGCGTGCCACCGCGGCTGCCCGTTCGGCCCGCGCGATCGCCCGCAGCCGCTCGGCAAGCGTGGCATCGACCTCTCCGGCAGCCACCCGACCAGCCGTCAGGTCGGCGAGCAGCCGGTGGCAGTCGGCCACCTCCGCCAGCTGCATGTCGGACTCGATACACACCCGCTCGAACTCGGCCAGCCGGTCGGCCGGGAGCACATTGTCGAGGAACTCGGCCGCCGAGTTCGCGTCGGCCGCCAGCCCACGGCCCTCGGGGGGCGGAGCGGCGATCGCCGGCCGCGTTACGACATCCCGGATTCGATTGGCGAGCGTTTGGGCAACGGCGCTGCCCGCCACTTTCTCCGCCAACTGTCCGGCGGCATCCGCCGGCAGCACGCCATCCATCCAGGCCAGCAGGGTACGCAGGGTCAGACGCATGCAATGGACCTCCTGCCTGAAGAGTGGCCCGGCGGGCCGAATTTCGTGCCCGGAATTTTTTCCCGGGCATCACGGCCGGATTCCGGCGATCCACAGGGCCGGACGCCGCGTAGTGAACGTGGCATTCGGAGCCCGCGAGCCAGTTGCCCGAGGATTGGGCTGGGGGCCGAGTCTGGCTACAGTAGCGATGGATCATGCGTTTTGGGCGTGCCGACCATGAATCACACTCCTGAGCTTCACATCCCGCAGGTCGATGAACACCGCCAGCGGCTCGTGCCGGAGCCGCGGGTGATTCTGCGTCGCGCCAGCGGCTATCTCGAACTCGGCGAACTGCTGCTCGAAGGCGAGGCCCCTCCTCCGCCGACCGCCTGCCGGCTCTTCCGCCGGGCGCTCGCGGAACTGAGCCAACTCGACGAGGCCGACCGCAGGGACGCGGCGGCCGCCTTGCTCGAGGGAGAGTCGCTGCGGGCGCTGGGCGAGTGGGAGGCGGCGCTGCCGCCGCTCATGCGGGCCGCGCATGCGACGCCCGGCCATATCGAGGCCTGGCTCGGAATCGGCTGGTGCCTGAAGCGGCTCGACCGCCTCGACGAGGCGATCGGCGCCCTCGCCGACGGCCTGACGGCGTTCCCCGGCCAGCCGGTGCTGCACTACAACCTCGCCTGCTACCATTCGCTCGCGGGCAACGTGCCTGCGGCGATCGAGCATCTCACGCAGGCCATCGCGATTGATGACCGGTTTCGCGACCTCACGGGCCATGAGCGCGACTTCGACGCGATCCGGGGCGACCCGCGGTTCGTGGCCGCCACCAGCGTCACCGTCTAGGCCATTCCCCGGCAGCCGAGTTCGCCAGTCATGACGAGCGCGGCGCTGCAGGACATCATCGCACTCTTGGGCTGCCCCGCGGCGGGCAATCCCGCCCAGTATTTGTTCGAGCGGGCGATCGAGGCGGCCGGGCTCGACGTGCGGTTTCTGACCGTGGAGGTCGCGCCGGACCAACTGGCCGACGCGCTCGCCGGCGTCGCCGCGATGGGGTTCCGCGGCTGCCTGCTATCGGGGCCCCTCCGTGAGGCGGCCGTGCCGCTCATTGCCTCGACGAGCCCCGCCGCCGCGTTCGCCGGCGCGGTGACGCTCGTGGAGCGGCAGGCCGGTCCGCTCACCGGCCACATGACCGACGGCCGGGGCGTCGTCGAGGCACTCCGCAGTCACATCGACCCGGCTGGCTGCCGCGTGCTCGTGCTGGGAGCCGGCTCACGCGGCCGGGCCACGGCGCTGGAACTGGCGCTGGCCGGTGCCGCCAGCATCGTGGTGGCCGACCCCGACGCACCGCGGGCGGCGGCCCTGGCGGAGGCGCTCGGTGGCCTCTCAGCGGCGCCGGCGGCGGTGCTGGAATGGACCGACTCGCTCGATGTCCCGCCCGATGTCGACATCATCGTCGCAGCGGGCCCCGCTCCGGGCGGCAGCCCGCCTCCGGCCAAAGGTCCGACGCTCACAGGCCTCCGCGGTGACCTGGTGGTCGCCGATCTCACCCTCACCACGTCGCCATCACCCGTCGCCAGTCAGGCGCAGGCCGCAGCCGCATGCGTCGTCGATGGCCTAGAGATTCATGCCGCCCGCACCGCGATCGACATCCACACGCTGCTTGGCGTGGATGCCGATCCCGACATGCTCCGCGACGCCCTCGACGAGTTCCTTTCGTAGCGTTACGGCAGGTCGGGGCTGCCCACGCCCCGTCGCCGGACGCTCGCTGCGAACATCCTGTTCTTCGCTCGCTCGGATGCCGCCTTCGCTTCGGCATCCAGCCTGCGCTCGGCGACATACGCCGGCTCCCGGGGCATGGGCAGCCCCTCCCCCTCCTACTTGCTGTATTCCTTGAGGAAGCCCTTGAACTGCACGAGGTGCTCTTCCTCGTCGGCCAGCAGGCGGATGCAGAGATCCTGCGTGACGTAGTCCTCGCCTTCCACCGCCTTGATGATCTTCTTGTACTGGGCGCAGGCGGTCTCTTCGGCAGCGATCACGCTCTTGATCACGCCGACGACGTCGGTCGTGTCGGTCACGGGCTGGATCTGGTTGCCGATCGTCAGGGCCTTCGAGCCCGGGACGTGGCCGCCGAGCTGCTTGATGCGGTTGGCGAGCTGCTGGGCGTGGGCGATCTCTCCCGGAACGTCGGCGCCGAGCGACTTCTTGATCTCCTCGGCCCGCACGCCGTCGAGGTTCACGCTGTTGGCCAGATAGTTCATCACCGTCTCGAGCTCCATGCTGTAGCTCTCGAGCAACAGGTTGATCGTCTCTTGTACGGTGGCGGCCATCACACACTCCTCTGAACTGTGGGGAAACGAACGAAAGGCTGGAAACGTGATCGGAAGTCTATCGCGACTGGTCCGCGGCGGCCGACACGCGCTCGATCTTTTTCGCGAGGGCCGAGGCCGCGGCACGCACGTCGCCCACGGGATCGTCGTCGAGCCTGGCGAGCGGCTGGGCGACGCTCTCCGGCGGCATCACGCCCGCATCCACGAGCAGCCCCACCGCCTTCAGGGCATTGACGACGATCAGGGCCCGGCGATACCGCTGCGATTGCGCTGCCTCATCCCCCGGCTCCGCGGCGGCATCGGGCAACGCGAGCATCTCGGCGAGCATGGGATAGGCGGCCTCTCTCCCCTGTCGGGCCAGGCCGATCGCGGCGTTGTAGCGGACATCGTCGGCGGCGTCGCCCACGAGCTGCTCGAGTCGCTCGTCGGCACCCGCCCCCCCCACCACGCCGAGCGTGAAGGCGGCGGCCGACCGCAGGCCGGCGTCGTCACTGCGCGAGGCAGTGAGCAGGGCATCGGTCACGGCAGCCGCATCGGGAAACGCCCTGCCCGAGGAGGTGAGGTTCGTGTCCAAGACAGCGAGCGCCTCGACGGCCGCCCGGGCCGTTTCCGGATCACCGGTATCACGGACCCGTGCGACGAGCGGAGCCGCCGCCTCGGGCACCGCGAACTCTCCGAGCGCGCGGCACAGGTAGCCGCACAGCGTGCGTGACTGCTCACCGGCATGCCCGCCGAGCTTCGGCCGCCCGCTCGCAACCTCGTCGGCCAGGATGCCGGCCAGATCACCGGCGAGCGTGGTGTCGGCCTTGAGCGTGGCGCCGCCCGGACCGCGGAGATCGTTGGCCAGGTTGAGCGCCGCCTGCCACCGCCCCTCGTTGGCCCGCCGCAGCGTGCGGACGTAGCCTTCGGGGTCATTCCCCAGCTGGGCCAGCCAGTGGAAAGCCAGCCACACCGCTACGATGATGGCGACGATGATCGCCGGCACCAGGAACAGCTGCACGAGGAACGCCGCACTGGGTGGCTCGACGGGCGGCAGGGAGTCGTCCTGCGAGACGGTGCGACGGGTGGATTCGGCCATCGGGTATAGAGGAAGCGTGAACGGTCGCGACACCAGTGAAAAGTCTAGGTGCAGGCGGCCAAATGACCAGCCGCCGCGGTTTTCCGGCAGGCTGACCAACGCCACACGATGACCGCCACTCACGCTCCTCCCCCGATCTGGCTCGACACGGAACTCGACACCGTCGAGGAAAACCTCGCCCTCGACGAGGCGTTGCTCGAGGCGGCCCACGAGGGAAGGCTCGCCACGGCGGTCGTCCGCACCTGGATGGCGACGACGCCGACGGTGGTGCTCGGGTCGTCGAGCCGAATCGCCGCCGAGGTCGATCCCGACGCCTGCGCAGCAGCGGGCGTGCGACTCATCCGCCGCCCGAGTGGTGGGCTCACGGTGGTGCTCGGCCCGGGCTGCCTGATGTGGTCGGTGATCGTGCCGCATCCCCTGGGGAGCCCAGGGCTCGAGGCGATCCACGCCGCGATGCTCGAGCCGCTCGCTCGCGCGCTGTGCGGTGCGGGCCGCGACGTGCACCGGCGGGGCACGAGTGATCTCGCGGTCCTCGATGGCTCGATCGAGCGGAAGGTGTCGGGCAATGCCCTGCGGGTGAAGCGTCACGGCGTGCTCTATCACGGCACGCTGCTCGACAGCTTCGATCTCGACCTCATCAGCCACGTCCTCCGGCACCCGCCGCAGGAGCCGGCGTATCGTGCAGGGCGTTCGCATGCAGGGTTCGTTGCCAACCTGGGCCTCGGCCGACCGCGGCTCGAGGCGGCGGTCCGGGAGGCATTCCAGGCAACGGGGTCGGCCGAGGACCTCGGCGACTGGCCGCACGACCGCGTGCGGCAGCTGGTGGCGGAGCGGTATGCCAGCAGCGACTGGACCCAGCGGCTCTGACTCGACGGCGACGCCGCCCCGGCAAGCTGGGTCGACTCTGCCGGCTCGGTGGACCAGTCTGGCCGTGGATGACGAGGTGATTTCCGTCGGGGCCGTGGGCCGATGCCTCTTCTAGCAGCGATAGGCACGGGGCAGCAGACGGGCCTTGTGGCATGCACGGGACACGCGGCGAACTTCGCCTTTCGTCGTCGGCGTGTCCTGGCTACCGTCCGCGGCCCGCTCGACAGGATGTCGGTCAGCCCGCAACAGGAGGTTGCCTTCCATGCGCTTGCACATGAATGCCGGTGACGTTCGCGATCTCGTGAGCCGCCACTTCCTCAATCTGGGAGTGGACTCGGTAGAAGTGGATGATCTCCAGGAGAACATCCGCATCGACCGCGGACGGTGCGTGGCCCGGTGTTATCGCGTGGCCGACATGTTCGCCATGTGGCTGATCGACGTCGGCGTGCTGCAGTTTTATGACGCGGACGGTGAGATGCTGCACACCGTGAACCTGTTCACGGAACTGCTGCCGCAGCGAGCCGCAGCCTGAGTCGACGCCGCCGCGTGGCGGCGCAGCAGTGAGGGGGGGATCCAGCATGCCCGGGCAGTCGGCGCACGCGCCTGCGCTTTCCATCGTGATTCCGACGGTCGCCGACACGGCGGGCCTCGAAGAGACGCTCGTGAGCGTGCTGGAGAACCGGCCGCCCGATTGCGAGATCGTCGTGCCGCTGGCCTGTGGCTACGACGACCCGTGGAACATCCGCGACGAGGTGACGTTCGTGCAGGCGCCGCGCGGCTCGCGACTGGTGGCCTGCACCAACCTGGGGATCGCGTCGAGTCGCGGCAGCGTGGTGCACGTGCTGGCGGCCGGTTGGAAAGCGACGCCGGGCTGGACCGACCGGCCGTTGGAATGGTTCGCCACCGACGACATCGCGGCCGTGGTGCCGGCGGTCGTCTCGGCCGACGATGCCGCGCGGGTCGTGTCGACGGGCGTGCGGCTGTCCCGCGGCGGGCGGCGGATCGCGGCCGCGGCGCCGCGGCAGACGGATGCGGTGCTCGCCAAGGGCGCGGCGCCGATCCTCGAGGCGGGATTCTGGCGGGCCGACGTGCTCCAGATGGCCGGCCCTGGCTTCGCGACCGCCTGTGGCGAGGCCAATGCCGACGCCGACATGGCCGCGGCGGTCGACTGCCTGCCGCTGCCCGTTGTGTACGAGGCGGGCTCGCGCGTCGTGCGTGGCCCCACGCGACAGGCGCCGCGGGCGTTCGCGGCCGGCCTGCATGCCGAGCGGCTCTTCTGGCGGTCACTGGGGCGCGGATCGCGGACCGTGGCGGTCATCGCCCACGTCGCCGAGATCGTGCGGGATGCGGTCATGCGGCTTCCACTCAGCACGCTGCCGATGCTGGCGGGCCGTGGCGTAGCGCTCGTCGAAATTGGCAGCACCATCCGCCGGCAGCGGCAACTGCGGCAGCTCCGTGACTTCGTGTCGGACGTCGAAGCCGGCCAGACGCTGCGGATCGACTCGCCGCACACCGGCCTCACCCGCCCGCACGGCCGGCCGTCGGCGACGCCACCGCTCAAGCGTTCGGCGTGAAGCGGCCGGCGGAATCCGCCGGGTAGTGGCCGGAAGGGTGCCGCCGCAGCCTGGCGATCGCTGCCTGTTGCCGCGGGCGAACGGCGTGTAGAATCGGCTGCGACGATTCGCCCTCGTAGCTCAATTGGATAGAGCGTCAGCCTCCGGAGCTGAAGGTTACAGGTTCGATCCCTGTCGAGGGTATTGGGTTTCTTCTTCTCTCTCGGTGATTCCGCGTTTCTCGCGGGTTTCGTGAAGCTCGGCCGGCGTCGGATGGCCGCTGACGGCTCGTGAGTGTGCCGCTGAATGCGGCGATTTCGGGAAACGCACCTGATTCCGATTGCGTACGCCCACGGAAAACCAACTCATTTGTACCTTTGCCGCCGGCTCAAATGCTTGGCGGCGATTGTTTCCGCTGCCGGGCGGAACGAAGATGATGCCGGTGGCTGTGATGAACCTGCCGATGATCCGGAAAGGGAATGCCGACTCTTTACGTTGAAACATCGATCGTCAGTTACCTTCGGGGCCGACCAAGCGGGCAGGTCGTTGCTGCGGCTCGGCAACTGTTGACGCACAAGTGGTGGACCGCAGAAAGGTCAAACTACGAACTTGTCACCTCGCAGTACGTGCTCGACGAAGCGGCTGATGGTGATTCTGCCCTCGCTCAGCGCCGCCTCGAGGCGCTGACGGGCATTCCTATCCTCCCTGTCGAGGAGGCAATCTTGGACATCGCCGAAGCAATCCTGCGAAAAGCAATTCTGCCACGATCGGCGAGCGTCGATGCCCTCCATATCGCGATGGCTGCCCACCATCACGTAGACTACCTTCTGACTTGGAATTGCACGCATATCGCGAATGCACGAATCCTCCCCAAGGTTTTTGACGTACTGGATCATGCGGGGCTCGCCAGGCCGATCATCTGCACGCCCGAGGAGTTGTTGAGCGATGACACAGAAATCTCCTGATCGCGACACGACGATTGAAGAGATTCACGCGACTCGGCGACGGATCGCAGAAAAGTTTGGCCATGATCTCGCGGCCATTGTCGAGGATGCCAAAAAGCGGCAAGCCACCTCCGGCCATGAAATCTGGCGACCGAAGCCCAAGACTTCGGCGGCGGCACCGAATTCCTGACGTCATGACGCCCGACGGTTGCGGCCGCCGCCCTTCCGTTCGCTTGCCTTCGTGGCGACGAATTGTGTGCCGGGCAATTTTTCATTTTGCGGTTTTCCCGGGGAAACACTCGACCTGTTTGCTTCCTGTCGAGGGTATTGGTGGGGCGGCGCGAGCAGGTGCGGGGCAAGCTGCGGGATCCTCGTAGGCAGGGGGGCTGGTTTGGCAACGCAGCATCGGGGCAGCGTTGACCCCGCCTGCTGTCCGTTGTTACTTCCTCGCGGCCCGATCCGGCCCCGAGGATGTGTCCATGCCCAGCCCTGTCGCGAGCCGCGGCTCACTCGTCGTCGCCGCGTTGTGTCTCCTCATCGCAGTGGCCGGATCACGCGCCGCGCACGGCACCGATCAGCCGCTCGCTCCCGCCGATACCTCGAGCCCGCGGGCCACGCTCGAGAGCTTCGTCGAGACGGTCGATGCGATGTACGACGACCTGCTGCACAGCCCGCCATCGGCCGACCAGCGAGGCCGATTCAGGCGGCGACTCGCTGCCGTGGCCAACTGCCTCGATCTTTCCGAGGTGGCGCCTTCGCTCATCGACTCCACGCGGCGCCAGGCGGCAGTGAGCCTCAAGGAAGTGCTGGACCGCATCGCACTCCCGGCTGCTGCCGAGATTCCCGACGCTGCCGCCGCGGCGGCGGAGAGCCTCTCCCGCTGGCGAGTCCCACACTCCGAAATCACGCTCGTTCGGCTGACCGAGGGGCCACGTGCTGGGGAATGGGTGTTCTCCGCCGACACCGTGGCCCGCGCCGAGGACTTTTTTCGTGTCGTCGAGCATCTGCCCTATCGGGCTGACGCCGGCAGTCCGGGCCTGCACGACATGTATGTCGAAGCGCCAGGGTGGATGATTCCCAAGGCCTGGATTCGCAGACTCCCGGCGTGGGCCCGCCGCCGAGCCTGGGACGTGACGATCTGGCAGTGGTCGGCAGCGGCGGCGCTGCTGGCCGCCGGGAGCGGCCTCGTCGTCGGGGCGTTCGTCGCGGCTCGCCGCGTGGCTGGCAGGCCGGGAGCCCAGCCGCTCGTGCTCACGCTCGTCGCGCCGCTCGTGCTGGTGGGCACATGCCTCGCGGGCGACGAAGCGATCAGCAACCAGATTCGGATCACCGGCCCCGCGCTCGTGGGCATCAAGACGGCGCTGCGAGTCGGCATGTTCGTCGGCTGCATCATCCTGGTGCAGGCCGTGCTCACGCGACTCGGGGAGACGGTGATTCGCTCCCGCCGGTTGCGACCGGGAACGATCGACACGCAGGTCGTGCGGCTCGGCTTCCGCACCCTGACGGTGCTGGCCATGGCCTGGATGGTGATCCTCGGGGCCGACTCGATGGGCGTCTCGGTGGCACCCCTGATCGCCGGCCTCGGTGTGGGTGGCCTGGCCGTCGCCCTCGCCGCCCAGCACACGGTGGAAAACTTCATCGCGGGGCTCGTGCTCTTCGCCGACAAACCGGTGCGGATCGGCGAGAGCTGCCAATTCGGCGACCACAAGGGCACCGTCGAGCAGATCGGCCTCCGGTCGACGCGCATCCGCAGCGTCGACCGGTCGCTCGTGTCGATCCCCAACTCCGAGTTCGCAAAGCTCCGGCTCGTCAACTTCACGCGGCGAGACAAGATTCCTCTGAAGGCGGTCCTCGGGCTGCGGTACGACACGACGCCCGACCAGATGCGGCACGTGCTGGCGGGCCTGCGGCGGCTGTTTGCCAACCATCCGCGGATCGACACGGAAAGCGTCCGCGTGCGGTTCATCGGCTACGGAGCCTGTTCGCTCGACATCGAGGTGTTCGCGCTCGCCGAGACCAACGACTGGTCGACGTTTCTGGCGATCCAGGAGGATGCCCTGCTCAAGGTCATGGACGTGGTCCGCGGCTCCGGCTGCAGCTTCGCCGTCCAGCCACCACCTCAGCCCCTGGCAGCCGCCGCGTGACTCGCGGCTGTGACTACCCGCATGCCCGGTCGGTCTTGACCCACTGCCACCGCCGTCCCTACCGTCTGCCACCCCCCCTCCGGATGGATCGCGCGGACAGGATCGAGAGCGGCTCATGATCGAGATCGTCGTTCCTCTGTTCAACGAGGAAGAGAACGTGGCGGAGCTGCAGAGGCGGCTCCTCGCGGCATGCTCCAGCCTCGACACCGCCTGGCGGGTGACATTCATCGACGACGGCAGCATCGACCGCACGGCCGCAGCCCTCGAGGAGTGCCGCCGCGGCGACGATCGTTTCCGCATCCTGCAGCTGTCGCGGAACTTCGGGCACCAGGCGGCGATCACGGCGGGACTCGCGCAGGCCGAGGGAGATGCCGTCGTGCTGCTCGACGGAGATCTTCAAGACCCTCCCGAACTGATCCCGGCCCTCGCGGCTGCGTGGCGTGACGGCGCCGAGGTCGTCATCGCCCGCCGCCGCTCACGGCAGGAGACGGGGCTGCGCCGGCTCGCCTTCGATCTGTTCCACGCCGGCTTCCGCTACCTCATCGATGCCGACATCCCCGCCCACACGGGCACCTTCTGCCTGCTCGCGCGGCCCGCGCTCGATGCGCTCAACGCGTTGCCCGAAGCCCACCGGTTTTTCCCCGGCCTCAGGGAGTGGGTGGGCTTCCGACGCGTGCTCATCGACTACGACCGCCAGGCTCGGCACCGCGGCAGCCCCAAGCAGACGTTTCCCCGGCTCGTCCGCTACGCCGCCGACGGCGTGCTGAGCTTCTCCTTTCGCCCGCTCCGTCTCCTGACGCTGACGGGCCTCGTCGTCTGCGGGCTGGCATTCCTGGTGGCGGCCTGGTTCGTCGCGAAGCGGCTCGTCGGCCTCGAGACCGCGCCGCTCGGATTCACGACGCTGTGCTGCGCCGTCTTCGGCCTCGGCGGCCTGCAGCTCATCGGCATGGGCGTGCTCGGCGAGTACGTGGGCCGCATCTTCGAGGAGGCGAAACGCCGCCCGCTGTACGTGGTGCGCCGCGATGCCGCAGCCGCCCCGGCCCTCGCCCACCCCGTCCGCCGCGCCGCCTAAGCGATGATGGATGCCACACCCCCACTGCCGCACCGCACGCCGCTTCCCGCGGTGCTCGTGCTCCTGGCGTGCCTCGCCGCCGGCGGCTTCGCCGTGCTGCTCAACGGCCGGTTCTACAGCCGCAACCAGCCGTTCTACGACTCGATGAGCTATCACGAGCAGGTGCACCGCGTGATGCAGCTGGCCCGGTCCGAGGGACTCGGCGCGGCGCTCTCCACGGCCTGCCGCTCATCCACGGTCTGTCTGCCGCTCGTGATGGCCGCGATCGCCGGCCCCTTCTGTGCCCCCAGCCGCGCGGTCGGCATCGCGATTCAGGTGGCCGAACTCCTCTTCTTTGCCGGCACGCTCCTCTTCTATCTGCGGCAGGTGCGCAGGTTCGATGCATGGACGGCCGTATTGGGCATCCTGCCGTTCCTGGCCTGGCACTGCCTCTATGACTTCAACGGCGGCCTGTCCGATTTCCGCATGGATCTCAGCCTGGCGCTGCTCACCTCGACGACGGTGCTCTGGTATCTGATCGCCATGGCGACGGGCCGCACGCTCCACTTCCTGACGCTGGGCCTGACGGCAGCCGCTACCTGCCTCTTCCGAGCGACGGCCCCGGTCTACCTCGTGCTCATGCTTACGCCGCTCGCGATCGCCGACCTGATCCCCGCGGCCACGCGGCGGCAGCGGTTCGTCGGCCTGCTGATCGCCGCAGCCGCGGCAACGCTCGGAGCGGCCTGGTTCTTCGTGTTCAATTACCAGAAGCTCTACTTTTACTACGTCGTCTGGAACACCGACGCCAACGCCCATCTTCCGTTGCGCGAGTCGCTCGCCCATGCGCGATTCGCGTTCCAGCACGTCGGCGTGGCCGCTGCCCTGCTTGCCCTTTCATTCCCCATCGTCCTGGGCATCGAATCGCTGCTCCACCGGACGCGACACGCTCCCGCGACCACTTCCGCTGCCCTCACTCCGCCCCGCCCCGACTGGCGGATCGCCTGGGTCGGCATCGCCCCGATCCTGCTGCTCGTCGGCCGTGGCGCCGGCCTGAATCCGTTCGTGAGCATGCCGGCCACCTTCGGGCTCACGCTGTTCGCAATGCTGCCGCTCGCCGGCCCGCTCCGCCACGCCCCCTCGCAGTCGGCGCGGCTCGCCATCGCCGCCGTGGCCGTGCCGTGTCTCCTGATGGCAGGCATCCAGGGATGGCGGGCCCATCACGGTGGGAACGTCGACTCCATGGCCGCCCACCGCGCGGCGCTCGACGCCATCGCCGCCGATGCCCGGCGACAGGGCCGGGACACCGCGGCCTATGCCACCACGCACTGCTATTCCCTGAACCGCGGGAGCCTGCATAGCGTTGCCGTCTTCGACCATCCCGACGTCGTGCTGGCCGGGTCGGAGCCACGGCTCCACGGTGTCGCCCTGCAGCCCAATGCCTGCATCGACATCGCGGCCCAGGCCGACTGGGATCGCGTGCCCGGCGCGACGGACGACGAGAAGCTCGCCCAGCTGCTGGCGGCCGCCGACCGTGACCTCGACTATCTCGCGATTCCCGACGAAGCCACGACCGCATTCGTGTCGGAACATCTGCCGTTCAACGTGATCAACCGCCATGCCGTGACGCTCCGCCAGCGGCTCCTCGACGGTGGCCGCTGGACACCCGTCTCGGATCCGATTCGCAACGGCGACCACGAAGTCGTGACGATCTATCGCAACACCCACGGCCTCCCATGATCTCCATCGTCATCGCAACCCACGGCGACCCGCGGCTCCTCGACCTCACGCTCGAGGCGGCGGCCCAGGCCACCGCCACCGACGTGGAATACGTCCTCGTCGGCGACGTGGAGACGGCACTCGCCCGACGGGCCGGACAGCCGCAGGGGAGCCGGCTGGTCACCGTGCACCGGCCCGACCTCGGCCGTGTGGCCGCGCTCAACGAGGGTCTCGCGCGGACGACCGGCGAACTCGTGTCGGTCCTCGCGGCCGGCGACCAGCACTTCGAGGAGACGCTGCGGGTGATCCGCGAGGCGGCCGATCATCATCCCGGCGTCGACTGTTTCTATGGCGACACGATGATCGTCGATCCGTCCGGCCGCCTGGCCAGCGAATTCAACACGCCGGACCGCAACCAGCGCCGCAGCCGGAAGCACTGCCGGTTCTGCGCGGCATCCACGTTCATCCGCCGCGCCGCGGGCGAGCGGCTGGGCTGGCTCGACCCTCGGTATCCGTTCTGGGCCGAGTATGACTTCTGGGTCCGGCTTGATCAGGCGGGTGGACGGTTCCGTCAAGTGCCGCGGCTCCTGGCATGTCGACGGCAAGCAGCGGAGCAGTCCGCGCCCAGCGACTTCTCGACGGTTCCCAGCCGAGCATCGCTCGACGAGCTCCTGCGGGTGCGGCTGCAGAGCCGACGCCTCTCTCCGTCGCTGCTGGCCTGGTATGGCGGCGCGCGGGCCGCACTTACGGCTCGGGAGACCGGGCGAACGGCGGGCATCGATCGCGCCTGGGCATTCGCCGCCGAGGCCCGGCGGCGCTGGGGCGACGGCCGCCCGCTGGGGCCGCGAAAGCAGTTCGTGCTGGCGGCGAAACTCCTGAAGCACACCGTCCTCGGGAAAGCTCTCAAGGAGTTCACGGTGCCGCCCCCCGAGCCGCTCGCGACGCGGAAGTTCCAGCTGCTTCGCCGCAAGGTGTTCCGGCTCATGCACCATGACCCCCGGCCGTTGCGGGTGCCGGCCTGGTATGCCCGCGCCGTGCCGCCTGCCGAGCCGCCGGTGATCTCGATCGTCACGCCGAGCTTCAACCAGGGGCACGTGCTCGAAGCGACGCTGCGAAGCGTGCTCGACCAGGGCTATCCGGCACTCCAATACGTCGTGCAGGACGGCGGCTCCACCGATGCGAGCGTCGCGATCCTCGAGCGGTATTCAGCGCGACTCTTTGCCTGGGAGTCGGCCCGCGACGGCGGCCAGTCGGCGGCGATCAACCGCGGCCTGCGGCGGACGACCGGCGACATCATGGCCTACCTCAACTCCGACGACATCCTCCTGCCCGGCTCGCTCGCCTACGTGGCCGACTTCTTCGCGCGTCATCCCGACGTGGACGTCGTCTACGGCCATCGCGTGCTCATCGACGACACCGGCGCCGAGGTCGGACGCTGGGTGCTGCCGCCGCACGACGACCGCGTGATCGCGTTCGCCGACTTCATCCCGCAGGAGACGATGTTCTGGCGGCGGCGGGCCTGGGAGGCCGTCGGTGGCATCGACGAGTCGTTCCGCTTCGCCATGGACTGGGATCTCATCCTCCGGTTCCGCGACGCCGGAATGTCATTCCGCCGGCTGCCGCGATTCCTCGGCGCATTTCGTGTCTGGCCCGACCAGAAGAGCGTGTCATGGTGGCTACCGGTGGGCCGCCGCGAGACGGAGCGGCTCACCGCCCGCACCCTCGGGGCCGCACCGACCCGCGAACGGATCCGCCGCGAGACCACCCGCTACGTGCGGCGGCACTGGGTGCTCGACAAGCTCTACCTCGCCGGACTGGTTCGCTACTGACCGCGGCCGACGGCATCCGCACGGCGCCGCTACGATATGCGGCGCCGGCGCGAGCCGACCACGGAAGCCACGGATGCCGCTCGTCACCATTCGCAACCTGTCGCTGCGGTTTCGCGGGCCGCCGCTCCTCGACGACGTGACCTGCCACGTCGAGGCCGGGCAGCGGATCGGCTTGCTCGGCCGCAACGGGGCGGGCAAGACGTCGCTCATGCGCGTGCTCGCCGGAGCCGTCCGGCCCGACGCCGGGGAGGTGGCCGTCGCCCCCGGCGCGACGGTCGCCCTGCTCCAGCAGGACGTGCCGCAGGACGTCACCGGCGGCGTGCACGAGATCGTCGCCGCAGGACTGCCGGCGACGGCCACCGAGGCGGACTGGCAGCGCGACCAGGCCGTCGCGCAGATTCTCTCACGGATGGAACTCGACGGCGGCGCAGCCTTCGAGTCGCTCTCGGCGGGCATGAAGCGCCGCGTGCTGCTCGCGCGGGCGGTGAGCGGGCAGCCCGACCTGCTCCTGCTCGACGAGCCCACCAATCACCTCGACATCGAGGCGGTCGAGTGGCTCGAGGCGTTCCTCAGCCGCTGGCGAGGCACGCTCATGTTCGTCACCCACGACCGCACGTTCCTCCGGCGCATCGCCGATCGCATCCTGGAGATCGATCGCGGCCGGATCTTCGACTGGTCGTGCGACTACGACACGTTCCTCGTCCGCAAGGAAGAGGCGCTGGCCGCGGAGGAGAAACAGAACGCGCTCTTCGACAAGAAGCTCGCGCAGGAGGAGGTCTGGATCCGCACCGGCATCAAGGCCCGCCGCACCCGCAACGAAGGCCGCGTGCGGGCCCTGGAGGCGATGCGGCGTGAACGCGGCCAACGCCGCGAGACGGTGGGCAGGGTGAAGCTCGACATCCAGGAGGCCGACCGCAGCGGGGCCCTCGTGGCGGCGCTGGAGGGCGTGTCATTCCTGCGGGGTGAGCGGCCGATCATCCGCGATCTGTCCACCACGGTGATGCGCGGCGACCGCATCGGCATCATCGGCCCCAACGGCTCGGGCAAGACGACGCTGCTCCGGCTCATGCTCGGTGAGCTCGCGCCATCGGCCGGCTCCGTGCGGCTCGGCACCAACCTGCGGATCGCCTTCTTCGACCAGCTCCGCGACCAGCTCGACGACGAGAAGACCGTGGCCGACAACGTGGCAGACGGCTACGAGACGGTACAGATCGGCGGCCAGCCGCGACACGTGATCGGCTACCTGCAGGACTTCCTGTTCACGCCGGACCGCACCCGCACGCAGGTCAAGTTTCTTTCGGGTGGCGAACGGAACCGCGTGCTCCTGGCCCGGCTCTTCGCCAAGCCGGCCAACCTGATCGTGCTCGACGAGCCCACCAACGACCTCGACGCGGAGACGCTCGAGATGCTGGAGGAACGGCTCGTGGACTTCGCCGGCACGGTGCTGGTGGTGAGCCACGACCGCGCGTTCCTCGACAACGTGGTGACGAGCACGCTCGTCTTCGAGCCGGCGGGCGACACCACATGCCGCGTCAAGGAATATGTCGGCGGCTACACCGACTGGCTGCGGCAGCGTTCTCAGGCGGACTCGCCCGCGTCCACGTCGCCAGCGAGCCGCCCACGGCCTGCCGCGGTCCCGCAGACCGAGCGGCCCACGGAAGCGACGGCTTCCAAGAAGAAGCGATCGTTCAAGGAGCAGCGAGAACTCGACGGCCTGCCGGCGGTGATTGACGCGCTCGAGACGGACATCGCCGCCCTGCACGCGGCGATGGCGGAGCCCGACTACTTCCGCCAGTCCGGCGACCTACTGGCCCGCGACCAGGCCCGTCTCCGCGACCTCGAAGCCCGCCTCGCCGCCGCCTTCACCCGCTGGGAGGAGCTGGAGGCGGGCGGCTAGGCCCGCCACGGTAGCCCGGTCACGCCGGCGAAACCTGTCACGGCGTGACAGGGCCACGGTAGCCCGGTCACGCCGTGACCGGTACCGAACAGGCCTACTTCGTGCCGATGAAGATCGAGTTCCAGCTTCCGCCGGTCGGGTGCGTGCGGGCCTTCACGACCTCCACGTCGAAGCCCGCCTCCTCCATGCGGGCCGCGAACCGCGGATCGCTGCCCGCCGACCAGACGGCAATCCGCCCGCGCGGCTTGAGTGCCGCCCGCGCCGCCCCCAGGCCCGTCGCCACGTAGAGCCCGTCGTTCGCCGCCGCCGTCAGGCCGCTGGCCCCGTTGTCGACGTCGAGCATGATGCAGTCGAACCGGCCGCGGCTCTCGGCGAGCACCTCGGCCACGTCGCCCTCGACGATCTCCACCCGCGGGTCGTCGATCACGTCGGCCGCCAGCCCGTAGGCGGGGTTTCGGTTCCAGGCGACCACCGCGGGCACGAGTTCGGCGACGACGACCGTCGCGTCGGCTGCGACGTGCCGCAGTGTCTCGCGGAGCGTGAACCCGAGGCCGAGCCCGCCGATGAGCACCGCCGCGCGTCTGCGGTCGCGCAGGCCGGCGCAGGCCAGCTCCGCGAGCCGCTCCTCGGAGTGGTGCTGCCGCGCCGACATCAATTCAACGCCGCCCACGCGGATCGAGAGCGCACCGTCGTGCTCGTGCAGCGTGATCGGGATGCCATCGGGCGTCGTGGATCGATCGAGGAGCCGGGTGGGCTTCATGGCGACCGGGCTGCCTCCTGCACGGCCGCGAGCGCCTTGCGAACGTGCTCATCGGAGGCGAACAGCGCGCTGAACACCAGCCGGATCACGCCCTGCCGATCGATCACGTAGGTGACGCGGCCCGGGATCACACCCAGCGGATTCCGCACGCCGAAGAGCTTCCGGAGCGCCCGGTCGTGGTCGCTGATGATGGGAAACGGCAGCCGGTGCTTCGTCGCGAACGCCTGATGGCTGGCGGCCGAGTCGCTGCTCACGCCGATCACCTCGGCCCCCGCCGCCGCAAACGCCTCGTAGGAATCGCGGAAGGCACAGGCCTCCTTCGTGCAGACTGGCGTGTTGTCTTTGGGATAGAAGAAGAGCACGACGGCCTTCTTCCCGATCACGCTGGCGGAGTCGAAATGGCTGCCGTCCTGGAGCACGGCGGTGAACGACGGCGCACGATCGCCGACGGCAAGGGCAGGCATGGCGGAGTCCTCGGGGGGATGCACGCAGGGCGGGAGGCCGACTCCCCTCAGTATGCGATCTCGGCCCGCACGATGCAGGAATTTTCGGGCTGTGATAGCTTCTGGCCCCGACACCGAACACCTCCACGGATGGCAGCCCCATGACGAAGGTTGGACAGCGAACCGTCGGCACGCTGATGGCGCGGCTCACCGGCCGCCGCCGGGCTCCAGCGGGGGGCCGCCCGCAGCCGGCGGGACCTGCCGTGCAGGGCCTCGACCCGCTCACCGAGCGGCTCTCACGGCACAAGGTCACCCGGATCGCGCTCAACTTTCTCGACTCCAACGCCGGCCTCCACCTCAAAGACCTGCTCATCGACGCGACGAGCGACGACCGCCGCATCGAGGTCGATGGGCAGACGGTCTGGAACTTCGGCTCCGACAGCTTCCTCGGCCTCGATCGCCACCCGCGGGTGTACGAGGCGATCCGCGCGGCGTTGCCCGCATGGGGTGCGCACAACGGCGCCTCGCGGGCCTTCTCGAGCCCCGTGCTCGTCGACGAGGCGGAGCGGAAACTCGCCGCCTGGCTGGGCGTGGCCGACACCTTCGTCTTTCCGAGCGTGACGCTCGCCAACATCGGCCTCATCCCGGCCATCGCCGGTCCCGGTGACCTGCTCGTGGTCGACCGCGAGTCGCACGACAGCGTGCATCAGGGCGCCAGGCTCGCAGCCGCCGGCGGCGCGCGGCTCGAGGTCATACCGACGCCCGATCCCGACGTCGTGGCCGAGCGGTTCGCCCGGGCCGGCGGCGGCGTGCTGGCCATCGACGGCGTCTACAGCATGTCGGGCCGCACGCCCCCGCTCGCCGAGCTCGATACCGCGGTCCGCCGTCATGGCGGCGTGATGTACGTCGACGACGCGCACGGCACGGGCGTCGTGGGAGACCGTGGCCGGGGCGCCGCCCATGCGGCCCTGGGCACGCTCGACAACGTGCTCATGGTGGGGTCGCTCTCGAAGGCGTTCTCCTGCCTCGGTGCATTCGTCACCTGCACGCCCGAGCTGAAGACGGTGCTCAAGATCAAGTCGAGCACGTTCATCTTCGGCGGCCCCGTGCCGCCCCCCTACCTCGCCGCCATCTGCGCCGTCTGCGACATCTTCATGTCGCCGGAATACGACGCCCTGCTCGCGGCGCTCCGGGCCCGCACCCGACAGCTCACGGCCGGGCTCGACCGGCTTGGCATCGCCTACCACGACGGCCAGGCCGCGATCGTCTCCGTGCTGGTCGGCGACATCGAAAAGACGTTCGCCGCCGGCCGCGGCCTCTTCGACCGCGGCTACTACGCGCAGTCGGCCACGTATCCGGCCGTGCCGATCAACGCCGGCCTGCTGCGGATTCAGGTCAACGCCAACCACTCCGCAGCGACGGTCGACGGCCTGCTCGACGCCCTCGGCGACCTCGTCCGCTCCGGCCACATCCCGAAGCGCCGCTCAGCGTCGTGACGCGTCGCGCATCGGCGGCTGGGCCGCGAGCGCGCGATCCCGCAGCCATGGCGGCAGGAGTCGGGCCGCCCGTGCCGCCAGCGCCGTGTGCCAGGGAAACCAGGCCTCGGCGCGGCCCCGCTCGATCGCCGCGAGAATCCGGGCGGCCGCCTCGTCGGCCGGCATGAGGCCGCCGTGGGCCCGCTCCTCGTCGGTCACCAGCGGCGTGTCGACGAAGCCCGGGCAGGCCGTCGTCACCCGCACGCCATGCGGCCGGCAGTCGATCCGCAGGCTCTCGAGAAACGCGACGATCGCCGCCTTGCTGCCGCAATACGCGGCGTTGCCGGGGAGCCCCACGGCCGCCGCGACACTCGCCACGCCGCACAGATGGCCGCGGCGCCGCGCGAGCATGCCGGGGAGCACGGCCGAGAGGAAGGCCACCGTGCTCCCCACGTTGACGTCGAACACCTCCCGTGCCGTCGTCGCCTCGAGCGGCCAGCTCGTGCGGTGAATCCCCGCGCAGGCGATCGCCACGTCGCAGGCACCGAGCCGCGCTTCGAGCGCGGCCACGCTCCGGCCGCTGGCGGCCGCGTCGGCCGCATCGCAGGCGAACGCCTCGACCGTGCCGCCGGCCGCGCGGATCACGGCCGCCACGCCGTCGAGCCGGTCCGCCCCGCGGGCGATGATGCCCACGCGGCCGCCAGCCCGCGCGGCGGCGATGGCCAGTTCACGGCCGATGCCGCTCGAGCCTCCGGTGACGAAGACCGCTTTGCCAGACCAGAATGCAGGAGAAACCATGGCCGCCATCTGACGGCGTTCCCCACCGCGGTGCAACCCGGCGCAGCGATGACGTTGCCGGCCGCGTTACACCCCTGTACAGTAAGCTGTACATATTGAATCCGCGTCGCTCGGAGACATGCCCATGGACACCGTCACCTACACCGCCGCCCGCGCCAATTTGGCCCACACCATGAACCGGGTCTGCGCGGACCACGAACCCTTGATCATCACCCGCAACGGGCAACAGTCCGTGGTGATGATGTCGCTGGAAGACTTCCAGGCCCTCGAGGAAACCGCGTATCTGCTCCGCGCTCCGAAAAACGCCAAGCGGCTCCTCGAAGCGATTGCCGGTCTGGAAGGCGGCCGCGGCAAGGAGCGGAGACTTGCGGAATGAAGCTGGTGTTTGCGGAGCAGGCGTGGGAGGACTACCTCCACTGGCAGGAGACCGACAAGAAACGACTCAGGCGCATCAACGCGTTGATTAAGGAAACGACGCGGACACCGTTCGCGGGAACAGGCAAGCCGGAGGCTTTGAAGCACGCGCTGGCCGGATACTGGTCACGCCGCATCGATGCCGAGCACCGGATGGTCTACAAGGTCGATGGCGATGCTCTCCTGCTCGCACAGCTGCGCTATCATTACGGCTGACACACCAGTCACACGACCATGCCCCCCCGCCGCACGCTGCTGGAGATCGACGGCCACGTGGTCGCGGCAGACGTCCAGCTCCGCGACGACGGCCGGCCGCCCGTGCTCTTCCTGCACGGCATCCTGGCCACGCTCGAACTCGCGCCGGAACTCTTCGTCGATCCCGAGGCGGAGTCGTGGATCGCCCTCTCGCTCCCCGGCCACGCGCCCGGCAGGCTGCCGCCCGGGCGACTGCCACGCCTCGATGTCGACCTCTTCGGCCAGCTCGTCGAGACGGCGCTCGACCGCCTGATCGGCAGCCAGACCGTGATCGCCACCGGCTGGTCGACCGGCGGCTTCGCGGCACTCACCCTCGCCATCCGGCACCCGCGCCGCGTCGCGGCTGTGGCCACCTTCGCCGGCTTCGCGGGGGGCCGGCTCACCGGCTCGATCGGCTGGCTCACCTGGCTGGCCGAGGGCTGGCTCGGCGCCGCCGGAGTGCGCGCGGGGCTGACCGTGGCGGCCCACCTCCCGCCACTGCAACGGCTGTTCATGCGCACGGTGACTGCAGATAGCGACGCCCTTGCCCGAGCGCCTGCCCACGTGCTCGCACGGCTGGAGGCCGCCGTCGCAGCCCACGATCCGCGTGCGGTCGCCGCCGTCCTGGCGGCCATCCGCCGACTCGACATCACCGCGCGGCTGGGCGAGATTCGCGTGCCGGCCTGGATCGTGGGTGGCGATGGCGATCCGCTGATCCCGGCGGCGACGACCCGTGCGATCGCCGCGGCCATCCCGGGCGCCACGCTCCGCCTCTATCCGGATGCGGGGCACCTCTTCTTCTGCGAGTGGCCGGGCTTCCGCGAGGATTTCGCGGCCTGGCGGCGGTCACTGCCCGGCCCAGGATCGGCTCCCGCTACGATGCTTCCGATCACCTGACCGTCGCCCACGGCCCTTCACACCCCGTTGCCATCATGGAACGTCTCGATGCCTGCGTGATCGGAGCCGGAGGCTCGGGGCTCGCCGCCGCGAAGGCCCTCGCCGACCGTGGCTGCTCGTTCCTGTGCGTCGAGCGCGGCTCGGCCGTCGGCGGCTTGTGGCGGTATGACAACGACAACGGGCTCTCCGGCATCTATCAGTCACTGCGGATCAACACGTCGCGGGACATGACGGCCTTCGCCGACTTCCCGATGCCCCGGGACTATCCCGACTTTCCGCATCACACGCAGATCCGCGACTACCTCGAGTCCTACGTCGATGCCTTCGGCCTTCGCGAGCGGATCGCGTTTCGGTCCACCGTCGAGCGTGTCTCGCCCGATGCCGACGGCACGTTCACGGTCGTCGTCGTGGATGCCGACGGCCAACGCCGGACGCTTCGCACCACTGCCGTCCTCGTGGCCAGCGGCCATCACTGGCTGCCGCGACGACCCGATCTCCCCGGCGCGTTCACCGGCCACACGCTCCACGCCCACGACTACCGCACGCCCGATGGCTACGCGGGGCAACGAGTGCTCGTCGTGGGCATGGGCAACTCCGGCTGCGACATCGCCTGCGATCTTGCCCGCGTGGCCGGCCGCACGCTGCTCTCCACCCGCCGCGGCGCCCACGTGATCCCGAAGTATCTCTTCGGCGAGCCACTCGACACGATCTGCCCTGAGGTCATCTGGCGGTTCGCCCCGATGTGGCTGTTCCGGCCGGCCTTCGCCGCCGTCGTGCGACTCAACCGGGGCAGCCTCCGCAGCCACGGCCTGCCGGAGCCGGCCCACGCGGTGCTCGCCGAGCATCCGACGATCTCGACCGACCTGCCGATCCTCGTCCGCGAACGCCGGGTGGAGATGAAGCCCGACATCGCGCGGCTCGACGGCGACGGCGTGCGGTTCATCGACGGCTCGCGGGAGCCGATCGACACGATCATCTTCGCCACCGGCTACGAGATCGCGTTTCCTTTTCTCGACCGGGCGGTCATCGCGCCGGAGGAGAATGCGGTACGGCTCTACCGCCACGTGGTGCACCCCGACGTGCCAGGGCTGTTCTTCATCGGCCTGGTGCAGCCATGGGGCGCGATCTTTCCCCTGGCCGAGGAGCAGGCTCGCTGGGTCGGCGACCTGATCGCGGGCCGCTGCAGCCTACCCGACCCCGCGGCGATGCACGCGGCCATCGACGCCGACCTCACGGCGATGCGGCGGCGCTACGTGCGGTCGGCGCGGCACACGATCCAGGTCGATTTTCACGCCTACCGCGCGGCCGTCCGGCGCGAACGGCGGCGCCGCGGGCCGGCGGCCGCGCCGGCCTGAACCCGCCATGTCCGCATCCTCTCTGCCACTCCAGCGCATCGCAATCACCGGCTCGAGCGGCCTCTATGGCCGCGCGGTGATCCGGAGCCTGCGGACTGCCCTGCCGCATGCCGTCGTGCTCGGCATCGACGCAGTGTCGCCGCGCAGCCATCCGCCCGATGTCTTCGTGCCCGTCGACATCCGCGGATCGGGCTGCGATGCCCCCCTCGCCGCGTTTCATCCCGACACGATCCTGCACCTCGCCTTCGCCGTGCGGCCGAGCCGCGACGCCGCGGCCGAGCGGGCCGTCAACGTGGAGGGCTCCGCCCGCGTGCTGGCGACGGCCGCCGCCTGCGGCGCAGCCCGACTCCTGGTCGCGTCGAGCGCCACCGTCTACGGCGCCTGGCCCGATGCCCATGCACCACATTCGGAAACGGCGCCGCTCCGCCCGCGGACCGACTACTCCTATGCGGCCCACAAGGGCGAGGTCGAGACACTGCTCGCGGCCTTCGCCGCCGCGCACCCGGCGATCGCCGTGAGCTGGACCCGGCCGGCGATCGTCTGCGGGCCGGGCGTGCGGAATTTTCTCAGCGACATCTTTCTCACACTGCCCTGCATGCTGCTCCCCGATGGAGCCGACACGCCGCTGCAGTTCGTGCACGAAGACGACCTCGCCCGGGCCACGCTCGCGATCCTGACCGCGAACGCCCGTGGCCCGTTCAACGTGGCGCCGGCCGATGCCCTCACCCAGCGGCAGCTCGCGCGGCTGATGGGCATCCCCGCGCTGCCCGTGCCGTTCGCGGTGATCAATGCCGTGAGCCGCGCCTGGTGGGCCCTGCGGCTGCCGTGGGTCCGCACGCCGCCGGGCCTCGCCCACTACCTCCGCCATCCCTGGCTCGTCGACTCGAGCCGGCTCACGCGGGAGCTGGGCTTCGCCTTCGCCCACTCGAGTCGAGAGGCATTTCAGACTGTGCTGGCGCCGCAGCAGCCCGGGGTGGATAGCCCTGCCGCGTGAGCACCGCCGCAAGGTCCGTGGCGATTCGCCGCGCGAGCCGCTCGTCGGGGGCATGCTCGTTGGGCCGATAGTCGCGGCGCTCGGCGACCGCGGCCCGCCACCGCGACTCGACCGCCGCCACCGGCCAGCCGAAGTGGCCGTAGATGGCATGCAGCACGCCGAGCGGATCGGCCACGAGATCCTCGTACCGCGTGTGAAACCGCCGCTGCTCCGGGATGCCATCCCAGGTCGCCGCCAGCCGCCGGTCCATGCGCAGGATCGAGTCGAATACCTGGTCCTCCAGTCCCGCAGCCGTGGCCCGCTGCAGGCCGTGGCTCTCGAACATCCGCCGCCAGAAGTGCAGGCACGATGGCACGAGCTCGTGGGGGTCGCGACTGATGTGGATGAAGTCGCTCTGCGGATAGACGCTGCGGATGAGCGGCACGCGATACGTGTGGAGCGGATTCTTGAGGAGCAGCCGGCCCGGATGCTCGAACTGCACGTGCCGCAGGAAGTCGGTCCACGTCGCGAGCCACCGCGCCCGCTCGCGATCGCTCAGCGATTCGAGATCGGTGTAGGCGTCGTCCGGGAGCGGCTCGTTGGGAAACGCCACGCCCCACCACGGACTCGGGAGCCCGAGGTTGCACAGCGCGATCTCGTCCTCCTGTGGCCGATCGAAGCCCATCGGCATCCCGTCCATCGGCCGCTGCTCGGGCAGCAGGAACGAGAGGTGATCACGGGCGAACTGCTCCGAGAGCACGAAGTGGCTCGGGGCGCCGCACTGGAGCGTGGTGGGGGCATGGAACCGCTCGTCGCAGGCGAGCAGCTCGTGAAGGAGCGTGGTGCCGCTCCGCCAGTGGCCGAGGATCACGACCGGGTCGGCCTCCAGCCGAGCGGCCCGCATGCCGCGACCCCAGATCGCGAGCGTCACGCCCCGCAAGAGCTCGTTGGCCAGGCTCGCCGCGGTGATCGCCGCCGCCCGTGGCAGCCGCGCCGGCGCTACCCGAAACCGGTTCCGGGCGAGCACCCGCATCCAGGGCAGGAACCGCACGCCGATCCACATCGGGCACTCGAAGAACCGTCGGCCGCCCATGCTCTCCTCGCCGCCGTGCCATCGTTGTGAGCTGATGCCGCCCGATCGTAGCCGGTGGCATGCATCCTCAGCCAGCGGCTGCGCGTGGGTTCCTGGTCTTGGGTTCCTGGTCATGATGCGGTACCGTTTCGTGCATCTGATCTCAGGCGTGGAGGACATCCGGGAGACGGCGCAGCGGTGTCTGTCACGTTCAGCGACGGTGGGCCGATCGAGACCGCGGCTCGGGCGGTCTGGTGCCGAATCCGCGGCCGGAGCTGGTGGCACAATCGTGTCTTCACGTCACGCCAGTCCATCGACCGCACCGCCGATGGCTTCCTCGTGCGCTGGCGAGGCCGCGGCGAGGTGCACGCCCGCAGCCTCTCGCAACTCGCCTGCCGCGGACCGCGGGGCGTGATCGTCGCCTCCGGTCCCAGCGTGGCACAGCTCGACCGGCCCGAGCGGCTCTTCGAGCTGCCGGTCGCCTGCGTGAATGGATCGGCGGCGCTGCCGATCCGGCTGGGATGCCGGTGCGACTCCCTCGTCGTGAGCGATCCCCGGTTCATCCGCGATCAGCCCGAGCTGTTTCGTGCGGGCGTCGCGGTCGCCGATGCGATCGTGCTCAACCCGACGGCACTGTTCGCGGCGCTGCAATTCGCCCCCGCCGCTCTCGACACGGCCACGGTCTATCTGGCCGAAGACGTGCTCCGACCCTTCAAGCAGCCACGGCCGTCGCGAGCGGCGGTCGCCGCCGACACTCGGCTGCTCGCACATCCCTCGGGCCGCATCGCTTTCTCACTCGATCCGGCCCACGGCATCTGCTCGTCCGGCACGGTCGTCTACAACACCGTGCAATTGCTGTTCGGCATCGGCTACGAGGAGGTGTTCATGTTCGGCGCCGACTTCTCCGCGGAGCCGCGGTTCTATCCGGAACGCATGGCTTCCCAGAATGAGCTGGCCGACAGCTTCGCCCTGTCGATCGAGCCGGCCTTCCGGCTCGTGGGCGACTACCTGCACCGCACGGGCAAGAGGCTCGTGAACGCGTCTGCGGCGTCGCGGCTCTCCGCCACCGACATCCCCAAAGCCGATGGCAACGACGTGCTCGCGAGGATCGCGCCGTGAGCCGGCCTGACCACGGCGTGTCAGCCCCGCCGACCGACATCTTCTCGCGACACGGCCGCGCGATGCTCGTGGCCTTCGCCTGCCTCGTGCCGCTCGTCGCCTGGGCCGCCGCGCATGCCTACGACCGCCGCGACAACAGCGTGCTCGGCTGGCTGCCCGAGCGGTCGCCGGTCACGCTGGCCTACCGCGAGTTCCTCCGGATCTTCGGCCCCGATGAAACCGCCCTCGTGAGCTGGGAGGGCTGCGTACTCGACGACACGGGGCTCGAACGGCTGGCGACGGCCATCGACGAACAACGGGCCGCAGTAGCAGCCGGCACCGCGGCCGACTGGTTCGCCGCCGTCACCACCGGCACGCGACTCCGCGGGCAGGTGGCCGAGGCCGCCGACGTGTCCGATGAAGAGGCCGCCCGGCGGCTCCAGGGCACGCTCGTCGGCCCCGACGGCACGTCGACCTGCGCGGTCGTCACCCTGCGGCCGCTCGACGACCAGCGCCGGCGTGAGGCGGTGGAGTGGCTCGCGGCCACGGCGGCCCGCGCCGCCGGCATCGACCGCACGGCCGTGCGGCTCACCGGTGACGCGGTGATCAGCGTGGGCATCGACACGGAGAACGAGCGGACGGCGGGCACCTGGTCGACCGTGGCGATGCTCGTGGCGCTGGCCGCCGCCTGGGCCACGCTCGGCAGCCTCGGCCGCGCGGCGATGGTGCTGGCGGTATCGGGCTTCGCCTCCCTGGCGATCGAGGCCGTGATCTGGTGCAGCGGCGGCTCGATGAACATGCTCGTGTCGCTCGTGCCCGTCGTCACGTTCGTGCTGGCGATCTCGGCGGCGGTGCACCTGATCGGCTACTGGACCGAGGCCCTGGCCACGCACGGTGCCGCGGGGGCCCCGCTGGCGGCGGTCGCCGCCGGCTGGCAGCCGAGCCTCGTGGCGGCGGTCACGACGGTCCTCGGCATGGTGTCACTCGCCGCAAGCCAGGTGCGGCCCGTCTGGCAATTCGGCGTGTATGCCGCGATCGGCACGGCCATCGCCTTCGCGTCGGTGTTCCTTGGCCTCCCCGTGCTCCTGCGGACATTCGCCGCGAACGCCGTGGTGGCCCGCCGTCGCGGCGACTGGCCGGCGGTCACCGGCAGTATCCGCCGACTCGTTTCGGCACACCGCGTGACGACGCCCCTCTGCCTGCTGGCCATGCTCGTGGGCGCCGCCGGACTGACTCGAATCGAGACGGAGGTACGGCCCGCCCGTTTCCTGCCCCCAGCCAGTGTCTGGCGACGCGACCTCGACTGGTTCACGCAGCGCATCGGCCCCTTCCAGACGGTCGACGTCGTGCTCACATTCGCGGCCAGCCCGCCCGATCTCGGCGACCGGGCTGCGGTCGTCCAGGAGATCGCCGCACGGCTCGGGCGGCTCGACGCCGTGCACGGCAGCCTGTCGGCGGCCACGCTCTTGCCCGCTGAACTCCTCGGCTCGGCCGATCGCGGCGCGGTGCGGTCGGTCGTCCGTCGCAGCGTGATCGACGGCCGCCTGCGGCGGGCCCTGCCGACGCTCGTCGCTGCGGGCCTCGTCGCCCCCGATGGCCCGCGGCAGCTGTGGCGCATCTCCCTGCAGGTGGCGAACTTCACAGCCGAGCAGCAGCCGCGACTGGAGCAGGCCGTCGCCACGATCGTCCGTGAGGCCGCAGCCGATCTCGGCGTCGCCCCGCCGGATGCGACCTCGTGCACCGGTGGCGTCCCGCTCGTGATCGCCGCGCAGCGGGAACTGCTCGACTCGCTGCTCGAGAGCTTCGCCCTGGCGTTCATCACGATCGCCGGCGTGCTCGCGGTCTTCTTCCGCAGCCTGCCGCTGGGCCTGCTCTCCATGATCCCCAACCTGTTCCCCATCGTGCTCGTGGGGGGCGGACTCGGCTGGCTCGGTCGGCCTCTCGACGTGGGCGGGATGATGACGGCGAGCATCGCGCTGGGGATCGCGGTGGACGACAGCGTGCACCTGCTGACGTGGGTTCGCCGCCTTGCCCGCACGGGCCTCACCCCTGACGCCTGCATCGACGGCGGCCTCGATCACGCCGCGATGCCGATGATCGGCTCGACGCTGATCCTGGCACCGGCGTTCGCCGTGTTCGGCTTCTGCGGCTTCCAGCCGATCGCCCAGTTCGGCCTGCTGCTCGCCACGCTCGTCGCCGTGGCGCTCGTCGGCGACCTCGTGCAGTTGCCGGCCCTGATCGCCGGACCGCTCGGTCGCTGGTGCATGCCCCACCGTGTGATCTCGCCGCCTTTGCCCGCCGGCGACACGCATGGTAGGGTTGTGACTCCCTTCCGTGAGTGAATGACCACATTTGAATCGCTGGGGCTCTCTGCCCCGCTGCTCCGTGCCCTCGCTGCCGAGGGCTATTCGGTCCCTACGCCGATCCAGGCCAAGGCCATCCCCCACGTCCTCGCCGGCCGCGACCTGTTCGGCTGCGCCCAGACGGGCACCGGCAAAACCGCCGCCTTCGCCCTCCCGCTCATCGAGCGGATGCTGGCCGACCGCCGCACGCCCGCGCCACGGCGGTGTCGCACGCTGGTGCTCGCCCCCACCCGCGAACTCGCCAGCCAGATCCACGACAGCTTCCGGGCCTACGGACGCCATGCCGGCCTCAAGGCGGCGGTGATCTTCGGCGGTGTCAGCCAGCGGCCCCAATCGGCAGCCCTGATGAAGGGCGTCGACGTGGTGATCGCCACGCCGGGCCGGCTGCTCGATCTCGTCGGCCAGCGACTCGTCGATCTCCGCGCGGTCGAGTTCCTCGTGCTCGACGAGGCCGATCGGATGCTCGACATGGGCTTCATCCACGACATGAAGCGGATCGTGGCGATGCTGCCCCGCGATCGCCAGACGCTCTTCTTCTCGGCCACGCTCCCGGCCGAGGTTCGCGAGCTGGCGTCGTCGATGCTCGACGATCCGCTCGAGGTGAAGACCACGCCGCAGGCGACGCCGGCCGAGACGGTGAGCCAGTCGGTGTTCTTCGTGCCCAAGAGCGAGAAGCGGGCGAAGCTCGTGCAGCTGCTCCGCGAGGAGGCGACCGGCCGCGTGATCGTGTTCACCCGCACGAAGCACGGCGCCGACAAGCTCCACCGCGACCTCGACAAGGCGGGCATCACCGCCGCGGCCATCCACGGCAACAAGTCGCAGAACCAGCGGGAGCGGGCCCTCGCCGCCTTCAAGTCCAAGCGTCCCCCGGTCTTGATCGCGACCGACATCGCCGCCCGCGGCATCGACGTCGATCAGGTGACGCACGTCGTCAACTATGAACTGCCGCACGAGCCGGAGACCTACGTCCATCGCATCGGCCGCACCGGCCGGGCCGGCCAGACCGGCGTGGCGATCAGCCTCTGCGACAACGAAGAGCGGTCGCGGCTGCTCGCGATCGAGCGGCTTTTGCGTCGCTCGATCCCGCAGCGAAACGCCCCGCCCGCCGGCCCGATCCCCGAGCCGGCCGAACCCGCCCGCGGCCAGCGGGGACCAGGCGGACCTCGAGGCCCGCGCACTGGCAGGGGCACCGGCCAGGGCCGCCCCCAACGCCGGCAGCAGGGCAAGCGCCGCCAGGAAGGCTCCCGCCGCCCCGGCCGCGGCGATCAGGCACCCGCCACGGCCACCGTGGCTCGGAAGCCGAAGAAGAAGCACCGCCGCGCGCTCTAACTTTTGCGCCGTCGCCGCCCGCGCACCACAAACGGAGGCCCGGGGCTGCCCAATGCCCTGAGAGCCGGCGTTTGCTGACAAGCGCAGCCAGGATGGCGAAGCGCAGTCAGCATCGAGCGAGCGAAGAACAGGATGTTCGTAGCGAGCGTCCGGCGACGGGGCATGGGCAGCCCCGGGCCGGCCCCTACGCTATCGTGGTCAGCCCTCTGCTGATCTGTCCAAGGAGCTACCGACATGGAACCCCGAGCCACACACGCCCGCAAGGAATATGAGCAGGGAGCGCTCGACGAGGCGACCGTCGCCACCGATCCGATTCGGCAGTTCGCCGTCTGGTACGACGCGGCCGTCGCCGCCGGCGTGCCCGAGCCTGAGGCGATGACGCTCTCCACCGCGACACCCGATGGCCGCCCGTCGGCGCGGATCGTGCTCTTGCGCGGTTTCGATCCGCAGGGCTTCTGCTTCTTCACCAATTATGAGAGCCGCAAGGGCCGCGAGCTCACGGCGAATCCCCATGCGGCGCTGACGTTCCACTGGACCGACCTCGAGCGGCAGGTGCGGATCGAGGGCCGCGTGGAGCGGACGACCGCGGCCGAGAGCGACTCCTACTTTGCCAGCCGGCCGAGCACGTCGCGGATCGGCGCCTGGAGTTCGCCGCAGAGCGCGGTCATCGCCGGCCGTGCGGCGCTCGAGGATCTGTTCGCCCGGTTTCGCGCGGAGCATCCCGATGATTCCGGGATCCCGCGGCCGGATCACTGGGGCGGCTTTCGGCTCGTGCCGGAGCGGATCGAGTTCTGGCAGGGCCGGCCCAGCCGGCTCCACGATCGGCTGCAGTTCCGCCGCGATGCGAGCGGCGGCTGGATCCTCGAACGGCTCGCACCGTAAGGCCGATCGTCAGCTGATCGGCATCCCGGCCGCCATGAGCATCGTCGCGGCGTGGATATCGACAATTCTATCGAGGTCGGCGCAGTAGCCGCCGCCGCAGACGATGGCCACGGGCGTGCCGGCGGCCCGCGCGGCGGCGAACACCATTCGGTCGCGTTCGGCGAGCCCCGCCTTCGTCAGTGCCAGCCGGCCCAGTCGGTCGCCGGCATAGGGATCGGCGCCGGCGATGTAGAGCACGAGGTCGGCCCCCGCCCGGGCGAACGACTCGTCGACCGCGGCGGCGAGCTTCGTCAGATACTCGTCGTCCCCCACGCCGTCGTCGAGGCCAACGTCGAGCGAACCCGGAAACTTGCGGAGCGGAAAATTCTTGGCGCCGTGGATCGACATCGTGAACACGGTGTCGTCGTCCGCGAAGATCTCCGCCGTGCCGTTGCCCTGGTGCACGTCGCAGTCGAGGATCATGACCCGCGCGACGGCGCCGCGGGCCTGCATCTCGCGGGCTGCGACGGCCGTGTCGTTGAACACGCAGTAGCCCTCGCCCCAGTCGGTGCCGGCGTGGTGCGTGCCGCCGGCCAGGCTCGCTGCGACGCCGTCCTCCAGCGCGGCCGCCGCCGCGTCGATCGCAGCGCCGGTGCTCCGCAGCGACCGTTCCACGAGCTGCGGGCTCCACGGAAATCCGATGCGGCGAATCTCGTCGTGTGACAGCCGCCCGCCGAGCACGCGACCGACATAGCCGCGGTCGTGCACGCGGAGCAGCTCGTCGTCGGTGGCGGCATGCGGCTCCACGAACTCGAGCGGGGCGCCGGCAGCTGCGTGCCCTTCGAGCCGCTGTCGCAGCAGGCGGTACTTCGCGGCCGGAAACCGATGACCGTCCGGCAATGGCAGTGGATAGCGATCAGAGGGAAAAAGGCGCATCGAAACCGACTCGGAAGATGGCGGGAACGCCAACCATGGTAGGCCGCGGCGCTGCCGCCACCACGGGCATTCCGTGCCGCGCTCGCGGGCACCGCCTCGTGCCAGCTCAGGCATACCACAACGCAAACCTGCGGTATTCGGGGGATGGCGCGGCTTTCGGCCGCCGCGGCACGGCATGTGCAACGCCTGCTTTCGGTGGTACTCGTCACGGCGAGGCAGCGGATGCAACGCGTGCTTTTTCTCTCCGGTAGAACGGGCGGCGGGCCGCGAGCGGCGGCGGCCGCAACGGCCCATGCCACGCGGGCGGCGGTCGTGTCGTGGCTGGCCATCCCGTTGGCCTCTGCTGCCGTGGCCGATGGCAACTTCAGGGTCGTGGGCGTCGCTGCCGACCGGGCTGCGGCCATCGTCACCGCCGCGGAAGAAGCCCGCTCGACGGCGTTCACAACGCTGCTCGATCAGCCGGCGCCCGCGGCGTGGCGGGTGCGGTGCGAGGTGCACGTGCATCACGACCCCGGGGCATTCGCGGCAGCCGTCGGTGGCCCGCCCGCGGCCGCCCGCGGCGCCACGTCGATCGAGTTCGGCGAGACGGACGTGCTCCTGCGGCGGATCGACGTGATGGGCGACGGGAGTGCGGTCGTTCCCGACGCGCTCGCCCATGAGATCGTGCATGTCGTGCTCGCCGATCACTTCGTGGCTGGACCGCCGCCGCGATGGGCCGACGAGGGGCTGGCGGTGCTGTTCGATGCGGCCGACATCCAGCGGCGGCACGATGCCGACTTCCGCACCGGTCAGGACCACGGCCTCGCCTGGTCGCCCCGCGATCTCCTCATGCTCGACCAGCTTCCTTCCGGCACGCCACGACAACGGGTGTTCTACGGCCAGAGCGCCGCGGTCGTCCGCTGGCTCGTGGCCCGGCGCGATCCTGCCACGTTCATCCGCTTCCTCGACGACTCGGCAGTTCGCGGCACGGAGGCCGCGCTGCAGGCCCACTACGATCTCGACTCGATCGCCGCGCTGGAGCAGGCCTGGCGGGAAGTGCCGGCGTTCACGCTGCTTGGCATGACGTCGCCGAATCGCCAGTCCGGCGAATGACGGCAAACCAGGCGTGGGCGCCGCCTGGGCTGAACTCGGCGCCGGCAATGCCCGGCACCACCTCGAACCGATTTGGTTCGAGCGACTCGATCTCCCAGCCGACGCTGAAGGCCTCACGCACCTCCGGCTCGCTCACGCGGCGCGGCCCATGCGTGCCCGGCTCGGCCGTCGACATGCAGAGCAGCAGCACACGGCTGCCCGACTCGAGCAGCCGCGCGAGGCCCCGCACATAGGCCGCCCGGCCCGCGTCGTCGAACGTGTGGAAGAGTCCGCAGTCGGTCACGGCGTCGAACCGCTCGGGAATCTCGCCGACGGCGAGCGCGTCCATCTGCAGGAAGTTCACCGCCACGCCCCGCTCGGCCGCCTTCCGCCGCGCCGCGGCGAGCGGCGGTTCGATGAAGTCGATCCCCGTCACGGCGCGACCCCGCTCGGCCAGCCAGATCGCCAGGTCGCCCGTGCCGCAGCCGATGTCGAGCACCCGCTGACCGATACGGTCGACGGCCATGACGAAGGGCTGCTGCGGCCGGCCGATGTCCCAGGGCGCCGTGGGCTGCGCGTAGTACTCGGTGAATCTCTCGGACGTCAACGACTGGCGATCGGCTGACATGGGGACTGGCTCCTGCGGCGATGACGGCTCACTGCGTCCCGCAGGCTACCGCGCCGCTGAGTTCCGCGGCCACGATCAGGGCGAGGGCGGCGGCCGACCCCTTTGCCCTTGCGTGATCGCCGGGGGCGGGGGAAAGTGTGATCCTCATGGATCTTTTCGCCGCACTACCGCATCCCTGGCCGGCCGACTGGCAGGCCGCGCTCACGGCGCTGGTCGTCGTCGTGTCGCTGGGCATGCTGCTCTTCGTGCAGCGGGCCCCCGACATGGTGATGATCGGCGGCGTCGTGCTCCTCATGGCGGCCGGCGTGCTCACGCCCGACGAGGCCCTCAGGGGCATGGGCAACGAAGGCATGATCACCGTCGCGGGCCTGTTCGTGGTGGCCGCCGCGGTGGAACGCACCGGCGCCCTCGCGGCGATCGTCGACCGCGCCCTCGGCCGCCCCACGTCGCTTGCCTCGGCCCAGCTCCGCACCATGATCGCGCCGGGAATCCTCTCGGGCTTCATGAACAACACGCCGGTCGTGGCCTTGATGGTGCCCGCGATCCGCGACTGGGCGCGGAAGCACCGGCTCGCCGTCTCCAAGCTGCTCATGCCGATGAACGATGCGGTCGTCCTCGGCGGCCTCTGCACGCTCATCGGCACGAGCACCAACGTGGTCGTGAGCGGCCTCGTCGAAGACAAGACGGGCCGCGGGCTCGGCATGTTCGACATCACCTGGCTCGGCGTGCCGCTGTTCGCTGCGGGGCTTGTGTACCTCGTGACGGCGAGCAGGTTCCTCCTCAGGGACCGGCGACCGGCGATGAGCCAGAGCGACGACCCGCGGCAGTACTCACTGGAGATGCTCGTCGAGCCGGGCAGCCCGCTGGCGGGCCGCACGATCGAGGCGGCCGGACTGCGGCATCTCGACGGTCTGTTCCTCATGGAGATCGATCGCGGCGGCCATGTGATCGCCGCCGTCGCACCGACGGAACGACTCGAGGAGGGAGACCGCCTCGTGTTCGTCGGCGTGATCGACTCCGTCGTCGAGCTGCAGAAGATCCGCGGCCTCCGGCCGGCGACCGACCAAGTGTTCAAGCTCGACGACCCGCGGAGCGAGCGGAAGCTCGTCGAGGCGGTGGTGTCGAACAGCTGCCCGCTCGTCGGCCGCACGATCCGCGAGGGGCAGTTCCGCTCCACGTATGGCGCGGTCGTCATTGCCGTGGCCCGCAACGGCGAGCGTCTCCAGATGAAGATCGGCGACATCGCCCTCCAACCGGGCGACACGCTCCTTCTGGAGGCAGGCCCGGCCTTCCGCGAGCGGCAGCGGTCGAGTCGTCACTTCTATCTCGTGAGCGAGGTGAGCGACTCGACGACGCCGCGGCACGACCGCGCCTGGATCGCGCTGACCGTGCTGGCGGCCATGGTACTCGCGGCCACGCTCAACCTCGTGCCAATGGTGGCCGCGGCGCTGGTGGCGGCCGGCGTGGTGGTGGCCACCCGCTGCATCTCGTCGAGCGAGGCCCGGCGGTCGATCGAATGGGAATCACTCCTGCTGATCGCAGCGAGTTTCGGGCTGGCGCGGGCCCTGGAGAAGACAGGCCTGGCGGCGGCCATCGCCGACTCCACGATCGCAGCCGCAGGCGACGATCCGCGGGTGGTGCTGGCCGCGATCTATTTCGTGGCGATGCTGTTCACCGAACTGATGAGCAACAACGCCGCGGCGGTGCTCACCTTCCCGATCGCCTGGCAGACCGCGGCCGACCTCGGCGTGAGCCCGATGCCCTTCGTGATGGCGATCACGGTGGCCGCCAGCTGCGGCTTCGCGACACCGATGGGCTATCAGACCAACCTCATGATCTACGGCCCCGGCGGCTACAAATTCAGCGATTACATGCGGTTTGGCGGACCGCTCAACCTGATCGTGATGGCGATCACCGTCGCCCTCGCGCCCCTCATTTGGCCGTTCCGGCCGTAGGCAAACTTCCCCACGGGGCGTCGCGGTCGTACGCTCGAAGATTCGTCCGGCTCGCCCCATCCTCCGCCAGATCCCCCGCCCGACTCCGGCATGAGCGACATTCTCTTCCAGTACTACGCCGTCAATCCCACGACGTGGTTCTATCTGTCGTCGCTCCTGGCGATCGCGCTGTTCTTCAAGTTCAATCGCGTCTGGAGCATCCGCAACCTCGACCTGCTCGGGCTGATCCTCCTTGCCCCGGGCCTGCTGGCCTACGAATACGGCAGCTTCAAGGCGAGCGAGCCGACGCTCGAGCTCGGCTTTGTCTGGCTGTTCGCCGTGTCGGGACTGTTCCTCCTGCGGATGCTCTTCGATTCGACGATGGTGCGGCGGCCGATGCTGGAGCCGAATCTCACGACCGGTGGACTCGTCTTCCTCGGCATCGCGCTGCTCGTGTTCCTGTTGGCCAACGTGATCACGAAGCGGCCGCAGCGCGAAGACGTGGCGGTCGCGGCCACGGCCGACCGGCTGCGGGCGGGCGAGGCCAACGTGGACGCCGACCAGCTCGCGAAACTCGGCCCCGGCTATCCCCTGCTCTTCCTCCTGCCGCAGATCTCGACGCAGCGGCTGTTCGCGGCCGACGCTGCGGCGGCTCCCTCGCCCACGGACGCCACCCGCCGCTCCGCCCATGAGACCACGGCCCGCACGATGGCGATCGTGGCCCAGCTCGCGATCGTCTCGGGCATGATCGTGATCGCCTGGCGGCACTTCGAGAACGTGCGGCTGGGCATTGCGGCGGCCGTGCTCTACCTGCTCCTCCCCTACACCGCCACCATGACCGGCCGCGTCGATCACGTGCTCCCCGGCGCACTCGTCGTCTGGGCAGTGGCCGCCTATCGCAGCCCGTTCATCGCCGGCAGCCTCATCGGACTGGCGATCGGCACGATCTACTATCCCGTGTTCCTCCTGCCACTCTGGTGCAGCTTCTACTGGGAGCGGGGCGTGCGGCGATTCGCGCTCGGCGTGGCGACCGCGCTTGCCGCGCTCGTCGTCGCGCTCTGGTTTACGTCGCCGGACACGACGGTGTTCCTCGGTCAGCTGCGGCAGATGTTCGGCTGGATCATGCCCAACGAGGTGCTGCTCGAAGGCTTCTGGTCGCTGCCGGCCTATGACCCCGTCTTCCGGCTGCCGGTGCTGGCCGCATTCGTGGCGATGATCGCCACGCTCGCGATCTGGCCGGCCCCGAAGAACCTCGGCACACTGATGAGCTGCTCGGCCGCGGTGCTCTTGGGCAGCCAGTTCTGGAAGGCCCACAACGGCGGCCTGTTCATGGCCTGGTATCTGCCGGTGCTCCTGCTCGTGGTGTTTCGGCCCAACCTCGAGAACCGCGTGGCCACGCTCGTGCTCGACGCCGCCTGGTTCCCCAAGCGCCGCCGCCCCGCCGCCATCACGAGCGACCGCGCCGCATAACGGCTCGCGGCCTCCTGTGGCGTGGGTTCGGGGCTGCCCATGCCCCGAGAGCCGGACGCTCGCTACGGGCATCCCTGCCCTCCGCTCGCTCGATGGCGGCTGCGCTCTCGGCATCCTGCCTTCGCTTGCCGCCAACGCCGGCTCTCAGGGCATGGGCAGCCCCTCACGGCGGTTTGGTTCGCTGGGCGCTACCCGCGCCGCAGGTCGATGTCGGCGGCGGGGCGGGCTTGGGTGGCGAGCCAATCGCGCCAGGCGGCGATGTCCCACTGGAAGTTCGCGCCTGTGAGCTGCACGAGCGCGGCGAGGACCTGCTCGTTGCGGGCCCTCACCTTCACCGGCTTCGGGCCGCCCCCCATCGAGAGGCCGCTGCCCGAGGGCGTGAACGTCACCGACATCGAGCCGGACTGGCCACCCGCACCGGGCATCGTGACGTGCTGTGTCTCGAGACTGGCCACGAGCGCGGGGGCGACCGACGCGACGCCGAGCCGGCCGAGTGCCTCCGCAGCCCGGTTCACCTGCGCGTTATCGGCACTGCCGAGCGCCGCCACCAGCCGCGACGCGGCCACTTCGGGCGCGATGGCCGCGAGCTGCTCCGTGGCGGCGAGGCGGGTCTCGGGATCGGGGTGATCGAGGGCCACCGCGACGAGCGTGGCGAACGCATCCTGCGACCGCATCCGGCCGAGTGCTTCGACGAGCAGCTCGCGGACACGCTGCACCTGCTCCTGGGCCAAGAGCGTCGCGACCGCCGGCGCAGCCGCCGGATCGGAGAGCCCGCGGAGCTCTTCTTTGGCCCGTTCCATGTCATCGGGCCGCTCGAGCCGGGCCCGGAGCTTCTCGACACGGGCCTTCCACTCTCGGGCGGTCGCCGCCTCGCGGTCGGCTCGCTCCAGGAGCTCGATCTCCTGCCGCGTCCGCCAGCCGCCCTCGTACCGCGAGAGTCCGAGCTTCGCCATCCGCTCGGCATGCGTCGGCGCAGTGGCCGCCTCGTCGGCCCATACCGCGGCCGCACCACCCACACAGACGGCCAGCCACACACACGCTCGGAACACGCGGCTCATGTCACTTCCTCGCCCGCATGACTATCGACACACGCTGTGCACCGATCTTACAGCGGCCGGCCGGCCGCCTCGATGAGCCCCGCGTAGAACGAAAAGAACCGCACCACGATCAGGGCGATGAGGAGTGCCACCGCTGCCCAGACCGCCCAGCCGGCCAGCGTGACGGCCGCAGCCAGCCCCGCCCGGGCCTCCTCTTCGAGTTGCGGCGCGAGACGGTCGAGCACCTCTGGCGTGGTGCCGGTCAACTCCCCCACGCCCACCGCCTCGATCACCCGCGGCGGTAGCCGGCGGCATGCAGCGAGCGCCGCATCGAGCGTGGCGCCGGCGCGGAGCCGTGATTCGATCTCGGCTGCGGACATGCGGAGCCCTGGCGCGGCCCCTGCGGCCAGCTCCACGAGCCTGCCGGCATCGAGTCCCGCGTGGCCGGCCATCGCCGCTGCCCGACACCAGGCGGCCGCCTCGCCGGCCACGAGCGCCGGCCCGATGACCGGCAGCCTCGCAGCTACCTGCCGCACGATGCCTCGGTCACGCCAGCTGCGCAGCACCAGCGGCGCGGCGATCAGCACGCCGCCGAGCCCGACCGCGAGGAGCGCGAGATACCGCATCAGCCCCGGCATGCCCTTGAGCCCGAGTCCAAGAATGTCGACGGGACGACCGTCAAGGTCGCCGATCGATCCCGACACGACGATGAGCACGCCCACAGCGGCGGCAGCCGCGAGCAGCTGCAGCGCCGGCTTCACGAGGGCGGCCCGCAGCTGCCGCGCCGCTCGATCCGATTCCGCCAGCGACGCCGCCAGGTCGCGAAACACCTCCGGCTCGCGGCCGGTGCGCTCGCCCACCTCCACCAGGCTGCATACGAGTGGCGGAAACACTCCCGCCGCATCGCGGAGCGACGCCGCGAGTGCATCGCTTGCGGCCAGCCGGCGTGCCACACGTTCCATCGCCGGCCGCCACCGCGCCGGCACTCGGGCCGCCTCCGACGCCCACGCCCGCCGCAGGTCCACGCCCGCCCCGAGCGCGATCGCCAGCCGCCCGAAGAGCTCGGCCAGCAGCCGCGTCGGCATCTGAGGAGTGCGGAACATGTGTCTGATTATGTGCACCGGAGGGGTTGCCCATGCCCCAGGAGCCGGCGTTTGCCGCCGAGCGCAGCCAGGATGGCGAAGCGAAGGCGGCATCGAGCGAGCGAAGGACAGGATGTCCGCAGCGAGCGTCCGGCGACGGGGCATGGGCAACCCCGACCCACGCTACAGGAGGTCGACCCGCCGAGGAATAGCTCGGGCCCGTGGCATTCGGACCGGGTGCCGCATGCGGAGCATGCAGACTACGGCGCGAGCGGAGGCTGACGGCGCGAGCGGACTGCGGGGACGGTGTTGCTGCGTTGCCCGACGTTGACCACGGCCTGCTAACACGGTGGGCCTGCATCTGGTAAAAAACCTGCTGAAATAATCCGTCAGCCCCCGCACGCCGCCCCTCCTCTGGCCCATGAACGCCGACACCGCCCCCTGGCCCTGCGTCGCGATCGTGGGCGTGGGCATGATCGGGGGCTCGCTGGGCAAGGCGGTGCTCCAGCGGCGGCTGGCCGATCGGGTCATCGGCGTCGGCCGCTCGGCCGCGAGCCTCGCCGAGGCGGTGCAGCGCGGCGCCGTGAGCGACACGTCGCTCGACCTGGCGACAGCCGTGGCCGATGCCAGTCTCGTCGTGGTGGCCACCGGCGTCGCCGCGATTCCCACGCTGCTGGACTCGATCGATGCCGCCGTCCGCCCCGGCACGCTGATCACGGATGCGGGCAGCACGAAGAACTCGATCGTGGCGGCCTGGGAACGGTCGCGCGACACGCGGCGCGGCCGATTCGTCGCCGCGCATCCGATCGCCGGCAGTCATCGCCGCGGTCCGGCGGCTGCCGACGCGGATCTCTTCGTAGGGCGGGTGACGGTGGTCACGCCCGGCCCCCACACGCCACCGACCGACGTCGAGGCGATCAGCCGGTTCTGGGCCGCCATCGGCTCGACCGTGGTCACGCTCTCGCCTGCGGAGCACGACACGATTCTCGCCCGCACGAGCCACGCGCCGCACGTGGTGGCGGCGGCGATCGCTGCCGCCACGCCCGCAGCCGACCGCCGGTTCACCGCCGGCGGCTGGCGCGACACGACGCGGATCGCCGCGGGTGATCCCGATCTCTGGGCCGACATTTTGCTCGACAACGGCCCGGCGGTCGCCGCCGCGATCGAGTCGATCCATGCCGCGTCGGCCGACATGCTCGCCGCGATCACGGCCCGCGACCGTAGCCGCCTCGTCTCACTCCTCGCCCGTGCCAAGGAAGAACGTGATGCTCTGGGAAGTTGACGTCATCTCGAAGGAAGCCTCCGGCGACCATGCGGCCCGTGCCGTGGTGGCGGGGGCCGCCGATCTCGGCATCGCAGGCTGCACGCAGGCCCGCACGGCCGCCGGCTGGCTGATCGAAGGAGACCTCACGGCCGCCGACGTCGAACGACTCGCCGCGACCGTGCTCGCCGATCCGGTCACGGAGTCGTTCACCGCCGCTGCGGTAGACGCCGCCTCGCCCCCCTCCGGCCCGGCCGGCCTGCCGACGATCGTGCGGGTGCTGCCGCGCCCCGGTGTCACCGACCCGGCCGCCGAGACCGCCAAGGATGCCTTCACGCTCGTCGGCCTGAAGCCGGTCGCCGTGCGCAGTGTGCGGAAGTATTGGCTCCCCGCGCTGCCGGAGGCCGATGCCAAGCGACTGGCCTGGAGCCTCCTCGCGAGCGAGGCGATCCACGACGTCGTCGTGGGGCCGTTGCCCCTGCGCACGCTCGCCGGCGGCAAGCCCTGGACGTTCACGCAGGAAACGATCCCGCTCGACGGGCTCGACGACGAGGCGCTCGCCCGACTGAGCCGCGAGAAGTGCCTGGCCCTCACCGTCCGAGAGCTGCATGCCGTCCGCGATCATTTCCGGTCACTCGGCCGGCCGCCGTTCGAGATCGAGCTGGAGACGATCGCCCAGACCTGGAGCGAACACTGCTGCCACAAGACGCTCGCGAGCGCCGTCGATCACGAGGGGCCCGCGGGCGCGGCTCGGTTCGACAACCTGCTCAAGGAGACGGTGTTCGCCGCCACGCGCAAGGTGCGGGAGGCGCTCGGACCGCGTGACTGGTGCGTGAGCGTGTTCCGCGACAACTCGGGCGTGGTGCGGTTCGACGGCGACCACGACATCTGCGTGAAGGTGGAGACACACAACCATCCGTCGGCGATCGAGCCCTACGGCGGCGCGGCCACCGGCCTCGGCGGCGTGATCCGCGACGTGCTCGGCACCGGCCTCGGCGCCAAGCCGATCGCCAACCTCGACGTGTTCTGCGTCGCGCCCCCCGATACGCCGGCGGCCGACCTGCCTCCCGGCGTGATCCCGCCGCGGCGGCTGCTCGCCGGCGTGGTGGCCGGCGTTCGCGACTACGGCAACCGCATGGGCATCCCCACGATCGCCGGTGCCGTCGCCTACGATCCCGGCTACCTCGGCAACCCGCTCGTGTTCTGCGGCACGGTCGGGATCATGCCGCGAGATACTGCCGACGCGGCGGTGCAGCCGGGAGATCTTGTGGTCGTGGCGGGCGGCCGCACGGGCCGCGACGGGATCCACGGCGCCACGTTCTCGAGCATCGAGCTGTCGAGTGCGAGCGAGAGCCAGTCGGGGGGCTCGGTGCAGATCGGGCATGCCATTCACGAGAAGACGCTCACCGACTTCGTGCTGGAGGCATCGCGGCAGAAGCTCTTCAGCGCGATCACCGACTGCGGCGCCGGCGGCCTGTCGAGCGCCGTGGGCGAGATGGGCGCCACACTCGGCGCCGAGGTGAGGCTGGAGACGGTGCCGCTGAAGTATGCGGGGCTCTCCGCGACCGAAGTCTGGATCTCGGAGGCTCAGGAGCGGATGGTGCTCGCCGTGCCGCCGGCCAAGTGGAAGCAGCTGGCGGCCGTCGCCGCTGCGGAAGGCGTCGAGGCCACGGCGATCGGCACGTTCACGGGCACCGGCCGGCTCGTGCTCATGTGGGAGGGCCGCGTCGCCGGCGAGCTGGATTGCCACTTCCTGCACGAGGGCCGGCCGAAGCAGCGGCTCCCGTCGCGGTTCACGCGGCCGGCCGCGGCCCCCGCCGCCTGGCAGCCCGCCGCAGACCGCGACCTGGCGGCCTGCCTACTCGACGTGCTCGCGCTGCCCGACGTGGCGAGCAAGGAGTGGATCGTGCGGCAGTACGACCACGAGGTCCAGGGAAAGAGTGTCGTCAAGCCGCTGCTCGGTCCGGGTGAAGGCCCGGCCGACGGCACGGTCGTCCGCGGCGTGCTCGGCCGTCCGCGGGGCATCGTGCTCGGCGTGGGCCTGCGGCACCGGCTCGGCCGGATCGATCCCTATCAGATGGCGGCGGCAGGCATCGTCGAGGCGATCGCCAACGTCGTGGCCGCGGGTGCCGATCCCGACCGCATCGCCCTGCTCGACAACTTCTGCTGGGGCGACACCCGCCGCCCGGAATCGCTCGGCACGCTCGTCGAGGCCTGCCTCGCCTGTCACGACATGGCGATCGCCTTCGCGGCGCCATTCGTAAGCGGCAAGGACAGCCTCAACAACGTGTTCGCCTGGACCGATGCCGCGGGAGTCCAACGCGAGATCTCGATCCCGCCCACGCTGCTTGCGACGGCGATGGGCCAGGTGGACGACGTCCGCCGCGTGCTCTCGCCCGACCTCAAGGCCGCGGGCAATCGACTCGCGGTCGTGGGGCTCACCCGCGACGACCTCGCCGGGAGCCAGCTGGAACTGACGGGCCGGGCGCAGGGGGGCCGCGTGCCCGAGGTCGATGCCGCGTCATGCCGCGCGGTCATCCACGCGATCGCCGCGGCGCAGCGGGCCGGGCTCGTGCAGGCCTGCCACGACGTGTCGGACGGCGGCCTCGCGGCGGCCGTGGCCGAGATGGCGATCGGCGGTCGTCTCGGGGCCACGCTCGACCTCGCAGCGGCGCCCGTCGAGTTCTCACCGGCCATCGATCCCGCGCACCGCGATCTCGTGACCGCGTTCGCCGAGACGCCCGGCCGATTTATCTGCGAGGTGCGGGCCGACGATGCAGCCGCGTTCGAGCAGGCGGTCGCGGGCGTCCCGTGGGCCTGGGTCGGCGCGGTGACAGCCGAGCCCGACGTAGCCATCGGCTCCGCCGGACGGCTTGAACGGATCGCAGTTGCACAACTCGACGCCGCCTGGCGGCGGATGTCGCATCAGGAACACTCAGGAGGCCACGGCTGACATGCTGGCACCCCGCGCACTCATTCTTCGGGCTCCGGGCACCAACTGCGACCACGAGACGGCGCACGCCTTCGAGCGGGCCGGCGGCCTCGCCCGCCGCGTCCACGTGCGGGCACTGGTGGAGAAGCCGACGCTGATGGACGACTGCCAGATCCTCTGCGTGCCTGGCGGCTTTTCCTACGGCGACGACATCGCCAGCGGCCGGATCTTCGCGCTCGAGTTACGGCTACGGCTCGGCGATGCGCTGCGGGCGTTCCGCGACCGCGGCGGCCTGATCCTCGGCATCTGCAACGGCTTCCAGGTGCTCCTCCAGACGGGGCTCCTGCTCGCCGACCCCGCGACGGGCGCGGCTCGCGCGGCGCTGGCCCACAACACATCGGGCCGGTTCATCGATCGCTGGGTGCACCTGCGGGCGCCGGCCGGTCCGTGCGTGTTCCTGAAGGGTATCGACACCCTCGAGCTGCCGGTGGCCCACGGCGAGGGCCGGTTCGTGGCTCGGTCCGCGGCTGATCTCGCCGCGCTCGACGCAGCAGGCCAGCTCGCGCTGCGTTATGCCCCCGACGCCAGCAACGCATCAACCAACCCCAACGGCGCCCAGGCCGACGTGGCCGGCGCCTGCGACGAGACCGGTCGCGTGTTCGGCCTCATGCCGCACCCCGAACGGTTCGTCGACGCCACCCAGCATCCAGCCTGGGTCGGCCGCCTCGACCCGGCCGCGTCGGGGGCCGGCCTCGCGATCTTCGCCAACGCCATCCGCAGCTGCTGACATCGGCCGGTCGCCCGGTCACCGTAGCCCGGTCACGCCGTGACCGGAATGCTTGTCACAGCGTGACAAGCCCACACGGAGTGACGGGCCTACGCTCCCGCAATCGGCGTTGACGCGGGGGGCTGGGCAGTCTATTTCTCCCTACCTCACGAGCCAGCCATGCGCTCCTCCTCGCAGCCACTCTGCCCGCCGATCATCCTCTGCGTGGCGACTGCCTGCCTGGTCACGGCGGGCTGCCGGGGCCTGATGCTGCCGACGGGTGCGGCACTCGTCGCCGGAAGCGGTGACGCCGTCACCGCTGAAACGTCCGCCCCACGCGACGTGTCCACCGCCGTTCGCACGCTGCCGATCGAGCTGCTCTTCGTGCGGCACGATCCGCATGATCCGGTGATCACCACCGATCTTTGGACGCTGGTCGACGAGCAAGCCCTGGGCAGCGAACTGTCGGCACGGCTCGCCGCCAATGGCCTCCGCGCCGGCGTCCTCTCCGGGCCACTGCCGCCAGCGGTGGCCGAACGGCTCGCCAGCGCCGCCGCGACCACCGACGCTGCGGCCGCAGACGAGGCCGTCTCACGGCGGGTGCTCCGACTGCTGCCCGGTAAGCGGGCGGAGATCGTCGCAGCCGCCGGCATTCCTGAGGTGGTCGTGCTCGAGCACGATGCGGACGGCGTGCGCGGGGGCACGTATCGCGACTGCACCTCGCAGCTGACGGCACGGGCCTGGCCCGGCCCCGACGGCCGCACGCGGCTCGAGGTCGTGCCGGAAGTGAAGCATGGACCGCTGCAGCGCACGTGGATCGGGGAGGAGGGCATGTTTCGGCTGGAGACCGGGCAGGCGCGGCTGCGGTTCGAGCAGCTCACCATCGACGCGCTCGTGCCGCATCGGGGCATGCTCGTGATCGGCGGATCCGAAGCTCCCTCGGCCACCGTGGGGGATGCACTCGTCCGGGATCGCAAGGCCTCCGCCGGCATGCAGCTGATCCTCCTCCGGCCACTCGGCACGGGCGTGGACCCCGTGTTCACGACGAGCGCCCCGGAAGACACGACCGCTCCGTAGCCCGGTCACGGTAGCCCGGTCACGGTAGCCCGGTCACGCCGTGACCGGAATGCTTGTCACGGCGTGACAAGACCACACCGGAATGCTTGTCACGGCGTGACAAGACCACACCGAAACACAAGTCACGGCGCGACTTGCCCACACTCCGTGGCGGGGCCTACGACGCGACGACGCGGCAACCTC
>JAPOJV010000259.1 GCA_029978085.1 bacterium
GCCGCCGCGGGGAGTAGGGCAACGTAGCCCGGTCACGAGTAGCCCGGTCACGCCGTGACCGGAACAAGTCACGGCGTGACTTGCCCACACCGGAACAAGTCACGGCGTGACTTGCCTACAGGTGACGGGCCTACGGGGTCTGCCCTACGGCGGCGGCTCGTGTGGGTCGGGCAGGTCCGCGAGGCTCGAGAGCCGAAACACCTCCAGAAATTTCGGCGTCGTGTGATACGTCGGCCCGCCTGCGGAATCCCCGTCCGGATGCCGCAGCTCCAGGAGCCCGCGGCGGACGAGCTGCCGCAGCGTGGCCGGTCGTGCGTCACAGCCGAGCTCCACCAACCGATCGCGAAGCACCGGCTGGTTCCACGCCACCACAGCCAGCACGTCGAGCGCCTCCGCGTCGAGTCGCACGAGCCGGGCCCGGCCTTCGAGCACGCTGCCGAATCGGGCGAACTCGGGCCGCAGCCGCATCACCCAGCCATCGTCCCGCGACACGACCTCATAGGGACAGTTGTTCGCGCGGCACCGCCGCTGCAGTTCGACCGCCAGATCGTCGACCTCCTCCGGCCGCACGCCGCGGATCAGACTGGCGACCGACCGACTCGAGAGCGGTCTCCCTCCGGGCAGCCCCACGAAGAGCAAGGCCTCGAGGATCGACAGCGGCGTCACCCGCGCCGCATCGTCATCGCCACCGGCGGCCTCGTCCAGGTCGGGCGAGGCATCCACCTGCACAACATCGGCCGGAGGCTGGTCGGCCTGCGGATCGGCCGTGCCCATCATCGCGGCGAAGGCCTGGGCGAGCCGGTCGATCGACAGCCCGCCATCGTCGGGAGGGGCGGTGAAACCAGCCGCTGGGGCAGGGGCGGCGTCAGCCTTCGTCCGCTTGGTTCGCGCCATCCGTGGCTCCGCCTGGCTCCGACCGCAGGTTCACTTGACCAGCGTGGCTTTGCCGCGTCGTACGGTCGCAGACTGCTTTCGCTTGGGCCGCGGCTGCCGCTTCGCGGTGAGACGCCGACCGTCCTTCGTGGCTGGTGCGCTCTTGAGCGGCTCGGCCGCGCCGTCGAGCGGATCGCCGACGGTGATCGTGCCCAGCCGCTCCGTCACGCGTGCGGCGTAGCTCTCCGACAGCTCGCAGCCGAGGAACGACCGGCCGAGCTTCTTGGCGACGGCGAGCGTGGTGCCACTGCCGGCGAAGGGATCGAGCACGACATCTCCCGCGTGGCTCGATGCGCGAATGATCCGGCCCAGCAGCTGCTCGGGCATCTGGCAGCCGTGCCAGCCCGACCGTTCCTTGAACGTGCCGCAGACCCGGGGGAAGTACCAGGTATCGGTGTCGGCTTCGAAGCCGTCGGGCAGGTCCTGCGGGCGGAGGATCCAGGTGTCGTCGGGGAGCCGGCCGGTCGGGCTGGCCCGCTTGTCGCCATACACGAGCTCGCGGGCGCTCGGCACGCGGATCGCGTCGACGTTGAACGTGAAGGCGGCGGGATCCTTCACGAAGTGGAAGATGTGGGCATGCGAACGGGCGAACTTCTGCTTGCAGTGCACGCCGAACGTGTAGTACCAGAC
>JAPOJV010000220.1 GCA_029978085.1 bacterium
CGCTCGACGTGGTGCGTGACGTGACGGGCAAGGAACTGGTGATCGAGCAGGCGCCGCCTCAGCCGGGCGACGTGGAGATCACCAACGCCGACATCTCAAAGGCCCGCCGGCTCCTCGACTACGACCCCGCGACGTCGTTCCGCGAGGGGATGGCCCGATTCTGCGACTGGTACCGCCGCAGCCGACTGTAAAAGGCATCCAAATGGGCGATATAGGACTCGAACCTATGACACCCAGCTTGTCGAGCTGGTGCTCTAACCAACTGAGCTAATCGCCCGCAGAGTCGGCAACCAGAGTCTCGCGCGTGAATCGAGGCCAGTCAAGCGACGACCATACCCCACCCAGGAAATGCGGTTCGGGCCCGGCTGCGAAGCGGCCGCCGCGGGAGGCTCAGTCCACAGTCGGCGGGCGGAGCCACTGCCGAAACAGGCTGCGTGGCGGCGGCCGCTCGCGCTGTCGCGCGCACTCGATCCGCAACTGCTCACAGGTGGCCCTCAGCTCCTCCGCGAGTCGCGAGGCATGCGCGATCGCAAGCCAATCGGCGCCGTGCGTGTGCAGATAGGCGGCGACGTCGCCGGCGATCCTGGCCGGATGAAAGAGGATCGTGTCGTTGGCAAACACCACGTGGTGATCCGCCGAGAGCGCCTGGAGACGATCGAGCACCTGCTGAAAGGTCGGCCAGCCCCTGGCTTCGAGCGGCGCAGTGGGCGGGGACATGAAATACCGTGCGTCGTCGATCCACACGATCGACTCTGGGTGCAAGGGCGCGATCGCCTCCAGCTCCTCGAGCAGTGGACACTGCGACTCCTCGCCCGCGGTATGGGCGGCGCTGCACCAGTGGGCATCGAGCCAGTACATGACCGGGTGATGGGCATGGATGGCGGCCAGCGCGCGCAGACGGTCCGGTGATGAGCCAAGGTAACAGTGCACCGCGGGATCGTTCGCAAACCGTTGCGTCGCGGCCGCGTGCAGCTCCGGCGAGAGCTCGCAGGTGTGCAACTCCTGGAAGCAGGTCCGCACCGCAGCCACGGAGTCACCCTTGAACGTGCCGGTTTCGATGAATACTCCGATGTCGAGCCGCGTCGCAAGGATGGCGGCGAGCGCCGGATCGATGGAGAAATGGATCGCGCCCATCACTCGTAGGCTCCGCGCAGCACGAACGGCGGGCGATACCCCGGCAGTCGCGCGACAGGCACGAAGCAGGCATCGGTCCAGGCGAGCCAGCCCTCTCGGCTGAAGTGCTCGTCGAAGAAGCCCGCAAGCCGGTAGCCACGCTCCGCCAGCCAGAGGATGAGCGCGGCAGGATCGCCCTGCCGTTCGTACAGCGGCGCAAAGATCAGCTCTACGACCAGGAGCGGCTGGCTTTCGCGGAGCAGCCTTTCCGCGCCCCGCAAGACGGCGGCATCGGTTCCCTGCGTGTCGATCTTCAAGACGTTGACCTTGTCGAGGAGGCCATGCGCGATGGCGTAGTCGTCGAGGGACGTCGTCGGCACCGGGCATGCCTGCGTGGCGGCCGGTGTCGGCCCCATGGGCTGGAGGAGCGAGCCAGTGGCGGTGTCGTCTCCGAAGAGGAACTCCGCGCTGCCCGTCGTGGCCGCGACGGCGACTTCCTCCACGGTCACCCGTGGATCCACGCACCGTTCCCGGAGCCGGGCAGCGTTCGCCGGCTGTGGCTCGAAGAGCACGAGACGGGACACGAGGTTCGCCTCGAGCAACGGCTGGAAAAACACTCCCTCGTGGGCACCCACATCGATCGCCACCGAGCGGTCCGACGCTCGCGAGAAACCCTCGACCTGGTGCTGCAGCCAGTCGGCACAGGCAGCGCCATACCGCGGGTCGTGCCGCATGGGGATGGGTTGCTCACCGTGGAAGCGGTCGGCGTGGCCGCGGACTCGGGACTGCAGATCCGTCGCGGCGGCCGCGAACACGTCCTCGCGAATGAGGACGAGGTTTCCCCAGTCGTTGGCCGTGAAGCCGTCAGGATCGATCCGCACCCATTCCCCAGCGATGCCGTGGGTGCGCTGGATGGCGATGACATGGCGATAGCCCAGTCTGCTGGCCTCCGCCAGAAGGTTCTCGGCGAATGAGAGTGGCCAGTCCGGGTAGACGGCCGGCGGCACGAACTCGCACATGATGAGTTCAGGCCGCAGGGGACCGAGTCCCTGGAGCACACGGAGGTCGTTGCCTTCGGTGTCGATCTTGAGCAGCCCGATGTCGGCATCGACCTCACCGGAGTCGAGAAGACTCGCGAGGGAGCGGCAGCGGACGTCCAGGTGCCGACCGTGCCGAAAGTAGTCGTGATCGGGAACGCGGTTGAGCGAATGGAAATAGTCGAGATCGTTTCCGGCAGCGTCGCATGCGACGTGAAAGTGTGTAGTCCGATCCTCGCGGTCGATCGCGTATGGGAGGATCGTGGCATGCGGGGCCGCGAACCGGCGGCCGAGTTCCTGCACGTGAGCCGGCAGCGGTTCACACAGGACGCCACGCTCGAATCCCATCCGGAAGAGCGCCTTCGCGAACCCGCCCTTCTCGGCGCCGACGTCGATGAATCGCCGCATCTTCAGGTGCGGAAACAGGACGCCGATGATCCAGAGATCGGTGTCCTGTCCGTGAAGGTCGGCGGAGCAATCATTTGGAGCGTGCATGCTGGGTTGGAAGCCTACAGCATCACCCCGTGGAGCGGCACACTCGCCGGTGCTGCCGGCCTGCACCGTGCGCGGCCTGTAACCTTGCCCCCCCGTACCGCGGCCGCTACGCTCCGGTTTCGCACGCATTTTTTCGGGCACCCCACACCACCCCACATCACCATGCCCCACGTCCGCCTGGCCGATGGATCCATTCGTGAGTTTCCCCAGACGGCCCGCGTGGCCGACGTCTTGGCCGAGGCCACCGGCGGAAACAAGAAAAAGCGGGCCATTGCCGCCGTGCTCAACGGCACGACCGTGGGTCTCGACGCGCCGCTGCCTGCCGCCGGCGAAGTGACCGTCGAGCCGCTCTTCGCTGGCGACGCCCGGGCCCTGCCCGTGATGCGACACTCGGCGGCCCACGTGATGGCCCGGGCCGTGATGCGGCTCTTCGA
>JAPOJV010000188.1 GCA_029978085.1 bacterium
ACGACCTATTCGTCGTTCGCCTTCCAGTCGGTCGAGATGCTGGAGGCGGGCCGCATCGTGCCGGCCGTGGCCTACGTCGTGGGCACGACGCTCGCGGCCCTGCTCGCCGTCTGGGCCGGACTGCGGCTCTTTTCCGCATGACAAATCGGGGCGGAGAGATTCGAACTCTCGACCTCTTGGTCCCAAACCAAGCGCGCTACCAACTGCGCTACGCCCCGAGCGGCTGACAAGTGTACCAGACCGCTGCGCTCACTCGCAGACGTGCTCGAGGAGCCGCTGGAACTCGTCGAGGTCGGCGAACGGGATCACGATCCGCCCGGCCCCCTTGCCGTTGGCATGCACCACCACCTTCACGCCGAGCGCCCGCCGCAGTTGGTTCTCCACGGCCACGATCTCGCTCGACCGCCGTGTCGCCGGCCGGCCCGGCTTCCGCTTCGGGGCGGCGACGCCCGTTCCATGCGCCGCCTCCGTCGCCACCCGCGCGGCGGCGAGGCCCACGTCGATGTCCTCGGCCTCCTCGCGGCGGATGATCTCTTGGACCTCCGTCTCGATCGCCCGCACCGACAGCCCCTCGGCCACGACCCGCTCCGCCAGCCGCAGCTGCTCGTCTTCGTCGCCGAGTGGCAAGAGGGCCCGCGCGTGGCCCATCGAGATCCCGCCTGACCTCAGCCTCTGCTGCACAGCCGGCGGCAGCTCCAGGAGCCGGATCAGGTTGGCCACGGTGGAGCGATCGACCGAGAGCCGCTTCGCCAGCTCGTCCTGCGTGCAGTTCCAGGTCGTGAGATATTGCTTGAAGCTTGCCGCCTTCTCCAGCGCGTCGAGGTCGCGCCGCTGCAGGTTCTCGACGATCGCGATCTCGGCCATCTGCCGGTCGTCCACATCGAGCACGCGCACGGGCACCTGCGTCCAGCCGAGCCGCCGAGCCGCGGCGAGCCGCCGCTGGCCGGCGATGAGCTGGTAGCGATCCCCCAGGGCCCGCACGACGATCGGCTGCACGAGCCCGTGCTCCTTGAGGCTCGCCGCCAGCTCGGCGAGGTCGGCATCGCCGAGCACGCTCCGCGGCTGCCAGGGATTCGGGTCGATGACCGCCGCAGCGACGTCGTTCGTGGGGAGCGATGCGGCCGCCTGCTCGAGCTCCTCGGGCGCGTGCAGGATGAGCCGGGCCGCGCCCGCGCCCAGACCGGCCGCCCCCGGCGCCCCCGCCGGCCGTGCGGTCGCGACGGCTGCCGAGCCGTTGGTGACGGGGGCCGCCGGCTCCATGCCGGCCCGCCCCAAGAGCGCTTCCAGTCCGCGTCCCAGGCGTCGTTCCCTACTCACAGTCGCGTACCTCCATGCAGAGTTCCGTGTAGGCCCGCGCTCCCCGTGAGCGCGGCGCGTAGTCGATCACGCTTTGGGCGTGGCTGGGCGCCTCCGAAACGGCGACGTCCCGCGGGATCACCGTCTCGAAGACGATCTCCCCGAAGAAGTCCCTCACCTCCGCCTCGACCTCGCTCGTCAGTTCGAGCGCGGCGTCGTGCATCGTGAGCACGATCCCGCTGAACGACAGCCGGCCCGGCCGTTCCTGCATCACGTCGCGGATCACCTCGATCATCTGGGTGAGTCCCTCGAGCGCGAAGTATTCGCATTGGATCGGCATCAGCACCTCGGTGCTGCCCGCGAGCGCCGTGCGGGTGAGTTCGCCGACCGACGGCGGGCAGTCGATCAGGCAGTAGTCCCAGGCGCCGAGGCCACGCGACAGATGGCTCTCGAGCACGGCCGAGCCCTGCCGCGCCTGGGCGGCGATCCGCTCCACGTCGCGCACGCTCCGGCTACCCGGCAGGATCGAGAGGCCGGGCACGGTGGTTTCGACCACCGACTCGCACAGCGGTGTTTCCAGCACGAGCGGATGGGTGGCGGCGGGCGTAGCACCGAAGCCGGTCGTGGCATTGCACTGGGGATCGAGATCGACGAGGAGCGTGCGCATCCCGGCCCGGGCGAGGCCCGCGGCGAGATTGGAGGCGGTGGTGGTCTTGCCGACCCCGCCCTTCTGATTGGCCACGCAGAGAATCCTTCCCACGCGCAGAATCCCTTCCGCCGGTTTCCGTCGCACGACACGTGCCCTCGGAATATCGGCCACTTCGGGCACGATCGTCACGTTGCCCGCGCCGCCCCGCGAAACCCACCCCGCGGCGCAAGGTCGGCCCAGCAGGAGGCCGCGGTTTCACGTGAAACCGTCGAGCTTGCGCAGACGCCTCTACTTGCGCATGCCGCCTGGTCTACGCAGGCAGCCGGTTTCACGTGAAACCGGCGCTGGTCCACCAGGAAGAGGCGAGCGCGAGATGCCCGGGAAGCCCGAGGCGCGAGCCGAGTGGTATACGGTCCGCATCCGATGAAGGCACGCGGATTCCCTCAGCTCGCGCTTCGGGCTCCCACCGACCCCTCGCCTCCCCGCTGTGGTGTGCAGCGCGTTGGTGACGCGCCCAATCACTCGAGCGGGTTGAAGACGAGGCCGCTGGCGAGCTTGGGGTAGAAGTAGGTGCTCTTGGCGGGCATCCGTTCGCCCGTCTCGCTCACCTGCTTGATGTCGTCCACGGTGGCCGGCATCACGAGCGCGGCGAATGGATACTTGCCGCTGCCCAGCCCCTCGACCACCTCGCGGACGAGGTGCACGTAGCCGGGGGTCGGGATCTCCTTGGCGCCGAGCAGGTCGCCGATCACCAGACGGTGGAGGATCGACACGCCGAGGTTTCGCCAGGCGGGGCCGTGGTCACTGGCCACGGCGTCCATCCGGGCCCGGCCGGCGGGCGTGATCCGGGCGAGCGTCCAGGCCTGGTCGCCGGTGGTGTAGAGGCCGAGCGTGCCCTGCTCGTCTTCCGCCTCGATCTGCCCCCAGACGGCGTCCGCCGCAGCGGGGCCGGTGCCGGCCGCCTCCGTCGTGAAGCAGTCGCCGAGCTTCGCCTTCAGCTCCGCCGCCGACGCCACGGACGGCTGCACGAACAGCCGGTGGGTGGGCAGCACGATCAGCCCCGGGTCGCTCATGCCCACCAGCATCATGAGCACGAAGTTGGCCGGATGGTCGGCGGGAAGTTCCGCCCCGCCGTGCTCGGCCGCCCAGGCCGCGGCCACCTCGTCGCGGTAGTTACAGGCGGTCTCGTAGCGATGGTGCCCGTCGGCGATGAACACCGGCTTCGGCCCCATCAGCCCCGCCACCTTGGCCGCCACGGCCTCGTCGGCCAGCGGCCACATCGTGCTGCTCACGCCCAGATGGTCCGTTGCCTCCAGCGGTGGCTGCCCGGCCACGGCCGCATCGAGCAGCTCCTGCACCTCGCCCGCGGGATCAGGATAGAGGCCGAACACCTGGCTGAGGTTCGCCCGGCAGGCCCGCGTGAGGAGCAGGCGATCCTGCTTCGGCCCCGACATGGTCTCTTCGTGCGGGTGGATGGTGCCGGTGCCGAACCGCTCCAGCCGCACCCGGGCCATCACGCCCCGCCGCACGTGCTTCCGCCCCTCCACCTCGAACGTCTGATGGTAGACGTAGAGCACGGCCGCCGGCTCCTGCATCACCACCCCCTGTTCCCGCCACTCCTTCAGGAACTTGGCAGCCCGGGTGTACTTGTTGCTCCGCTCGCCATCCCCCGGCTCCTCCCGGTTGAGCTCGATCCGGATCACGTTGGCCGGGTGCTGCTCGTAGAGCTTCGTCTGCAGGGCGGCATCGATCACGTCGTACGGAGGCGCGATCACCTGCGACAGGGCGCCGACGTGCTTGGGGTCGTAACGGAGGCCGCGGAGCGGAGCGACGGTGGGCATGGAAGGCGGGTTCCTCGGACGTGGACTCGGGATACGAAACGAGGCCGGGATGGTAGCACACCCCGGCCTCGTGTTTCCCGTGAAACGCCCGCGCCCGCGATCCCCGCGGCTCAGTACCGGTAGTACTCGGGCTTGAACGGCCCTTCGACTGGCACGTGCAGATACTCGGCCTGCTCCTTCGTGAGCTTGGTGAGCTTCACGCCCAGCTTGTCGAGGTGCAGCCGGGCCACTTCCTCGTCGAGCTTCTTGGGGAGCCGGTGGACGCCGATGTCGAACTTGTCGCCTTCGGTCCAGAGGGCGATCTGGGCGAGCACCTGGTTCGTGAAGCTCGTGCTCATCACGAACGACGGGTGGCCGGTCGCACAGCCGAGGTTCACGAGCCGGCCCTCGGCCAGCACGATCACGCTGTTACCCGAAGGCAGCGTGTAGCGGTCGACCTGCGGCTTGATCTCGACCTTCTTGACGCCCTTGGTGTTCTCCAGCCAGGCGACGTCGATCTCGAGATCGAAGTGGCCGATGTTGCAGATGATCGCGTCGTTGGGCATCTTCGCGATGTGCTCCCCCTTGATCACGTCGCGGCAGCCGGTGGCCGTCACGAAGATCTGGCCGCGGGAGCAGGCCTCCTCCATCGTGGTCACCTCGAAGCCCTCCATCACCGCCTGCAGGGCGTTGATCGGGTCGATTTCGGTGACGATCACTCGGGCGCCCAGCGACTTCATCGCATGGGCCGAGCCCTTGCCGACGTCGCCGTAGCCAGCCACCACGACCACCTTGCCGGCCACCATCACGTCGGTGGCCCGCTTGATGCCGTCGGCCAGGCTCTCGCGGCAGCCGTACAGGTTGTCGAACTTCGACTTGGTGACGCAGTCGTTGACGTTGATCGCCGGGAAGAGCAGCTCGCCCTTGGCGGCCATCTCACGCAGGCGGTGCACGCCCGTGGTGGTCTCCTCGGAGACGCCGCGGCACTTCGCGGCCATGCGCGTGTACTTGGTCTTGTCCTGCTGGATCGAGTCCCTCAGGAGCTGGAGGATGCACTTGAACTCGGGGTTCGTGGTGCTGTTCGGGTCCGGCAGGCTGCCGTCCTTGGCGAACTTCTCCTCGAACTCCTTGCCCTTGTGGATCAGCAGCGTGGCATCACCGCCGTCGTCCACAAGCTGGTCGCAGCCATCCGCACC